>JAGRMT010000294.1 GCA_020441125.1 Roseivivax sp.
ACATGCTTTACATGGCCGGCGGCGCGCGCATCACCCGTTGCCACGGTCCGTTCGTTTCGGACACCGAGGTCGAGGAGGTGGTCAACCATCTCAAGTCTTTCGGCCCGCCCGAATACGTTGGCGGCGTGATCGAGGGCCCGGACGAGGACAAGGAAGCGTCGATCGACGCGGTGCTGGGCCTGACCGGCGGCAATACCGATGGCGAGGACGCGCTTTACGACCAGGCGGTGGCCATCGTGATCAAGGATCGCAAATGCTCCACCTCCTACATCCAGCGCAAGCTGGCCATCGGCTATAACAAGGCCGCCCGGCTGGTTGAGCAGATGGAGGATAACGGCGTCGTCTCGTCTTCCAACCACGTCGGCAAGCGCGAGATCCTGGTGCCCGAGCAGGCCTAGGGCAGGCGCCGTACATCCGGCGCGCCGGGCCACGGCCCGGCGCCGATCCGGCGGGCTGCCGCCTTCGTTATCGGTTAACTTCGCCCGCGCTATCGAAAGACGCGCCGCCGTGCCCTATGTTTTTGCCAGGCGCGGGGAACGGCCCGCATCGTGCAGAGGTATGCCATGAAGAAACTGGTTCCGATCGCGCTGGCCTGGCTGGCGCTGGCAATGCCCGCCGCGGCAGACAAGCTGTCGCTGAATGCCATATCGGCCTATCTGAACGATCTGACGCAGGGCAAGGGCGTCTTTACCCAGATCAACGACGACGGCACGATCTCGACCGGCACGATCTATCTCAAGCGACCCGGCAAGATGCGGTTCGAATACGACCCGCCCACGGCAGCGCTGGTGATGGTGGGCAACGGCAGCGTCGGGGTTTTCGACACCAAGATGCAAACGGTTGAACAATACCCGCTCAACCGCACCCCGCTTAGCATCATCCTGGCGGCGCAGGTCGATCTGGGCCGGGCCGACATGGTGACCGGGCACAGCTATGATGGCACCGCCACCATCGTCACCGCCCAGGATCCCGAGCATCCAGAGTATGGCAACATCCAGCTGAAGTTCACCGACAACCCGGTGGAACTGCGGCAATGGGTCGTGAACGACGACAGCGGCTCCTCCACCACGGTGGTGCTGGGGGCAATGGACCGTACGGCGCGCCTGCCCAACAGCCTGTTCGCCGTGTCGCAAGAAGCAGAGAAATACCGCAACTGAACGGCCTGATCAGGCCACCGTGATCTGCGAGGTGCCCTCGGTCGCGGTCACCTCGCGGTACTGCGCGCGCGGGCCCAGATGCTCGAACAGGCTGCGTTCGGTGCCAGTCATCCACGCCTGCGCGCCCAAGGTGACGATTTCGTCATACAGCGCGGCCCGGCGCGACGGATCCAGGTGCGCGGCGACTTCGTCGAGAAGCAGAATCGGCGGCGCGCCGATCTGGTCGGCCAGCGCCCGGGCATTGGCCAGGATCAGGCTGATCAGCAGCGCTTTCTGCTCGCCCGTGGAACAGTCGCGCGCGGGCACGCCCTTGGCGGTATAGACGGCCTCCAGATCGGCACGGTGCGGCCCGACCAGCGTGCGCCCGGCATACAGGTCCTGGGTGCGGCTGTCGGCCAGTGCGGCGCACAGCGCCTCGGCGGTGGCAGGCATTTCCGTTTCGGGATGGGTCAGCGCCAGCGCCGCGGCGGGAAAGGCGGTCACGGCGCCAGTTTGTGCCTTGTCCAGCGCCTCTAGCGCGGCCAGCCGGTGGGCGTGGATCAGCGTACCCGCCTCGGCCATCTGCCCCTCTAGCGCGCGGTACCAGCTGCCGTCGCGCACCTGGTCCTTGAGCAGCCGGTTACGTTCGCGCATCGCCTTGTCATAGGCCAGCGTCACCTCGGCATGGGCGGGAAAGAAACTAAGCGTCATGCGGTCCAGAAATCGCCGCCGCCCGTCCGCGCCCTCGATCCACAGCCGGTCCATGGCCGGGACCAGCCACAGCACCCGCGCGATCTGGCCCAGCTGGGTCTGCGTGGCCGCCTTGTCGTCTATCCGCACCTGGCGCGCGGCGCCGTTTTCAGATTGGAACGCGATCTCGTGCCGCTGTCCGCCCGAAACCAGGTCGCCGGTGATTTTCCAGCCGATCGCTTCGGGGCGGCGGGTCATCTCTTCGGCACTGGCGCGGCGCATTCCGCGGCCGGGCGAAAACAGGCTGACCGCTTCCAGCAGGTTGGTCTTGCCCGCGCCATTGGGCCCGAACAGGGCCACGGGGCGTGCGTCCACCTCGATCACCGCCCGCTTGTGCGACCGGAAATGCGACAGCGTCAGGCGCGACAGATGCAGGCTCATGCGGTCCAGCCCCTTGGCGCGGCGTCCGGCCTATCGCCCGTTGGCACCGGACGCCCGGCGGTCACACCCGCATGGGCATGACGACATAGACGGCCGAGGTATCGTCTCCCTCGCGCATCAGCGTCGGATCGCCGGCGGAGTTGAACATGAACACCGCGTTTTCGCGGTCCACCTGGCTGGCGATCTCCAGCAGGTAGCGCGCGTTGAAGCCGATCTGAAGCGGTTCGTCGCCGTAGGCGACTGCCAGCTCTTCCTCGGCCGCACCGCTGTCGGGGGCATTGACCGACAGCACCAGCCGGTCTTCGTCAAGCGCCAGCTTGACCGCGCGCGAGCGTTCCGAGCTGACGGTGGCGACACGATCCACCGCCTTGGCGAATTCGGCGGCGTCGACCTCCAGCCGGCGTGTGTTGCCGGTGGGAATGACGCGCGAGTAATCGGGGAAGGTGCCGTCGATCACCTTCGATGTCAGCGTGATCTCGGGCGTGGCAAAGCGCACCTTGGTTTCCGACACGCTGACGGCGATGTCCATGTCATCGACATCCAGCAGCTTGCGCAGCTCTGCCACCGTCTTGCGCGGCACGATCACGCCGGGCATCTCTTCGGCGTCGTCGGGCAGGGGGGCGTCGATCCGGGCCAGCCGGTGCCCATCGGTCGCGACGCAGCGCAGCACGCGCCCGCCGTCGGACTCGGCCACATGCATGTAGACGCCGTTCAGGTAATACCG
>JAGRMT010000295.1 GCA_020441125.1 Roseivivax sp.
ATGATGCGGTCGGGGCGCATCCGCAGGGCGTTCTTCAGGCAGTCGCGCGGCGTAACCGCGCCCTTGCCCTCGACGTTGGGCGGGCGGCTTTCCATCCGGCCCACGTGGGTCTGTTGCAGCTGAAGTTCGGCGGTGTCCTCGATTGTCAGGATGCGTTCGCTGTCGTCGATGAATGACGACAGCGCGTTCAGCGTGGTCGTTTTACCGGAGCCGGTACCACCGGACACGATGATGTTCAGCCGGGTCGCCACCGCGGCCTGCAGGTAGACAGCCATCTCCTCGGAGAAGGCGCCGAAACGCACCAGATCGTCGATGCCCAGCTTGTCTTTCTTGAACTTCCGGATCGAGACAAGCGAGCCGTCGATTGCGATCGGCGGCACCATTGCGTTGAAACGCGAGCCGTCGGCAAGGCGGGCGTCGACATAGGGGTTGGATTCATCGACGCGCCGGCCAACGGCCGACACGATCTTGTCGATGATCCGCATCAGGTGCTTTTCGTCCTTGAAGGTGATGTCGGACAGTTGAAGCTTGCCGTTGCGTTCGATGAAAATCTGCTGCGGACCGTTCACCAGAATATCCGAGACGGTCTCGTCCTTCAGCAGGGTCTCCAGCGGGCCCAGGCCACGCACCTCGTCATAAAGTTCGCTGTGCAGCGTCTCGCGCAGGTCGCGGTTCAGCGTCACGCCCTTTTCCTGCAGCATTTCCGAGGTGATGGCCGCGATTTCGCGGCGCAGATCGACCTCGGAGGCATGTTCCAATGCCGACAGGTTCAGGTTTTCCAGCAGCGCCTTGTGCAGTTCGACCTTCAGCTCGTTCATGCGCGACTTGCGCTTCTGGTCCTTGTCGGTCGCTTCGACCTGGGCAGCCCGCTTGGGCATCGGCTTGCGCGCGGCGCGATCCGCCTTCGGCATCGCGGCCGCCAGCGCGGCGACCGATTTTTCCTTGGCCGGGGCTGCGCCCGCGGCGGGGGCTGCAGACGATTGGGCCGGGGCGGGGGCGGATTTCTTGTAGCGCGAAAACATGGGCCTCGGTCTCAGGCAGCTTGGGTTGACGATTCACCGATCGCGTGAAGCGAGGCGGCGATCTTGGCGATTTCCTTGCGCAGCGGGTTCTTCGACGCCTGGCTGGCCAGCGGCAGGCCATGGTCGCAGGCCTGCGTCACCACCTTGCCGCCGTCGGGCAGTTGCACGTCAATCGAGATGTCCAGCGACTCGGCCATGCGCTTGGCCCGGCTCTTGCCTTGCAGATCGGTGAACCGCGGGGCCCGATTCAGCACGAAACGCAGCTTCTCCAGCGGCAGGCTCTCGGTCTGAAGCGCGCGGCGCAGGCGCAGGATGTTCTGGGCCGACCGCATGTCCAGCTCCATCAGGGCAAAGTAGACGTTGGCGCGTTCCAGGACCACTTCGGACCAGTTCACCAGAGTGCTGGGCAGGTCTACGATGACATAGTCGAAATGCGCCGTGGCCACGTCGAACAGACGGTTCAGCTCATGCGGCTGGATGATGTCCAGCGGCAGGATGTCCGCCGGGGCGGTCAGGACGCTGATCTTGTCTTCGAAGCTGCTGATCGCGCCGCCAAAACTGTCCTGGTCGACATGTTCTAGATCCGACAGCAGCTCCAGCACCACGTCGCGGCGCGGCAGGTCGAGGTAGGTCGCGATGGAACCGAATTGCAGGCCCAGGTCCAGGATGCAGACGCGGGGCGCGTTGGTCTTGCTGGTGGTGGCCAGCTCCCATGCCAGGTTGACGGCAAAGGTCGAGGTGCCGACACCGCCGGCCATACCCTGAACGGCGATCACCGCGCCAGCGCCGCGGGAGTTCTTGGCCAGGGGCTTGTTGTCTTCCCTGGCAGGGTGCGGCTGGGGCTCGGGCACCTGTGTGCGCAGGCGTTCCACCGCGTCGGCCAGTTCGCCTTCGGGCAGGGGATAGGGCACGAATTCGTCGGCGCCGCTGCGCAACAACTGGTGCAGGGCAGCCGGCGAGATGTCTTCGGCGATCAGCACGACCTTGATCTCGCGCGCCTTGGCGGCGCTGATGATCTGGGTCAGCTGGGTCAGGTTTTCCTCGTCGATATCATCGACGGCCAAGGCGACGAATTCCAGGTTGTCGGCATCTGGCTGGCCGAGGAATACAAACGCCTCTTCGAAGCCAAGGTCGCCCCAGGCCTCGCCCATGATCGCTTCCATGTCCTCGATGAGGAGATCGAAGTTCTGAACGTCCCGGCTGATCGTGCAAGCGAGGATCGGCGCGATGTCGGCCGTCTGCTCAGTCTTTTTTGTCATTCGCCATGCATCCCTTCACCTCCGCGCGACCGAGGGGGGAAGGGGCATGGAGCGGCTGGCTACAAGCCCGATCCGTACCCGAACACGGGGGTTCCCGAGTCGGACGCGCAGATCACTTCACGATGGAAGGTGCGCGGGAATGTGGGCGACATTTGGACCAAATAACCGAAATTGTGCGGTATCGCGCGACGATCAGCCTTCGGTTCCCGCGGCCAGACCGCCTGTCCCCTCAAGCGAGGTCGGGGGCACGGCGCTGGTGATGTATTCGCGGTAGACCACCTCGGCGTACTTGCCATCCAGCAGGCTGGGATGCGACCGGACAAAACCGGAAACCTCTGTCACGGTACGGCGGTTGCGGCGCTCTTCGTTCTCGGTCACGATCAGCGGCTGCGTTTCGCCGTACGAGACGACCGCTTCCAGCCGGTCGCGGCTGATGCCCAGCGTCGACAGGTAGCGCACCGCGGCCTGTGCCCGGCGCAGGCCCAGGCGCTGGTTGTAGGCATCCGATCCGACCAGGTCAGTATGGCCGTAGACGCGGAAGCGCACCTCGGGGAACTGGCGGATCCAGTCGGCCTGCTGGCGCAGGATCGACTGTGCCTCGGCGTCCAGCTGGCTGCTGTTGAAGGCGAAGTTGATGGTCGACGGCACATCGGCGGCGAACCGGCGTGCCAGGTCGATGACATAGTTCTTTTCGCCGGCCATGATCTGGGTGTTGTTCATGGTGGCGTTGCCGAAGGTGCCGTTGTCGATGCTGGTACCGGCCTCGCGCAGGAACTGCGCGCCGCAACCGCCCAGCGCCAGCGTGGCGCCCAACAGGATGACCGTCGTTTTCATGTGCCCCCGCATCGCGCTTAGTCCATCACATAGCCGTAGGAACCGGTGAAATCCTGCTGCGCCACTTCGCCGGCGGCGCCGCCACGCGGCGCGCGCTGCTTGTCGACGACGCGGCCGAACAGGAACAGATCCTTTTCGCTGGGCGGCGTGACACGGTCGGTCGGCAGGGCCAGCACCTCGCCCCGGGTGGGGGTTACCAGGTGCGGCGTCACGATGATGACCAGTTCGGATTGTTGCCGCGCATAATCGGCGCTGCGGAACAGCGCGCCCAGCACGGGAATGTCGCCCAGCCACGGGATCTGGCCCGAGTTGTCGCGGAAATCGTCCTGCAACAGGCCGGCAACGGCAAAGCTCTCGCCGTCGCGCAGCTCGACCGTGGTGGCGGTTTCGCGCTTGCGGAAGGCGTCGATGCGCAGGTTGTCCAGGTCGATACCGTTCGAAGTGTCGATCGAGGAAACCGAGGCCTTCATTTCAAGATTGACCAGGTCGCCGTCGATGACCCGCGGAGTAAAGGCCAGTTCGATACCGAAGGGCCGGTATTCGATCGAGATCGTGCCGTCGCCCTGCGGAACCGGAACGGGATATTCGCCGCCCGCCAGGAAATTGGCCTGCTGCCCTGACAGCGCGGTCAGGTTCGGTTCCGCAAGGGTGCGGACCATGCCCTTGGTTTCCAGCGCTTCCAGCAGGATGCCCACTTCCAGACCGCCGGAGTTGAAACCCATCAGCATCGCGCCGCCGGCGCTGGTGCCGGGCCGCAGCTTGGTCGCCACGTCGTCGACCGCGGCGCTGGAGGTGGCGTTGCCGGTGCCGATTTCCAGGCCCAGGTCGCCGTTCATGATAGAGCCGCCGGTGGCCAGCGAAGCCTGGAGCGACTTGGAGACGGAGCGCTGCATCTCGGCGAAGCGGACTTTCAGCATCACCTGCTGCACGCCGCCGAC
>JAGRMT010000296.1 GCA_020441125.1 Roseivivax sp.
GTCAGCCCGCCGGTACCCGGCAGAACCGCCAACAGGGGCGCTTCGGGCAGGGCCACGGCCGAGGCGCTGTCATCGGTCAGCATGATGTAGTTGCAGGCCAGAGCCAGCTCGTACCCGCCGCCGGCACAAGACCCCTTGACCGCGCAGATGTAGTTCTGACCGCTGTCGTCCTGCGCTGCCTCGAAGGTGTTGCGCGTCTNNTGAACTTGCAGAAGTTGACCTTGTGCGCATGGCTTGCGCCGCCCAGCATCCGGATGTTGGCACCCGCGCAGAACACCTTGTCCTTGCCCGAGCGCATCACCACGACCTTGACCTCGGGATGCTCGAAGCGCATCCGCTGGACCACGTCGGCCAACTCGATATCAACGCCCAGATCGTATGAGTTCAGCTTGAGCAGGTAGCCGTCGAAAAGGCCGCCGTTCTCGTCGACATCCATGTACAGATTGGCGACATCGCCATCATACTCGACACGCCAGTGGCGGTACCGCGACGGGTCCGTCTGGAAGTCGATGACCTTTTCCTTGGCAGCTTCACCCATGGCGCATCCTCCTTGTTGTCATGCACAATAGTGCAGTATATTTCCAACGTAAACACAAAACTGATGATTTTTTTGTGGTTTACTTTCAGCATCTTGCAAATATCTGCACACAAAAATCTCTGATGTTTGCATTATAATGCAATTTCTTGGGACGCTCTGGCCCGCATGGCCTCCAGGCGTTCACCAGCCAGACCCAGCCCCGCGCCACCATCGCGCCGGACAGATTCCGCCAGCAGCGCGTCAGCCCGCGCCAGGCACTTGGCCGAGGCCGCACCCCGGCCCATTCGCGCCTTGAGCCCGGCATTGGCCAGCTGGATCAGCCCTTGCAGGTACAGCCGCTCGGCCCCACCGGCAGGAAGCGCCATCCAGACCGGCTCCCACAATTCATGCGCTTCCCAGAAATAGCCCGCGTCAAAGGCCTCAAGCCCGCCGGCAAAGGCGGCTGAACGCGCCAGGTCGGCGACGGCCATGCCGGGCGCGACGCTGGCGTGAAAGGCGGCAAACAGCGCCGGGTCCGGCCTCGGCGTCTGGCCAGGCAGGTGCGGCACCGGCGGCAGCGCGATCATGCGCAATCGACTTCGGCCGCCTCGATCCGGGTCAGCCGGGCACAGAACTCGGCCGCCGCATCCAGCACGGCCTGCGGCTGCTCCAGGTGCGGGGCATGGGCGCAATCTTCGACGATCACCGTATCGACCGGCGCGTAAGAGCGCGTCTCGATCTCGCGCACCTGCGCAAGGGTGCCGTACTGATCCTGCCGCCCTTGAATGACAAGCGCCGGAATGCGCCAGTAATCAATGACTTCGCCGACGCTCCAGCGGCGAAATCCGGGCGCCAGCCAGGCGTCGCTCCAACCGCGGAAGGTGGCCTCGGGATCGTCGTGATAACGCGCCATGCGCGCCTTCAGGTCTGTCGTTTCGAAGGCGGTTCGGGCTTCGGCGATCGAGGCAAGGCCCATGTCCTCGGTAAAGAAATGCGGTGCCATCAGGATCAGCCCGCGCACGCGGAAATCCTCGACCCGGCCGGCATACTCGGCAGCGATGGTCGCTCCGTCGGAATGGCCCAACAGGATGACACGGTCGGCGCCCAGCGCGTTCAGCACGTCCGGCAGCACATCAACCGCCTCGCGCGTCATGTAGTCCAGTGGCCGCGGCAAGTCGGCAGGGTCCGAGCGGCCATACCCGGCGCGCGAATAGGCCAACACCGGCAGACCCGTCGCGGCGGACAACCGAGCTGGGAAATCGCGCCACAGATCAAGGCAACCCAGCCCTTCGTGCAACAGAACGATCGTCGGCACATCCGGGCGCGGCGCCGCACCAAAGGCGGCCCATTCCAGTGCCCTGCCCCCCGCGGTCAGCCGCCCGCGCCCCTTGGCCCAGTCCAGCGTCATTCTACACCTGCCGGCGCCAGGTCGCGCAGCTTGAACCGCTGGATCTTGCCTGTCGCCGTCTTGGGCAACTCGTCCACCACGTCGATCCAGCGCGGGTATTTCCACATCCCGACCTTTTCCTTGACGAATGCCTTCAGCTCTTCCACCGAGGGGCACTTATCCTTGTTCTTCAGCACGATGTAGGCGGCGGGCTTTTCCAGCCCCTCCTGGTTCTTGCGCGCAATCACCGCCGCTTCCAGCACGGCGGGATGCTCAACCAGCGCCTGTTCGACCTCGAAGGGCGAAACCCAGATGCCAGAGACCTTGAACATGTCATCGGCCCGGCCACAGTAGACATAGCGCCCATCGCCGGTGCGCTCGTACTTGTCGCCGGTGCGGGTCCAGTGACCGGCAAAGGTGGATTGCGACTTGTTTCGCCGGTTCCAGTACCCCTCGGCGCTGGAGGGGCCGCGCACGAGCAATTCGCCCACGCCGTTGTCGCCCACCTCTTCGTCATGTTCATCAACCAGGCGCACCTCGTAGCCCGGAACCGGCACGCCCGAGGTACCATAGACACAATCGCCGGGACTGTTGGACAGGAAGATGTGCAGCATCTC
>JAGRMT010000297.1 GCA_020441125.1 Roseivivax sp.
TCTTGCCTTCCTCGGTGCGGCTGAAGGGCACGCCGTAGTGTTCCAGCTCGTACACCGCCGCGGGGGCGGAACGCGCCAGGTATTCCATCGCGTCGGTATCGCCCAGCCAGTCAGACCCCTTGACGGTGTCGTACATGTGCCACTGCCAGTGGTCGGGCCCCATGTTCGACAGCGAGGCGGCGATGCCGCCCTGTGCCGCTACGGTGTGCGAGCGGGTCGGGAAGACCTTGGTCACGCAGGCGGTGCGCAGCCCCTGTTCGGCCATGCCCAGCGTTGCGCGCAGGCCCGCGCCGCCGGCACCGACCACCACAACGTCATATTGATGCGTTTCGTATTGATAAGCAGCCATTGTGTTCCTCGGGTCTTAGAGTGCCAGCCGGATCAGCGAGAAGATGCCCACACCGGCAATGCCGTAGGCGAGGCACGTGACCAGGATGATGGTCAGGCGCGCGCTCGCGCCGTGCATGTAGTCCAGGATGGCTTCCTGTGCGCCGTTCTTGAAGTGGATCATGCCCACGGCCAGGGTCAGCGCGGCAATCGCGGCGGGCCAGGGATGCGCGTAGTAGGCCACCACCTCTTCGTAGGACGATCCCAGGATCGGGCCAAAGGTGAAGACGAACAGCGGCACCAGGATGATCAGCCCGATAGAGCTGACGTGCATCCCCCAAAGGTGGTCGGTTCCGGATTTGGCGGCGCCCAGTCCAGCGGCGCGCTTGCGGTCGGTCAGGTAACGCATTGCGGCCTCCTTCAGACGGCGATGATGGTGATGAGGGTCAGCAAGACAGAGCCGGCGATGACCGCCCAGCTGAGCTTGTCTGCGGTTTGCATGTCCAGCATGGCGGCGTTGTCCCAGATCAGGTGCCGGACGCCTGCCAGCGCGTGGTACCACAGGCCCAGGGTCGAGAAGAGCAGGATCAGGTCGCCGATCCACGATGTGACGATCCAGTCCACCGTCGCGAAATAGTCTGGCCCGGCCGCGGCGGCCATGAACCACCAGGCAATCAGGAAAGCCTGAACGATCAGGGCATTCCCGGTGATCCGGGTCAGGATCGACGTGACGGAGTTGAGCTGGAAGCGGTAGTACTGGCCCAGCATGAAGGGCGACAGCGGGCGGTTGCCCCGGTTGACATCGGCCATATCTCTGTCCTCTCGGTTCGCTGCGGTTCTTCTACCCGTTTTTTGCGCCCTGTCACGGTTGTGATCGCGTCAAACTCGGGGTTTTTTCCTTTTGAGTGCAGAATTTTCGCGTTTGTGATCACAGCCTTGAAGCCTGTGATCACAGATTTCCAGACTGTCCGGCGCTAATATTCCGATGGCAGAATGTGACCTGCGCGCGGCTGAGTCGCTTCGGCCCGTCACATCGGCATCAGGGCCCAATAGTCGAGATCAAGCAGAACCTCCGGGCGGTATTTTCCGTCTTCGCCCTTCAGCGCGAAAGGCTCGCCGCCCTTCGTTGCCACCAGCCGCAGCCGGATCGCGCCGACGCCGGGGGCCTTGGTTTCCGCCTTGTCCAGCACCTCGGACCATGCCTTGACCGTATCGCCGGCAAAGCACGGGTTGGCGTGCGCGCCACCGTTCAGGCCAACGATCATCTGCGCGTTTGCCAACCCGTTGAAAGACAGCGCCCGCGCCATCGAAATGACGTGCCCGCCATAGATCAGCCGCTGGCCGTCGGGGCGGAACGTGGCATCGAAATGCACCTTGGCGGTGTTCTGCCAAAGCCGTGTGGCCAGCATGTGCTCGGCCTCCTCGATGGTCACACCGTCAACATGGTCGATGGTTTCGCCCACGGCATAATCGCCCCAGCGGTGCGGTTCGCCCGCCTGGGCAAAGTCGTAGTCGTTGAAGTGCAGATCCTCGGGGATCACCAGGTCGGAAGCCGCCAGCGCCGGTTTCAGCGCCGGCACCACCGTTTCCGGCGCGGGCGCGCCGAGGTCGTTCTTGCGCACCATGACCCAGCGGACATAGCTCATGACCGTCTCGCCGCGCTGGTTGGTACCGCGGGTGCGCACGTAGACAACCCCGGTCTTGCCGTTGGAATTCTCCTTCAGGCCGATCACCTCGGAAGACGAGCGCAGCGTGTCGCCGGCATAGACCGGCTTCAGCCATCGGCCCTCGGCATAGCCGAGATTTGCCACGGCATTGAGCGAGATGTCGGGCACGGTCTTGCCAAACACCACGTGGAAGGCGGCCAGATCGTCGATCGGGCTTTGCGGCAGGCCGCAAGCACGGGCGAACTCATCCGACGAGTAAAGAGCATGGCGGGCGGGATAAAGCGCGTGATACAGCGCCCGTTCGCCGCCCGAAACCGTTCTGGGCACGGCATGGTCGATAACCTGACCAATGGCGTAATCTTCGAAAAACCGGCCCGGATTGGTTTTGGCCATGTCATTGCTCTCCAAGTTTCATTTCAGGGTGATAGGTGCCCGGCGCTTCCTTGGTCACGGCCTGGCCGCAGCGCATCACCCCGTTGGCGGCGTCGAAGGCATATTGCGGATCGCCGTACAGTTCCCAGCCCTTGTCAATCGCGGCAGAGACCTTGTGGCAAAAGGCCGAGGTGTCGTCGGCGGTCAGGAATCGATAGAGTTTCATGGGTTCACCCGAATGTTGGATAGCCCAGCCAGGTGTGAACCCAGCCGATCACAAGCAGCAGCACGACGCTGGCGGCAAGAAACATCGCGTCCTTGGCGATGGCGCCCTTGGCCGGCGGGGTCCAGCGTGGCTCTGCCCGGTTGATCACCGCCATCTCGACCAGCGCCCAAATTCCGAGACCGCCGAAAAGAACGAAGGACGGCACGTCGCCATTCACCAGCAGGTGCGCCGCAGCCCAAACGGCGAAGCCGGTCAGCATCGGATGGCGCATCCGGTAGAAGATCGCACCCTTCGACGGGCCGGGCGAGGTGAGGTAGAGCGCAAAGACCATCAGCAGGTTGTTGATGCCCACTGTTGCCGGGTGGCGGCCCCAGAAGAAGGCGCCGTCTGCCATCCGGTAGCCGAAGATCATCATCAGGATCGACGCGGCCAGCACCAGGGCGACCAGCCCCTTGCCCCCGTCACCCAGGCGCGCACGAGTGTCCGGTGCAAGGCGTTTGAACAGATGCGCCAGCCACCAAAGGGCGACGCCTGAGACGAGAAGGGCCATGAGTTCACTCCGCTGTCAGGGCTGCAATCGCCTCCGACTTTGCCAGAATCTCCCGGGCGGTGACAACGTGCAGGTTCTCGACGATCTTGCCGTCGACCACAGCCACGCCCTGCCCTTCGGCCTCGGCCGCCTCGAAGGCGGCGATCTGGCGGCGGGCCAGGTCGACCTCGGCCTCGGTCGGGGCGAAGGCGGCGTTGGCGATCTCCACCTGCGCGGGGTGGATCAGCGTCTTGCCGTCAAAGCCCATGTCGCGGCCCTGGTCGCATTCGGCCTTCAGCCCGTCCTCGTCCTTGAAGGCGTTGTAGACGCCATCGACGATCACGATCTTTTCCGCCTTGGCCGCCAGCAGGCACAGCGACAGCGACGTCAGCATCGGCAGACGGTCCGGGCGGAAACGGCACTGAAGCTCTTTCGCCAGGTCGTTGGTGCCCATCACGAAGCCAGCCATCTGCGGATGCGCGGCGATCTCGGCTGCGTTCAGCATCCCGCGCGGAGTTTCCATCATCGCCCAGATCGGTTTGCCGCCCACCAATGCGGCCAGCGCATCCAGTTGCGCGGCGCTTTCCACCTTGGGCAGCAGCACCGCATCGCAATCCATCTGCGCCGCAGCGCGGGCGTCGGCCTCGCCCCATTCGGTGTCCAGCCCGTTGATGCGCACGATACGCACCCGGTTGCCGTAGCCGCCGGCGGCCAGCGCCGCTTTCAGTGTCTCGCGCGCGGCGGGCTTCTCCTCGACCGCGACGGCGTCCTCAAGGTCGAAGATGATGGCGTCGACCGGCAGGGTCTTGGCCTTTTCCAGCGCCCGCTCTTTCGAGCCGGGGATGTAAAGGACCGAACGATAGGGCCGCGCGCGCATGTCCATCAGAGAGTCTCCGCCTAATAAAGTTGCGCGGAATGGGGCATTTTTTTCGGAAAACTTCAAGGGCAGAAATGCCGCGTCGCAGAAAAATCGCGCCGGCCGGGCCATTAACCTTGCTGCAACAAACCATGCCGCATGATGGCCGCACACTTCCGTCCGGGAACGACCGGACAAGAGAGGAAGCGGTGACTTACAGCTGACATCCCTGAAAGGCCGCGTCATGAAACGCATCGCATTCTGCACTGCCCTCGTCGCGCTCGCCGGACCGGCCTGCGCCCAATCCACCACCGCCTGCGCCCCGCGCGATACCGTGCTGGAGCGGTTGGCCAGCCGCTATGGCGAAACCCGCCGCTCGATCGGGCTGGGCGCCGGCAACCAGCTGGTCGAGGTGTTTGCCTCCGCCGAAAGCGGCAGTTGGACCATCACCGTGACCACCGCGGCGGGCCTGACCTGCCTTGTTGCATCGGGGCTGGCGTTCGAAACCATGGCCGACAAGCTGCCCAATCCGGACAAGGGGGCGTGACGTAAGGGAATCGACCAGACACCGTACGGGCCGCCTATGCCGTGCTTGCCGGCCTCCGGGCCGTAGGCGCGACCGCTAACAGGTCGGATGCGCACCATTTTTGCGCATTCGCTTCGGGCAATGAAATTGTCCTGCCCGGCAAATGACTTAAAGGCCGAATGGACCGTATGCGATGGTACACAATGTCTCGCCCCGCCGCAGAACCCTTGCGCGGCAGGTCGTAAGCCACTAAGCCCTCGCCCAAATTCACAACGGACCGGAGAGAGTTCCAATGGCCAGACCCAAGATTGCCCTGATCGGCGCGGGACAGATCGGGGGCACGCTCGCCCACCTCGCAGCGCTCAAGGAACTGGGCGACGTCGTCCTGTTCGACATCGCGGAAGGCGTTCCCCAAGGAAAGGCGCTGGACATCGCGGAATCCGGCCCGTCGGAAGGCTTCGACGCCAAGCTGAAGGGCACCCAGGACTATGCCGACATCGCCGGTGCCGATGTCTGCATCGTGACCGCCGGCGTGCCGCGCAAGCCCGCCATGATCCGCGACGACCTGCTCGGCATCAATCTCAAGGTCATGGCCTCGGTCGGCGTCGGCATGA
>JAGRMT010000298.1 GCA_020441125.1 Roseivivax sp.
TGCCGTCGATCAGCGCGTGATCGGGGGCAACGGGCAATCCGGCCAGCGCACGGCGCATGGCCAGATGGCTGGCTTGCAGGATGTTCATCGCGTCGATCTCTTCGACGCTGGCATGGGCAATGCAGACCTGCGCGCTGTCCATGATGGCGCGGGCCAGCGCCTCGCGCCGTGGCTCGCTCAGCGCCTTGCTGTCGTTCAGGCCAGGCGGAATGCGCGCCGGGTCCAGGATCACGGCAGCTGCGGTAACCGGCCCGGCCAGGGGGCCTCGGCCAACTTCGTCAACCCCGGCGACACGGGCCAGGCCACGCCCCATGGCGGCGGTTTCGAATGAGAAGTCTGGCTGCGGCATGGTGCGTTCGAACCGCATCGCGACCGGCGGCGCAAGGGCCAAGGCTGGCGGAGCAATAAAAAAGTGCGGGGCGTTGGGGGCCCCGCACCAAGTTGGCGCGGCCTTAAGGGTGTGGTGCGGGCCGCGCTCTGCTCGATTACTTGCTGGCCGCGATCTCGTAGCCGTTCTTCTGCAGGCAGCGCAGGCCATAGGCGATGGTGATGCGGCCTTCGCGGTTCAGCGCCAGGCGGCAGTCACCGGGCAGCGGGCGGGCGCTGCGATAGGTCTTTTCCAGGCAGCGCTCGGTCAGCACGAATGTGGTGTTGCGGTCCGTCTCATAGCTTTGAACGCATTCGGCTGGCAGGGTGCCGGCGCGGTTCGGGTCGCGGTGGCTGTAGGGGCGGTCATCCTTCCAGGGCTTGCGGCCCGGCTGCCCGTGCCCGGCGCGTTCGTCACGACGGTCATGGCGATGGTCCTGGTCATGGCGGCGATCCCAGTCGTGGCGGTGCTGCCGGTCATGGCGGCGCTCGTGCTGCCAGCGGTCGGCGGGCGGGGCGGGCACGATGGTAACCTTGCGCTTGTGCGAATTTTCCTGACGGCGGTTGTTGTCGACGATCACCTTGCCGACCAGCGCCAGCGCGGCGGCGGCGCCCAGCAGGCGGAGGACATCGTCGTTGTTGCCAGCCTGGACCGGGGCGCCGATGGTTGTGGCGGTCAGGGCGGCGGCCAGCACGATAGCGATGAAGCGGCGGGACATGGGACGGTTCCTTTCGGTTGCGGGTTGGAGGCGGCGCCTTGGCAGGACACGCCGGATGTCCAAACCCTGGCCGCCGGACCGCCGGCCACGCAATAACCCGCCCCTGTTATCCGATAGCAGGCCCTCTAAGCCTGAATTGTTATTGAATTTCCGGGGGGCGGCGATCAGGGTTGCGGTATGAAAGCCCTTGTTCTGATCCTTGCCTTCCTGGCACCCGCCGCGGCGCAGGCCGGCTGCTTTGCCGATTACAAGGCCAAGCAGGATAACCCGTTGCGGCTGCATTATGGTGTCGCGGAAATCCGCGGCGCCTGCGACAAGGCCTCGGCCCAGGCCGAGCTGACCGGCCGGCTGGCGGCACAGGGCTGGACCTTGCTGACAGTGCTGTCGGTGTTCGACGACAGCGGACTGGACCAAAGGAGAGAGAGTGCAGGCGCCAACTTCCTCCGCTATTGAGGCGCGCCGGTCCGGCTCGCGCGTGGTGGCGGCGGGGATCGCCGCAATCGTGCTGCTGCTGGCAGGCGCCGCTGTTCTGCTGTTCCTGACGCTGCCCGATGCCAACGCGTTCAACGCGCGGGTCGAACGGCTGTTCGTCGAGAATGCCGCGATGACCGGCCAGAACGAGGTGAAGCTGCTGGAGATCCTTGCCCAGTCGGGTACCGCCTTTGCCGATACGCTGGCCAGCTACCGCATGGTGATCTTCGTGCTGCTGGTGTTCTCGGCCGCCATGCTGGTGGCGGCGCTGGTGTTCCTGCTGATGCTGACCGGGATGAACCGGCAAATGGCCCAGATCGAACGATCAGGCATCCAGGTAAATTCGCTGATCATCTCGCGCGAGGAAAAGACGGTGTACATGAACACCATCGGGCTGAAGCTGACCGACGCCGCGATCGAGACCCTGGCCGTGCTGGCCGAGGCACGGATGGATGACGACATCCTGACCGGGGCAGAGATCGAGGGAGTGATTTCCGGCCGCGCCTCGGCCGATTGCGAAGAGGCGGCGGGCGCGACCCGGATCAAGCGTCTGCGCGACGCGCTGGGCAATCAGCTGGTGTCCGAGCTGCTGGTCAAGAACATCGCCCGGCGCGGCTATGTGCTGGCGATCGACAAGGACGTGATCCGAATGGTCTGAGGCAGATGGCCCCGGCCTGTTTCCAGACCGGGGCCCGCGCGCAGCGGTTTTCCGTGAGTCAGTGGCCGCGCGGATCGCGTGAGGCGGGTTTTGCCAGAGCGCGAGGCGCGGGAAACGGGTAAAAGCCGGGGCCAATTCCCAGTACGGGATTCCTGACCACCCGTTTGGCTAGGCCATCAAAGCAAAACGCCCCGGCACTTGGCCGGGGCGTTTCCATTCTACAGATTGGCCAAGGATCAATCCTCGGCGTTTTCCTTGCGCTTGCCGCGACGCTTGCGGTCGCCGCCCTGGGGCTTCTCGCCGCCTTCGTCGCCACCGTCGGCATCAACGATCTCTTCGCCGGTTTCCTGGTCGACCGAACGCATCGACAGGCGCACCTTGCCGCGATCGTCGAAGCCCAGCAGCTTGACCTTCACGTCCTGGCCTTCCTTCAGCACCTCGTTCGGGTGGTTCAGGCGGCGCGGAACGATCTGGCTGACGTGCACCAGCCCGTCACGCTTGCCGAAGAAGTTCACGAAGGC
>JAGRMT010000060.1 GCA_020441125.1 Roseivivax sp.
GCCTGCGGGCATCACCATGTCGGGCATATCGGGATCCTGGGCCTCGACCGCGCCGGGGTGGAGAACTACCAGATCACCCTGGGCGGCGACGCCACCCAGACCGCAGCCATCGGCGAACGGGCCGGCCCCGGTTTCTCGGCAGAAGAGATCGTGCCGGCGATCGAGCGACTGGTTCTGGCCTATCTCGATCTGCGCGCCGACAAGGCCGAAACCTTCCTGCAAACCTACCGCCGTCTGGGCGCCGCGCCGTTCAAGGCCGCGCTTTATCCCGAAAAGGCGCTACAGGCTCATGCTGCGTAACCCCGAACCGCTCTACGCCTGGGAAGACCCTCCCGCCCAGGCGCGGGCCAGCGCCGACCTGGGCGACCAGGCGGCGCAGGTCGCGGCGCTGAACGCGCGGTACCGCCACCACGGCGCCACCGCGGTGCTGGAGGCAGCCCTGCGTGAGCGGGTCGCCGGCAGCATCGCGATGGTGTCCAGCTTCGGCGCGGAAAGCGTGGCGTTGCTGCACCTGGTGGCGATGGCTGACCGCACCACGCCGGTGCTGTTCATCGACACTCACATGCTGTTCGCCGAAACCCTGGCCTACCAGCAAGAGGTGGCCGAACGGCTGCGCCTGACCGACGTGCGCGTCGTGCGCGCCAGCGCCGCCGCGCTCGAGGCCGAAGACCCCTACGGCGCGCTGCGCCTGTCCGACACCGACCGCTGCTGCGATCTGCGCAAGACCCGACCGCTGAACGCGGCGCTGGCGGGGTTCGACGGCTGGATCACCGGGCGCAAACGCTACCAGAGCGGCACGCGTGCCGCGCTTGAGTTCTTTGAACTGGAAGAGGCGACCGGCCTGATCAAGGTCAACCCGCTGGCACATTGGAGTGCCGGCGACGTGCGCGACTACATGGATGAAAACCGCCTGCCACGGCACCCGCTGGTGGCGCAGGGCTTCCCCTCGATCGGCTGCGCCCCGTGCACCAGCCGTGTCGCCCCGGGCGAAGACCCGCGCGCCGGACGTTGGCGCGGGCAGGAAAAAGTGGAATGCGGCATTCACATCGTCAACGGACGGGTGGTGCGCCAAGGAGATGCGACATGAGCGTGATCGTCACCGACAACGGCTTTGCAGCCGACGACTGGACCCTGGGCTGGGACGGCCCGAAAACGCTGGACTTGGGCCCCGACGCCGATATCGGCGCGCTTGACCTGGCGGGCGTGGAGGCGATCCGCGTCGCCTTCCCCAGCTTTTCCGACGGGCGCGGCTTTACCCTTGCCCGGCTGCTGCGCCTGCGCGGCTATCGCGGCCGGTTGCGCGCCGCGGGCCACGTGATCGCCGACCAATACGCCATGGCGCGCCGCGCCGGGTTCGACGAGGTGGAGATCTCTGACGCGCTGGCCGCCCGCCAGCCGCAGGAGCAGTGGGTTTTCCGCGCCGATTGGCGCGCCCATGACTATCAATCGCGCCTGCGCGGCTGAGACACATTCCACCCGGTCAATATCTGACCTATGTCAAAGTTTAATCTGAGGTGTCGGTTTAATTGGCCGGCATAGGAAATCATGACAGAGATGCGCCCCGTGACCGAAGCCGCCAAGACCGCGAAACCCAAAACGCTGGTAATGCCCGATGCCCAGACCGTGACCGCGGTCAAGCACTGGACTGACCGGCTGTTTTCCTTCCGGGTGACGCGCCCCGCCTCGCTGCGTTTCCGCTCGGGCGAGTTCGTGATGATCGGCCTTTTGCAAGACAACGGCAAACCGCTGCTGCGTGCCTATTCCATTGCTTCGCCGTCGTGGGACGAAGAGCTGGAGTTCTATTCCATCAAGGTGCAGGACGGCCCTCTGACCAGCCGGTTGCAGCACATCCAGCCGGGCGACCAGATCATCCTGCGGCCCAAGCCCGTTGGCACGTTGGTGCATGACGCCCTGCTGCCGGGCCACCGGCTGTGGCTGTTCGCGACCGGCACCGGCATCGCGCCTTTCGCCTCGCTGCTGCGCGACCCGCAGACGTACGAGGACTACGACGAAGTGATCCTGACCCATACCTGCCGCGAAGTGGACGAGCTGCAATATGGCAAGGAACTGATCGACGAGATCCGCAGCGACGAGCTGCTGGCCGAACTGATCGGAGAGGGCTTCCACGAAAAGCTGCGCTATTACCCCACCACCACGCGCGAAGACAGCCCCAAGATGGGCCGGATCACCGACCTGATGCGCGCGGGAACGGTGTTCGCCGATCTCGGCGTGCCGCAACTGACCCCGGAAACAGACCGCGCGATGGTCTGCGGCAACCTGGCGTTCAACCTTGAAATCAAGGAAATGCTCGAAGGCTACGGGCTTGAGGAAGGCGCCAATTCCGACCCCAAGCACTATGTTGTCGAGAAGGCCTTCCTGGACTGAGCCGCCGTGCCGCGGGCTTGGCGGCACCGGCAATTCGTGGTGAGGTGTCCGCGCCCTGATGCCGGACACCGCCATGACCACGCCGTTTGAAAACCTGACCGCCCGCCTGCGCGACCTGGAAGATGCGCTGGAAGCGGAGTTGGAGGAAAAACGAGCCGCGCTGCGCTATCACTTAGAGCGGCGCCGCGTGGTTTTCGAACGCGACGTGCGCGCCCGTCACCGAGCCGCGCGCGAAAGGCTCGGCAGTTTCCTGGCACGCACCCGCCCGCTGACGGTGCTGACCGCGCCGGTGATCTATGCGCTGATCGTACCGCTGGTCCTGCTGGATCTGGGGGTGGCGCTGTATCAGGCGCTGTGTTTTCCGGTCTACGGCATTCCGCGCGTGCGCCGGGGCGATTACATCGTCATCGACCGACAGCACCTGGCCTATCTGAACGCGCTGCAGAAACTGAACTGCGTCTATTGCGGCTATGCAAACGGGCTGATTGCGCTGGTGCGCGAAGTCGCCGCCCGGACCGAGGCCTATTGGTGCCCGATCAAGCACGCCAGCCGCGTCAGCGATCCGCACCGCCGCTACCTTGGCTTTCAGGACTACGGCGACGAGACACGCTATCGCGAAGCACTGGAAGCGCAGCGAGCCGCGCTCCGGCAGGATACCGGGGCAGAGTGATCCCTGCCCCGGCGGATGGTCTTACAAGCCCAGCTGGGTGCGCAGCCCCTCAAGCACGGTCTTCAGTGCCTCGGGGTTGTCACGCGCGGTTTGCAGCGCCTGCTTGGCCGCGGTCTTGGCCACCAGCCCCAGGTCCGAGGCGTCGACAGTGGCAATGACCTTGTCATAGTCGAACCCGTCCACCGTCAGCAGCGTGCCCAGGTCATCTGCGGCCTCGGCCGTTGCGGCGGCGGTGTCGGTTGCTGTTGCGCTGGCCGTGTCGGCTACAGCGGTCGCGCTGTCGGTCCCGGTCGCAGCGGTGTCGGCGGCGGTATCCGCTGCGGTTGCGGCGGTGTCGGCCGCGGTATCCGCTGCGGTGGTCGCAGCATCGGCTGCCGTATCCGTTGCGGTGGTCGCGGCGTCGGCGGCGGCGCCTGCGGCGTCCTGCGCGGTTTCGGTCACGGCCTCGACTGCGCCCTGGACGACACCGCTGGCGGCATCCGCCGCGCCTTCGACGGCGCCGGTCACGGCTTCAACTGCGGTCCCGGCGGCCTGCCCTGCGGCATTGGCCGCATCGCCCACCGCGGCTTCGACCGCCTGGGCGGCGGTACCGGCTGCGTCCTTGGCCTCTTCCACCACGGTTTCAACCGCGGCGCCGGCCTGGCTGGCGGCATCGCTGGCGGCCTTGGCCGCATCCTCGGCAACAGCCTGCACAGCACCCGCGGCATCCTTCACCACGTCCGCGGCCGCCTCGGCGGCAGGGGCGGTTTCGGCGGCGGGGGCCGTGGCCTCTGCCGTCGGGGCGGCATCGGCCGCCGGTGCGCTTTCGGTCACGGCGGCGGGCTCGCTCACCGGCTGCGGAGCCGGCTGCATCTGCGTGTAGACGGCATATGCGCCCACACCGACCAGCACGCCGGCAGCGATCCATACGGTTGTTTTCATGTTCTACCCTCTGTCCAGTCCGGACCGATGACACATCGGCCCCGTCTGCCCTGCAGATGTCCCCTCTGCAGGGCAACAACAAGGGGGAAGATTCCCGATTTCGAACCCTATCGGCGACTATCGGCTTGAAAGAATGACTCCTCAAGACTAGTGTGCGCACCTGACCAAATCAGGACGAAGGACCAATACCATAGCCCGCAGACCGCACAACGCGCCCCCGTCGCGCGATACCGGCCCCCGCGTGAACGAACGCATTCGCGCCCCGGAAATCCGGCTGATCGGAGCCGAAGGCGAAAACATCGGCGTTGTCACGCCGGCCCGTGCCATGGCCCTGGCCGAAGAAGCCGGCCTCGACCTTGTCGAGATTTCGCCGAACGCCGAGCCGCCGGTGTGCAAGATCATGGACTTCGGCAAGTTCAAGTATGAACAGCAGAAGCGTGAATCCGAAGCTCGCAAGAAGCAGAAAGTCATCGAAGTCAAAGAGGTCAAGCTGCGCCCCGGCACGGATGACCACGACTTTGAACGCAAGATTCGCGACGCGATCAAGTTCCTGGAAGGCGGCGACAAGGTGAAGATCACCCTGCGCTTCCGTGGCCGCGAGATGGCCCACCAGAACCTGGGCCGCGATCTGCTGGATCGCGTGGCCGAAGAGGTCAAGGACATCGGCAAGATCGAAAACATGCCCAAGCTGGAAGGCCGGCAGATGGTCATGATGATCGGGCCGCTGCCGCAAAAGTGAGCGGGCAACACCGCCAAGCAACGGGAAAGCGGGCCGCATGGCTCGCTTTTTTGTTTTTTGGTGCGGCGCATCCAGCGCGCCCGCCGCAATCGGATTGAAAGGACGCCGCCATGTGGGAAGAGCGATACAAGGGCGATGACTATCTCTTTGGCACCGCGCCGGCCCGGTTTCTGATAGAACGGGCAGACCGGTTCGCGCCGGGCGCCAGCCTGCTGTCAGTGGCCGAGGGTGAGGGCCGCAATGCCGTCTGGCTGGCCGAACGTGGCCTGTCCGTGACCGGGCTGGAATTCGCCCCGTCGGCCGTGGCCAAGGCGCAGAGACTGGCCGCCGAACGCGGGGTTTCGCCCACCTTCGTGCAGACCGATGTCTTTGCCTGGGACTGGCCCGAGGGCGCATTTGACATGGTGCTGGGCGTCTTCATCCAGTTCGTTGCCGCGCGCGAGCGCACCGCGTTGTTCGCCCGGATGGCGCGGGCAGTGCGCCCTGGTGGCACGATCGCGCTGCACGGTTACACGCCCAAGCAACTGGAATACCGCACCGGCGGACCGGGACAGCTGGAAAACCTCTACACGCCCGAGTTGCTGCGCGGCGCCTTCCCCGGCTTCACGGTCCAGCTGTGCGAAAGCTACGAAGCCGAGTTGAGCGAGGGCAAGGCCCATGCGGGTGTCTCGGCCCTGATCGACTTCTTCGCGCAGAAACCGCTGTAGTCAGCCCTCGCGCAGGCGGCCGCGCTGGGGGATTTCCTTCAAGAGCCCGCCCACGCCCATGCCGGTGATGTCAGCCGGGGTGACGGGCACGCCGCACAGGATCCGTTCCAGCACCCAGTCGGCGCCATTAAGCGCTGGCGAGCGGGCACAGCCCGGCAGGCCGATCACCGGCACGCCCTGCAAATCGCCGTAAAACAGCAGGTTTCCCGGATCGACCGGCATGCCGAAGTGGAACACCACGCCCCCCGCCCGGCGCAGCGCGGCGGGGGCGACGTCGTTCTCGTCCGACGTGGCAGAGCCGGTCAGGATCAGCAGCGCATCCGCCTCGGGCAGCGCGCGCGCCAGTTCCTCAGCCAAGGGCGCAATGCGGTGCGGAACCAGGCGCTTTGGGGCGAGCGCGGCGCCCAACCGCTCTACCCTCTCGGCCGTCACGCGCTGGCCCTTCTCGCCGTCCTCGCCCTCGTCGACGGTGGTCTGGATCAGCACCACGCGCCTGCGGGTGACGGTGCGCAGCGCCAGCGCGCCCTGCCCCACTTCGCAGGCCATGGCCAGCGCCGCCTCGGGCACGGCGTAGGGGATGATCTTGACAGTGGCCACCATGTGCCGCGCGTCGGTGCGCTGCCAGCGCGCGACCGTGGCGACGGTGATCGCCGGGTGCACGCCGTTGACGGCGTTGATCCGGGCGGCGTCGACGGCCACGACGCCCGGCCCCTCGGCATGGACGTTGACGCGCCCGGTGGCGGCGCGGCCCAGGCGCAGGCCGGTCCCTTCGGGAACCAGCGCGCGGGCCAGCCGGTCGGCGGCGGCGTCCTCTGCCACGTCGCCGGGTTCGATGCGGGCGACGATCACCTCGTCCATCCCGGCGGCGCCCAGCGCGGCCGTTTCCGCCTCGGTCAGCAGGTGCCCCTTTTTCAGCCGCAGCGCCCCGGCGTGGACGGAATGCGCCAGCACGGCGCCCGCCGCCTGCGCCACCGGGACGGGGCCGAACTTCATGCGCCGGTCCTCAGCACGCGGGTCATCTCGGCCAGGATCGACACGGCGATTTCCGCCGGGGACGCCGCGCCGATGTCCAGCCCGATCGGCCCGTGGATGCGGGCGATCTGTGCTTCGGTGAAGCCCTTCTCCACCAGCCGCGCCACACGCTTGGCGTGGGTCCGGGTCGATCCCAGCGCACCGATGTAGAACACGCCGGCCCCCAGCGCCTTTTCCAGCGCGGGATCGTCCAACTTGGGATCATGGGTCAGCAGGCACAGCGCGGTGCGCCCGTCGAGCCCCAGCGACGCCACCGCGTCGTCGGGCCAGTCGTGCAGCAGCGTCTCGCCCGGAAAACGCGCCTCGGAGGCGAAGGCCTCGCGCGGGTCGACGATGACCGGGTCATAGCCCGCGATGCGCGCCATCGGCACCAGCGCCTGCGCGATGTGCACCGCGCCGACCACGATCAGACGCAGCGGCGGGTTGTGGATGGTGACAAAGGTGCGGCTGTCTTCTTCGAAGCCAGAGCGGTCCATGCGGAAGCGGGTCTCGTGACCCGTGGTGTCCAGCCGGCGGGTTTTCGCTTCCAGATCCGCGACATAGGCCACGGGCTTGCGCGCGGCGCGGGCGGCGACGAGGTCGGCCAGCATGTCCTCTGGCAGGACGGTTCCGACGGGTTCCACCAACACCCGGATGGTGCCGCCGCAGGCCAGGCCCACGGCGAAGGCGTCCTGGTCCGAGACGCCGAATTCCAGCTCGCGCGGCTGGCCGTCGTCCAGCGCATCCAGCGCCTCGACCACCACCGCGCCCTCGACGCAGCC
>JAGRMT010000061.1 GCA_020441125.1 Roseivivax sp.
GGACGAGCCGATACAATGGGATTGGATCGTTCGGTCCTGCGACAGTCAGAACCAAAACTGCTCCACGCGGGCGCAGGTTTTCGGGTCTCTGACGCCCTGGCCGGCAACCATCCTGTCGGACAGCGGCCAACAAATTCCGCTGCCGCCTTCCGACATCCCGCTGCGCACGTTCATTCGGGCGACCGCGCTCGAATACGGCGATTACCAGGGTGCGATGGCGCATTCGGAGTGGTTCCGCTACTAGGGCGCCGCAGCTCGACCACGAACTCCGCCTCAAGGCCGCGCAAGGCATCGGGAGCAAGCCAGATCCGCGACACCGACCCGTCGTTCCAGCGGTACTCGCGCCACAAGGGGACGATCTCTCCGCGAATCCTAACGCATCCCTCTAGCTCAGGTTGTGCCCGCAGGCGACGTCTACTCATACCGGAAACAGCCTTCAAGTTTTTCTCGTCAGGGATTGATCTGCGTCAGCGCGGCGGCGCGACGAGAACGGATGGATCGACGTCGAGCGCCTTGGCGATCTTCTCGAGCACGTCGAGCGAGACCGAGTTCTCCGCGTTCTCCACCTTGCCCATGTACCGCCGGTCCACCTCCGCCACGAGCGCAAGCTGCTCCTGGCTGATCCCTTTGGATCGCCGGATGGCCTGGATGTTCGATCCCACTCGCTCGCGCAGTCGCATGCCGCGACATCACGCACGACCGCCCTATATCACCACGGCATATATGCCGCATTTTGACGCCAACCAGCGACGGGGCGGAGTTTCTTGCGGGCGTCTCCGACTTGCGGCGGCGTCGGCGCATCTCGTCACCGATATTGCGGGCGCGGAAGCCGCATCAGGTCAATGCAGTCTTGTTTCCGTCGGCTGTTTCGCAAATCTGTAAGCAGAAACAGAAAAAGCAGGGAGGCCGCCATGTTGGAGTCATCATTGACGGCCAAAGGCCAGTCGACCTTGCCAAAAGATGTCAGACGGGCGCTTGGTTTGGCGACGGGCGACCGAATTCGGTATGTGATCCTCGAAGGCGAAGTCAGGCTGCTGAAGGTCCAACCCGTCTCCATGCTGACGGGACTGTTGTCGCGAACCGGCGCCGCAAGTGTTTGCCTCGAAGACATGGATGACGCCATCGCGCAGAGTGTCGCGGAGAGCGGACAATCGCGATCGCCATCGACACGAGCGTGCTGGTCCGTGGATTGACGCAAGACGATCCTGTCCACCGCAGAGCTTGCCGTCGAAGCGGCCGATGAAGTTGAGCAAGTCGTCCATGACTACCGAAAGAAGCGGTTCGGGATCGCCGACTTGATGATTGCGTGCGCAGCGCGGCGGATGAACGCCTTTTCGCTCGTGACATTCGATCGGCGGGCCTCTCAAATACCGGGTGTCAGACTTCTCGAAAGTTGAGGAATGGTGTGTGGGGCCCATTGGTGCTCGGCCCTCTCTTAGGGCGACTGGCCGATTAAGTCGTTGTTCAACGGTCACATGACAATTTGCTGCCAGGCCACGTTGTCCAGCCCTTTTGGTACCGGAGATCAGGGAGCGGAGCCGATCTTTGGCATCTGCCGTGGGCGCGTCTCTAAGGCGGGCTGCATCGAGCAACGGGTCGCGAATGGATTTCCGGTTTGTCCCTCAGGCCCAGCTGCTTCAACACCACCCCCGTCGGCGCCAAGCCAAGGCCCCCGTGCCCATGCGGAAGAGGGGTAGTTCGCCCTTTCCTTCAACCGGGATCACACGTCTTCTGTCGTCTGCGTTGTGCAATCGCTCTTCGTCCAGACGCGCGTGGTCAGGGTGCTGGAACACGTGATCGCCGTGCAGTTGCTCGTGTTCGGCCATTATCTTTGGAAACGCGAGATGTGTTGGGCGGCGGCAATCCCTGCCTAGATGATGGCGGCCTTGATCTACCAGTTGCCGGCCAACTTGGTGAATGACGCCAGGCTCGCGCCAATGCTGGCAGACTGCAAGCCGCTCTGACGCCGTTGAAACGCCGATCAATCACGGACTATCGCGCAAGCGGCGCAAGACGCTCACCACCAACCCGGGTCAAGACCCGGAGGTCACCGAAGCGCCTTGCAGGCTTTCTCGATCCGGTTGCAGCCATCTTCCAGCACTTCCATCGAGGTGGCCGTGGATAGCCGGAAATAGGGCTCCAGCCCATAGGCTCCGCCGTGGATCGTCGCGACCCCGACGCTTTCCAGCAGGTAGATGACAAAATCCAGATCGGTTTCGATGGTCTTGCCATCGGGCGTGGTCTTGCCGATGACGCCGGCGCAGTTCGGGTAAAGGTAAAAGGCCCCGTCGGGTTTGACGCAACTCAACCCCTCGATCCGGTTCAGCCGCTCCCAGGTGCGTTGGCAGCGGTCCTTGTAGACTGCGACAGTCTTCTCGACGCTGGTTTGGTCGCCGGTCAGCGCGGCGGCCGCCGCGGCCTGGCTGATAGACGCCGGGCAGGACGAAGACTGCGATTGCAGCTTGTTGATCGCGTCGACCAGCGCCTTTGGACCCGCAGCGTAACCGATGCGCCATCCGGTCATGGCGTAGGACTTCGACACGCCGTTGACGACCAGCGCCCGGTCGGCCAGTTCGGGCACAACCGAAACCAGACTGCTCACGAGAAAATCGGCATACCAGATTCGGTCGTAAATCTCGTCGCACAGCACCAGCACTTGCGGGTGCTCCAACAGCACGGCGCCAAGCGCGCGCAGGTCTTCGGCGGAATAGGCGACGCCGGTCGGATTTGAGGGCGAGTTCAGCACCAGCCAGCGCGTCGTCGGCGTGATGGCCGCCTCGAGCGCGGCGGGCGTCAACTTGAAGCCGGTATCCGCGCCGCATGGCACGATGACGGGCGTGCCGCCATTTGCGACGACCATGTCCGGATAGGAGACCCAGTAGGGCGCCGGGATGATTACCTCGTCGCCCGCCTCGACCGTGGCCATCAAGGCAAGGAAAAGGATCTGCTTGCCGCCGCCGCCGACGCAGATGCGGTCGAGGGCGGTGTCGATGCCCAGACGACTGGAATAGTCGTGCGCGATGGCCTTGCGCAGCGCAAGCGTGCCGTTGACCGGCGTGTATTTCGTGTCGCCCGCGCGCAGCGCGGCGATTGCGACGTCCTTGATCGCGTCGGGAGTGTCGAAGTCGGGTTCGCCGACGGTCAGGTCAACGATATCGCGGCCCTCGGCCTTGAGATCGCGCGCCTTCTGCGCGGCAGCGGTGCTGGGCGAGACGCGGATGTCGGTGACGCGGCGAGCCAGTTTGATAGCGGACACGGGGAGCCTCCGTTCCTGTGGGGTCGTTTCGGTTGGACCGCGCCTGGGGGCGCGGCGCCGGCTCAGGCCTGAACGTCGGGCGCCCTGAGCCGGCACGCATTCAATCGCCGCGTCATGGATCGAGGTCTGTGGTCAGACCCTTGGCCTTGAGCACGGAAGCGAGGTTGCAGACGTCGATAATCGTGCGCCCGGACTTGTAGGCGGCGATGTAGCCAGCCTCGGCGTCTTCGCGGGCGGCCGACTTGGCCGCGACCTCGGCCGCATCCTCGCGCCGGACGGTCACCAGGCCATCGGCATCGCCGCGGATCACGTCGCCGGGACGGATCACCTCGCCACCCACCACGATGGGGCCGTTGATCTGGCCGAGCGTTTCCTTGACCGTCCCCTTGATGCAGACGCTGAGCGAGAAGACCGGCAAGCCAAGCGCGATCAACGCGGTGGTGTCGCGCACGCCGGTATCTGTGACCAGGCCGGCGATGCCCTTGGCGAGACAGGCGTTGCCCAGCACGTCGCCGAAGCTGCCGGCCTCTTCGTAGGCGCCGGCCGAGACGACGATCACGTCGCCGGGCTGGGCGTAGTGGATCGCCAGTTGCAGCATGATGTTGTCGCGCGGCGCGCATTCCACCGTGAAGGCGGGACCGCAAAGCGACATCGCGCGGTCGATCGGCTTCAGCCGGGAACTGAGGGCGCCGAGCCGTCCTTGGGCCTCGTGGATGGTAGCGCTGCCGAAGCGCGCCAGGGCAGCGACATCCAAAGGGTCGGCGCGGTCGATCCTGGTGACGATGTGGGGCATCTGAAGCTCGCTTGTATCAAGGGATGGCCGCAGAATAGGCGTCGCAGCGCCGCAACGCATAAGACCATATGGGTCTGACATGATCAGGATTTGCAATGCCTGCGGCGCGGGTCATCCGAAACCGCTCTGACATCATTGGGTGACGAGGGTGTTAGGCTTTTGCACATTCCCAACGCGAACTGGACACGCGCCTTACATGCCGATCGACGCCCAAACATTGATTTCCAGAATGGAATGGGCAGCCGCGCAGGGGCTGACGGAATTCATGTTCCATGACGGGCGCACGCGGGTCACGATACGCCGCGCCGCAGGCGTTTGCCGCACAACCGAGCCGAAGACGGTTCCGTCCGCGCGCGCGATAGAGGCCAAGGACGTCGTGACCGCCCCGCTTGGCGGCATCTGTCACCTGGCGTCAGAGCCTGGTGGCGCACCGTTCGTGACCGAAGGGGCGACGATCGAGGCCGGACATCCGATTTGCGTGATCGAAGCGATGAAGGTCATGACCACGGTGCCCGCGCCGCGCGGCGGTGTGGTCGGCGTAGTGATGGTGTCGGACGGCGCAACGGTCGAGGCCGGCACGCCGCTGGTGCGGATCAGGTGATGGCAGGCGAGGCGCCGGATACGCTTTTGATCGCCAACCGTGGCGAGATCGCACTGCGGATCGTGCGCGCCTGCCGCAGGCTGGGCCTGCGCGCGGTCTGCACCTATTCCGAGGCCGATCGCGGCGCGGCCTGGCTGGACGCGGCGGACGACGCAATCTGCATCGGTCCGGCCGCGGCGGCCAAAAGCTATCTCAACTTCGCGGCGCTGCTGGCTGCGGCAGAAGCCTGCGGCGCCAGCATGATCCACCCCGGCTACGGGTTCCTTTCGGAAAACGCCGACTTCGCCGAGGCGGTTGCCGCCGCCGGCCTGACGCTGATCGGCCCAAGCGCGGCAGTCATGCGGACAATGGGCGACAAGGTCGCCGCCAAGCGTGCCATGATCGCCGCAGGCGTGCCCTGCGTGCCCGGGTCGGAAGACGTGCTGCCCGATGACCGGGGCGCTGTTGCGCGGATCGCGGCGGATATCGGCTACCCGGTCATCCTGAAGGCCGCCGGCGGCGGCGGCGGCCGCGGCATGCGGGTTGTAAGGCAGCAGTCCGAGCTGGCCGACGCCTTCCTCGTCACGCGACAAGAGGCGCAGCGCTTTTTCGGCAACCCCGGCATCTACATGGAGAAGTTCCTTGAAAAGCCACGGCACGTCGAAATCCAGGTGATCGCCGATGCGCATGGCGCGGCTTTGTGGCTGGGCGATCGCGACTGTTCATTGCAGCGGCGGCATCAGAAACTGATCGAAGAGGCGCCAGCGCCCGGCATCGCGCGGTCGCTGATTTCGGAAATCGGGGCGCGGTGCGCGGCGTCCTGCCGCGAGATCGGCTATGTCGGTGTGGGGACCTTCGAATTCCTGTTTCAGGACGGGCGGTTCTATTTCATCGAGATGAACACGCGTATCCAGGTCGAACATCCTGTCACCGAGATGGTGACGGGGCTCGACATCGTCGCGATGCAGATCGACGTGGCGCGCGGTGGGCAGCTACCGTTGCGCCAGGACCAAGTCCGGACCGAGGGACATTCCGTCGAATGCCGGATCAACGCCGAAGATCCGCGAACCTTTGCGCCGTCGCCCGGTCTGGTGACGCGGTTTCACGTTCCGGGGGGCCCAGGCGTGCGGGTGGACACGCATGTCGTAGTCGGGTCGGACATCCCGGCGCACTACGATTCCATGATCGGCAAGGTCATTGTTCATGGCGCCGACCGCGCCGAGGCGCTGTCGCGCGCCCGCGCGGCCCTGGCTGAGCTAACGGTAGAGGGCGTCTCGACAAACGCGGCCCTGCACCGCGAGCTGCTGTCCGATGCAGCCTTTGACGCCGGCAGCGTGACGGTCCACTACCTCGAAAACTGGCTGGCGGAGCGGGAGCGGCGCCATGGGTGACACGCGGACTTCACTCATCGGCAGCCGTGCCATCCTCTTTGAGGCACCGTGCCCGTTCGACCTGGAACATCAACAGCGCTTCTGGGCGCTGGCGGAGGCGTGCGCCGCCTGGCCCGGCGTGCTTGAAGCGGTGCCGGGCATGACGAACCTGACTCTGTTGCTGGATCGCGTGCCAGTCGACATCGACAGGCTGGCGCGGGATCTCGATGCGCTCTGGTCCAGCGGCCAGCGGCGACAGGTTGACGGCCGCACGCTCGAGATCGACATCGTCTATGGCGGAAAGGGCGGCCCGCATCTGGCCGAGGTCGCCGAGATGACCGATCTGTCCATCGACGAGGTGGTGCGCCGTCACAGCGGCCCGACCTACACGGTCTATGCGGTCGGCAGCCATGCCGGATATTGCTACCTGGGTGGCCTTGACCCGCGGCTGGAAACGCCGCGCCGCAAGACGCCGCTAACCCGTCTGCCGGGCGGTTCGCTCTCGGTTGCGGGACTGCAAACCGGCGTTTCCGCCTCTGCCGGGCCGAGCGGCTGGAATACGATCGGCGCCGCCGAGGTGGCGTTTTTCGATCCGGGCCGCGATCCCGCAGCGCTACTGCGCCCCGGCGACCAAATCCGCTTTCGACCCGTCGACGTGCTGACATGATCGAAGTGCTTGCCCTTCCGCCGGTTTCAACTGTGCAGGATCTTGGTCGCGACGGCCATTGGTTCCAGGGGTTGGGGCGCGCGGGCGCGATGGACGCGCTGGCGCATCGGGCCGCGAACCTGCTTCTGGGCAATGATGAGACTGCGGCGACGCTGGAAATCCCGCTTACGCCCGCGCAGTTCCGCTTCGCCGCGCGGACGAGCTTTGCGCTGGCCGGCGCGGCTTGCGACGCCACACTGGACGGCCGCGCCCTTCCGCGGATCTGGGCCGGGATCGCCGAGGCCGGTCAGCTGCTCGCCCTGGGCGGGATGAGGACCGGCGCGCGGATCTACATCGCACTTCCGGGCGGGATCGACGTTCCTGGCGTGTTGGGATCGCGCAGCACGCAACTTCGGGAAGGGTTCGGCGGATTCCACGGGCGGGTTCTGATGCCAGGGGATCTGTTGAAGCCCATGCAGGCCGACGCGGCAGAGCTGCCCGAGGCGGGCCTGAGCCTGGAGCTGCCTGCGTTGTGGCAACCCGGCGAGCAGGCCATCTTGCTGCGCGCACTGGCCTCGACAGAGCATGACAGCTTCACAGAGGCCGCACGCGCGGCATTCTGGACCACGCCCTATGCCGTGACGCGGCAGGGCAATCGTCAGGGCTTCCGGCTTGAAGGCGCGCCGCTGGACCGGAACAGCGCGGGCGAATTGCGCTCGCACGGGATCGTGCCGGGGATCGTGCAGGTTCCCGGTGGCGGGCAACCGATCATCCAGCTCGCCGATTCCGCGACGATGGGCGGCTATCCCAAGATCGCCGCGGTGATCGCGCCGGATTTCTGGCGCATTGCGCAGGCTCGGCCCGGGGATCAGCTACGTTTTGTCCGCGTGGATGTCGTCGAGGCGGCGGCGGCCGAGGTCGAAGAGGCGGCGCTGCTGGAACAGTGGCGCGTCGGTCTTCGGGCGCAAAGGGCGCTATGCCGGAGTTGGTGCTGAGATGTTTGCGCAACCAGATATCGACAGAATCCTGGCGGCGATGCGCGCGCATGGCGTCACGCGGCTGGAGATCAAGGACCCGAAGAAACGTTTGCGGCTTTCGCTGCCGCCGGCGACCGGGAGTTCGCCGACCGCGCCCGGAACTCCATACTCGGCGGCAGTGACGAGCCCTGGGATTGGCCGTTACTTGCCACGTGGGGGCGACGATGGGATGGCCGAGCTGGAACCAGGCGCTCGGGTCCTTGCGGGCGAGGTGCTGGGCTATCTGTGCAGCGGTCCGGTGCGCAGGGTGGTCGTCGCGCCGCATGATGGAATCGTGCCGGCAGAGTGGCCCGAGACTGGGGCGTTGCTGGGGTACGGCGACACTGTGTGCCGTCTGGAGACCGAGCAATGAAGATCGACATCAACTCCGACATGGGCGAGGGTTTCGGCCCCTACGCCATTGCCGATGACGCAGCGCTGATGGCGCATGTCAGCTCGGCCAATGTCGCCTGTGGATACCACGCCGGCGATCCGGTCATCATGGACCGCACCATCCGGCTGGCCAAGGAACACGGCGTCGATCTGGGGGCGCATGTCAGCTACCCAGACCGGATGGGATTTGGCCGGCGGAAGATCGACATGGCGCTGTCCGAGCTTGAGGCGCATGTGCTTTACCAACTCGGCGCGCTGGACGGGCTGGCCCGCCGCGCCGGACACCGGATCACCCACATGAATCCGCATGGCGCCCTTGGCAACCTTGCCAGCGCAGATCCGCAGACAGCCGAGGCGCTGGCCCGCGCGATCTTGGCCTTCGACCCCGAGATCGCCTTTCTGGTGCTTCCGGGCAGCGCGCTGGAAATCGCTGCGACGGGGCAGGGCGGGCGCTGTGTGCGGCTTTTCCTGGCCGACAGGGGGTATCTGTCGAACGGTCAGCTTGCGCCACGGGCGATGCCCGGCGCCGTAATCCATGACCCGGCCGCCGTGGTCGCGCGGGTGCTGCGCGTGATAGAGACCGCCGAGATCGATACGGTGGACGGCAGGGTAATCTCGATGCCCGTTCAGTCGATTCTCATCCATTCCGATACCGCCGGCGCCGTCGACCTGGCGACCCGGGTGAACCGCGGCATTGTCGGCAAAGGCGGTGCCGTCACTCCGTTGTCACGCCAAGCGTGACGCGATCGATTGAGACTAGCGACAGAAGGACACCTACCGATATGGCATTTTCCGACTACCAGACCGCCCTTGTCACCGGAGCCTCCGGCGGCATGGGCAAAGCCATCGCGGAACGTCTTGCGTCTCGCGGACTGGAAGTACATGCGGTTGCGCGGAGCGAAGCCAAGCTGACGGAGTTGGCGCGACAGGCGGGGGTGGTGCCGCACGTGCTGGACGTGTCAGATACGGCGGGAATGACCGACTTGTTGAAAGACCTTGAAATCGACGTGCTGGTCAACAATGCCGGGGTGTCCCGGCCAGGCAGCATCCTGACCTCGGACGCGTTCGATATAGACGAACAGATCGACGTGAACCTGCGCGCGGCGCTGCATCTGTCGCGCCTGGTCCTGCCGGGCATGATGGCGCGCGACCGGGGGCATATCGTCAACATCACTTCGATGGCCGGGCATTACGAATTTGGTGGCCACATTGCCTATCACGCGACCAAGGCGGCGATGCACACGGTGTCGCGGCAGCTGCGGGTGGATGCGTTCGGGCGCCGGGTGCGGGTGACCGAAATCAGCCCGGGACGGGTGGAAACCGACATCTTCGCCCATGTCGAGAAGATCGATCCGGCCGAGGCAAAGCGAAAGTATTTCGAGGGGTTCGAGATGCCGCAGACCTCTGACATCGCCGACGCGGTAGAATATGCCGTGGGGGCGCCGCACTACGTCAATATCGGGCTGATCGAGCTGATGCCGACGTTGCAGGTGCCGGGCGGGTTGCGGACCGCCAAGCGCGTTGGCGATGACGTAATCTTGACCGGAAACAAGTAGGCGGCTGGACCGCTGCGCAGACATCAAACGGCCGGGCGATTGTCCGGCCGATTTATTGCACGGCGCCGGGGCATGCGTGCATCCTGGACGCATCTATCCGAAAGCCACGCTGCGATGATCGGGAAAAGAAGGGGCGACCGAGGGGAGATGGTCCGGTCGCCCCGCTGCTGACAGGCGGGTCAGCCCAACAGCAAGTTGGGGAGAAACGATACGATACCCGGGAACAGCGCGAGCACGATCACGAAGGCGACCATGATCGCTAGGAACGGGAAGGTGACGCGGGCAATGTAACTGGTGCTGCGGCCGGTGATGTTCTGGATCACCGCGAAATTGAAGGCGACGGGCGGCGTGATCTGAGCCATTTCGACGACCAGCACCATGAAGATGCCAAACCAGACCTTGTCGAAGCCCGCAGCCTCGACCAGCGGCAGGACAACGGGCAGGGTGGTCGCGATCATCGAGAAGCCCTCCAGCGCCGTGCCCAGAACGAGATAGAGCGCGACCAGCGCGACGATCAGGAGGATCGGAGAAAGATCCCACGATGTGACGACCTCGGCGACGGCGGCGGGGATGCCCAGCGTCGACGTGATATTGCCCAGCACCGAGGCGCCCAGAATGATGATGCCCATCACTGAACATGTCTGCACGGCGCCCAGGATCACGTCGCGCATCTGCTGCCAACCCAGCGCACCCTGGGACAGGGACACCAGGAACGCGCCGAGCACGCCGAGGGCCGCAGCTTCGGACGGCGTCGCCAGGCCGCCATACATGGAACCCAGCACGCAAACGATCAGGAACAGCGCGGAGGCAAGGTCCTTCAGCGCGGCAAAGCGCTCGGACAGCGGCATGTGGCGCATGGCGCGCTCGGATTCCGGCACCAGCGCAGGATTCAACGAGGTCCGGATCATGATGTAGATGCCGAACACGGAGGCGAGCAGGAAGCCCGGCAAAAAACCGGCGGTGAACAGACGCAGGACGGATTCGTTGGCCAGCACGCCATACATGATCATCACCGTCGAGGGCGGGATTAGGAAACCCAACGTGCCGGCCCCGGCGAGGCTGCCGATGGCGACGTCGGGCGAGTAGCCGCGGGCCAGAAGCTCTTTCAGGGTCATCCGTCCAACGACCTGCGTTGTGGCTGCGGATGATCCTGAAATCGCCGCGAAGATCGAACATCCTACGACGTTGACATGCAAAAGCCGGCCCGGCAGCAGCCCGGCCCAGGGCGCCAAACCGGTGAACAGTGCCTGCGACAGCCGGGTTCGGAACAGGAATTCGCCCATCAAGATGAAGAGCGGCAGCGCCACGAGATCGGGCGTCGTCAGGATGTTGTAGACATATTGTGGAAACAGTCGGTCCACCGGCAGCTGGGTGAACAGCGCGGCCAGGGCGATCGCGGTCGACAGGAGCGCGATGCCGATCCACGTTCCGACGGCAAGGGTTCCGAACAGAAGGCCAAACAAGCTAGAGACGATCGTGCCCATTTCGGTCTCCTGTTGTCCACGCGGCGACTGACCGGCCTGTGGTGATTATTCGATGGCGCTTGCGACGCCAAGCGCGGGGTTGTTAATGTACCCGCCGAACAGGCAGGTCAGCAACCGTGCAATCATCTGAAAGGCAAGAACGCCCATTCCGATGGTCAGCACCAGTTGCGGGATCCAGAGCGGCGTGAAGCTGTCCTGAGACGCCTCTCCATAGCCATATGTCCGCAGCGTGAACCGGGCCAGCCAGATCGCCAGCAACGCCGTGACGGTCGATCCGAGCATTGCGGCGAAGACTTCGAGAACCCAGGCCAGGCGCTTGCTGCCAGCCGCGATCAGCAGCTCGACCCGCAATTGCAGGCCGGCGCGCAGGGTCAACCCGGAACCTAGGACAAATGCCGATCCCATCAGATAGGCGCTGTATTCCCATCCGACACCAGTGCCTGTTGGGACCTCAGGAACGTAGCGGCTTATGGCTGCCAGCAGCGTGTCCACCAGAACCAGCAACGTCAGCGCCGCGATGCATGCACCGGCAAGCCAGGCGGCCGTCAGCGCAACGGTGTCCGCGGCCCTCTGAAGGGCCGCGGCGAAGCCTCGCGCCTCGGGCATGGGCGAGGGCGCCGACATCTCAGTTCGAGCCTTTGGAGGCACGGAACGCTTCCACGACCGGCAGCGCCTGAGGAACACGCTCGAAAAACGCCGCCTGAACGGACCCGGCGCGCTCCGCGATCTGCGCCTTGAGCGCGTCGGACAGCGGAACCAGCGTCATGCCGTTCTCGTTCATCGTCGCAATGCTGTTCAGGTCCCCTTGGCGGGACACGTCCCAGAAACTCGGCTCCAGATCGGCCGCCACCGTTTCGATCGCGGCGCGGTCTTCTTCGGAAAGGTCGTTCCAGACGTCGAGGTTGATCGTCACCGCGTTCGATCCCCAGGTGTGGTTCGTCGGGTAGATGTACTTCAAGAATTCCCAGAACTTGCCGTCGACGCCGGAAGTGGCCGATGTGGCAACACCGTCAACCCGCCCCGAGGCCAGCGCAGGCAGCAGTTCGCCCCAGGGCATCACCACGCCATCCATGCCGATGCTGGTGATGATGTCGACCGTATTCTTGTCGGCGCCGCGCACCGGAATGCCGCGGAAGTTCTCGATGTCATCGACCTCGACCTTCAGATACACGTACTGCGCCGGCGACGGCACCATATAGAGGATCTTCTGGTTGTATTGTTCGGCAAGCTTTTCGAACTCGGGCCGCAGGAAGGTATGGTATTCCTTGAGCTCGTCCATCGATGTCACCAGGAACGGCACACCCTCGGCGCCGAACATCGGGTTCAGGCCGACCTGCTGGCTGATGTTGATGTCGGCCATGGCGACCAGGCCGTCGCGCACGGCGGCCAGCTGATCCGGCCCCTTGAAGCCCAGCGAACCCGCGGCGTTCACGGTGATGACAACCTCTCCGTTGGTCGCTTCCTTGACCTTCTCGGCGAAGACTTTTGCGTTCTCGACCTGGAAGTTGCCATCCGGAAGCACGTCCGACAGGGCAAGCTGCGTTTCGGCCGACGCCATCTGGCCGTAGGACAAGCTGGCTGCGGCGCCGATGGCAAGAAACTTCGTGAACTTCATGTCAGGTCTCCCTCGGGTTTATCTGTGCGCCCTCACACGGCGCCCGATGCACGGGCCGCCATGTCGTGAAAGCATCACCGGACTTCATTCATGATCCTTCCGAGAGTATGGGTTCGGCTTCTTGCTGCCAAAGACGAGTTCAGTCTGACATGATCGCGTTTGCTTATGTTTCCCCTGCGTTATTGATATCAAGGCAAGAGGGGTAAGGCGAAGGACTTCGGGATGGACATCAGGCGGCTCCACGCGTTCGCAAAGATCGTGGACATCGGCAGCATCACCCGCGCGTCATCGATCCTGCACATCGCGCAACCCGCGCTGAGCCAGCAGATCGCGGCGCTGGAGACCCATTTCGGCAAGCCGCTACTGGTGCGGTCCAAGCGCGGCGTGGTTCCGACCGAGGCGGGCCGGGCCCTTTACCGGCACTGCCAGATCATCCTCAAGCAGATGGACCAGGCGGAACTGGAGATCCGGTCATCGAACGAAAGCATATCCGGTTTCGTCTCGGTGGGCCTAGCGCCGCTGAGCCTGGGATCGCTGGTGGCGACGCAACTGGTCAAGGTGATCCAGGAGGAACATCCGGGCATTGTGCTGCATATCAACGAGAATGTCGGCGGCGTGATCAGCGAGATGATCATGGCCGGACGGATCGACATCGCCCTGATCTACAATCCTGGCGGATTGCCAGGCGTGTCCTTCGACCCTGTCCAGACAGAAGAGATGTATTTCGTGACGAACGAGCCAGTGCCGGGCGCCGACAGCGAGATTTCGTTGGCTGATGCCGTCGCCGGTCCGCTGATCCTGCCCAGCCGGATCCACACCATCCGGCAAGTGATCGAGACTGCGCTGGCGCGCTCGCGGTTGCAGGCCCATGTTGTGGCGCAGACAGAGTCGATCTCTGTCCTTGCCGGGATCATGAGCGAAGGGCTCGGCGCTACCATCTTGCCAAAATCGGCTGCGCTGGCCACGCTGCGCCGGTTGAACGGGGGGCACAGGTACCGCATACGCAAACCCAACATGAAGGTGAACATGGCGATTTGCGTATCGGCCCAACTGCCGCTTTCGGAACCGGCGACGCTTGTGCGCGCCCGCCTGGCCGAACTGGCGCAGGAAATCGCGCGTGACGAAGTCTGAGCACCGCTTTGCGGTGGTTAGGGTTGATCGCAGCGCGGTGTCGGGCAAGGGCTCGGCGCGGAGTGGGTTGGGCGTTAGGTTCCCGGAGCAATGGCGAATGGACATGGTCGACTTGCGCGTACACTGTAAGACATAGTGCACACGTCTTTTGGAGGTCGACTTGGCCACCAGCCCGTACGCCTTGCGCCTGGATGACGACTTGCGGAAAGCTCTTGAGCGCGAGGCGGAACTCGAAGGGCGCACCGTCGCCCAACTCGCGACCAGGGCCATCCGCGGCATGTTGGGCGCAAAAATGGCGAAGCGCCGTGCGGTCGATGCGGCGCTGCAGGAAGCTGCCCAGGGACGCTTCATATCCGAAGCGGCGATGAACGCCAGGATCGACAGCTGGGACAGCGAGACCGAACTCGGTATCCCGGATGTCGATTTGGAACCTGACAGGAAATGAGACTGGTTTCCTGCCGAGCGCCGCGCAGGATATTTTGTGGTTCCGGTACTATTACCGATCGGTATTCACGGAAGGCGACGCGAATGCGTGTGCAAACCTGAAAGCCGTGCAAGTCCTTTTGTCAGCCAATCCCTATGTCGGTCAGCCATTCGAAGGCCGCCCAGGAGTCCGCAAATTTCCGATCAGAAAAACGCCCTTCATGTTGATCTACCGCGTGACGTCGGAACAGATTGAAATTCTGCGACTTTGGGACAGTCGGCAGGCGTCCGACAGATAGAGTTCGTCGGACTGGCTTGGACAGGCTCAAGTTTCACGGAGGTTAGTTTAATGAAGGAGGACAACTTCAACATAATGTTCATTATCGGACTTGCGCTATAAGAGGCTGATATAAAACACAAATTGCAAAATTCTCGGTTGAGTTTCAACTGGTTGATAATGTGCCTTCTCTCTCCCTCCGGTACGGCCGAGCGTGCATTTCTCAGCCATGTCCTGCAAATCGCGGGTAGCGTTGGCACAGAATGTTCCGCTGATTGAAGTCGTTCGCCGCGCGGTGGCTAAATTAGAACCTGCCAAAAAAAAGGCGGCCAGGAAAACTCTCCCGGCCGCCAGATATTGTGTTCCGGGTTCAGTCCTTCCCGTGTGCGATATCTTCCGCAGTGACGAACCGCTTCTGATAGAGGAACATCGCGACCGCGACCCCAAGTCCCAGCAGGTCCGTGAGGAGACCCGCATCCAACATACCCAGTGCGGCACCGATCAAGAGAGCACGGAGCGTCCAGCCAATCCGGCCGAAGAACCAGCCGATGATGCCGCAGGACAGCAGGTAGATCCCCAACAGCGCCGACGCCGTTACGTGGATGGTATCGAGCCAGCCGCCCTGCATCAGGAGCGAGTCCGAGAAGAAGAACATGTAGGGCACCACAAAGGCGGCGAG
>JAGRMT010000062.1 GCA_020441125.1 Roseivivax sp.
ACATCACCGGCGGGCACGACCTGACGCTGTTCGAACTGGACGAAGCGGCCAACCGCATCCGCGACGAAGTCGACCCGGACGCCAACATCATCGTGGGTTCCACACTGGACGATTCGATGCAGGGTGTGATGCGCGTCAGCGTTGTCGCCACCGGCATCGACGCGGTGGTCTCGCACCAGGAAGCGCCGCTGCCGCGCCGCTCGCTGGCGCAGCCGCTCAGCTCGCACGCCGCCGAAGAGGCTCCGGCCCCCGCGCCGGCGCCCAAGGCCGCAGCACCCGCCGCACGCACGTCGCAGCCCGAGCGTTCGCTGTTCGACCGTGAAGAGGACGAAGAGCTGATCGAATCCGGTCCGGAGTCGCTGCCGAGCTACTATGACTCGCAGCGGGCCCAGGCTTCGCGCGCCGTGGCAGACGACCTGCCGCCGCCGGCCTATCGCCCGCAGCGCGTGGCCGAGGACTCGATCGAGGCGGTGCAGGAAGCCCCGGCGCAAGTGATGCGCAAGGCGGTTGGCGGCACCCCGACACCGGAAGTGATGGCGCGCCTTCAGGCCGCCGCCGGCCGCGGCCGTGCATCGGCAGCGCCCGCGCCTCAGCAGGTCGAGGACCACGAAGCCGACCGCCAGTCGCGCTTTGGCGGCATCAACTCGCTGATCAACCGCATGACGGGCCACGGAAGCGAAGCCCCGGTGCAGCGCCGTCAGCCCCCTGTGACCCAGGCTCCGGCCCGTCACACGGACGAAGAAGGCGACCACGAGCGGATCGAAATCCCGGCTTTCCTGCGTCGTCAGGCAAACTGACGCCTAGTCATCAAGCACAAAAAGCCCCCGCATCGTCGGGGGCTTTTCTTTTTATTACAGTGGTTTAGGTGGAGAAATTTACCGCTCGGCAACTCTTTGCGCAGGTTTGCCCACCGATATTTCACCTGGTTACAAAGAGTGATTTGAGCGAAGGGGTAGCGGTGTTTACCTATGCGTCCATCAAAATGAGGCGGAAAATCCGTCGAGCCAGAGGAAGACCCACGTGCAGACGACGCTGAAAGCTGCGTTGACCTTTACCGGTACCGGTTTGCATACCGGCAAACCGGTTCGCATGACCGTACGCCCGGCGGCAGCGGAAACGGGTATCTGGTTCAAGCGCACCGACATCCTTCTGGGCGACAACATGATCCCCGCGCGTTACGATTCGGTATCGCGCACACCGCTATGCACGCTTCTGGTGAACCGCGCCGGTGCTTCCGTCTCGACGGTCGAGCACCTGATGGCGGCCTTTGCGGGCTGCGGCATCCATAACGCCCTGGTCGAAATCGACGGACCCGAAGTGCCGATCCTCGATGGCAGCTCGGTTGAATTCGTACGCGCCTTCCTGCGCCGCGGGCTTCAGGCCCAGGACGCACCGCTGCGCACGATCGAGGTTCTCAAGCCCGTCAAGGTTGCCACCGATGCCGGTTGGGCCTGCCTGAGCCCGTCGACCGGGTTCTCGATGGCGTTCCACATCAGCTTTCCCGATGCCGCCATCGGCACGCAGGAAAAGCAGCTGAACCTGCGTAACGGCGCTTTTGTTCGCGAACTGAGCGACAGCCGCACCTTCTGCCGTCAGTCCGATGTGGACGCGATGCAGGCCAATGGTCTGGCTCTGGGCGGTGTTCCCGGTGAAAACGCCGTGGTTTTCGACGGCGATGACATCGTCAGCCCGGGCGGCCTGCGCCACGAGGATGAACCGGTGCGCCACAAGATGCTGGACGCGCTGGGCGACCTGGCCCTGGCCGGGGCGCCGATCGTCGGCCATTACGAAGGCCACCGTGCAGGGCACGCGATTACCAACATGTTGCTGCACAAACTGTTCGAAACGCCGGGCGCGTTCCGCATGATCGAATGCAGCGCCAACATGGCCGAGCATCTGCCGGGCACCGGGGTCACCCGGGGCGAGATTCCGCAGGTCGCCTGACACAGGGGCCGCAGCATCGTTCCGCGTGACACCATAAGTCGTTTTTCCTCGCAAATTTCTGTGCTAGGACCGGGCGAGACGTTCGGGCCTGTGCCCGACTTGAAGAAGAAGGGTGGGCAGGAATGACAGGCGTCGGACCGCGCAAAGCACTGTTGGGTGCCTTGGTTTTGACGGCATTTCTGGCCGGGTGCGATGGCACCTTCGGCGAGCGCGAGGGATTCGGTCCCGGCGGTGTGCCAATCGAAAATTACACGGCGAAACAGATCTTTGAACGCGGCGAGTACGAGCTGAACCGCGCCAAGCCTGATCGCGCGGCGCATTTCTTTGCCGAGGTCGAACGGCTTTATCCCTATTCCGACTGGGCCAAGCGGGCTCTGATCATGCAGGCCTATTCCTTCCACCAGGACCGGGATTACGAGAACAGCCGCTCTGCCGCGCAGCGCTACATCGATTTCTACCCGCTGGATGACGATGCCGCCTATGCCCAGTACCTGCTGGCGCTGTCCTACTACGACCAGATCGAGGAAGTCGGCCGTGACCAGGGTCTGACCTTCCAGGCACTGCAGGCACTGCGTGCTGTGATCGAACGCTATCCCGACAGCGAATATGCGCGCTCTGCCATCCTGAAGTTCGACCTGGCCTTTGACCACCTGGCGGGCAAGGAAATGGAAATCGGCCGCTATTACCTGCGCCGCCAGCATTACGGCGCGGCGATCAACCGGTTCCGTACCGTGGTCGAGGATTTCCAGACCACGACCCATACCGCCGAGGCGCTGCACCGCCTGGTCGAGGCCTATCTTTCGCTGGGCCTGACGGACGAGGCGCAGACCGCCGGCGCGATCCTGGGCTATAACTATCAGGGCTCTGACTGGTACGAAGACAGCTACAAGCTGTTGACCGGCCGAGGCCTGGAGCTGAAGGCGGCGGGCGACAACTGGCTGTCGCAGATCTACCGCCAGATGATCAAGGGCAAGTGGCTGTAAGGGCGGCAGGGCGCCCGGCGCCCGCCGATTTGTCATGCTGCGCACGCTCGAGATACGCGACATCCTGATCATCGACCGGCTGGACCTTGCGTTCCAGCCCGGTCTGAACGTGCTGACCGGTGAAACCGGCGCGGGCAAGTCGATCCTGCTCGATGCCTTGGGTTTCGTGCTGGGCTGGCGCGGTCGTGCCGAACTGGTCCGCCAGGGCGCCGAACAGGGTGAAGTCACCGCCGTTTTCCACCTGCCGCCCGGCCATCCCGCGCGCACCGTTCTGGATGAGGCAGGCCTGCCCGCCGAGGATGAGCTGGTCCTGCGCCGGGTCAACGCGCCGGACGGGCGCAAGACGGCCTGGGTCAACGACCGGCGCGTATCGGGCGAGGTGCTGCGCGCGCTGTCTGACACGCTGGTGGAATTGCACGGCCAGCACGATGACCGCGGGCTGCTCAACCCCCGTGGACACCGCGATATTCTTGACGCCTATGCCGGCCCGGCTGCACCGCTTGACGCGGTGCGCAGCGCCTGGTCCGCGCTGTCGCGCGCAAGGCGCGACCGGACGGAGGCCGAAGCGGCGCTGGCCGCCGCCCGCGCCGAAGAGGAATTCCTGCGCCACGCCGTGGCCGAGCTGGACGCGCTCGACCCGCAACCGGGCGAGGAGGCCGAGCTCGATGCCCGCCGCCGCCTGATGCAGGGCGCCGAACGCATCCGCGACGACATCGTTCGCGCATGGCAGGCGCTGGGCAATGACGGGGCAGAGGGCGCGATGGGCGATGCGCTACGCTGGCTCGACGGCGTCGCCGACCGGGCCGAAGGCGGGCTGGACGCGCCGCTGGCGGCGCTTGAGCGCGCGATGAACGAGCTGGCCGAGGCCATCGGCGGGATCGAGACCTGCCTTGACGCGCTGCGTTTCGATCCGCGCGCGCTGGAGGAAACCGAAGAGCGGCTGTTTGCCATCCGCGGTTTGGCGCGCAAGCACCAGGCCGCGCCCGATGCATTGGCCGAACTGGCGGGCGATCTGCGCCGCCGGTTGGCCGCGATCGACGCCGGCGACGCCAACCTTTCCGCGCTCCGCCGCGCCGAGGCCGCCGCCGCTCAGGCCTATGATGCCGCGGCTACGGCATTGACCGCCACGCGCCGTGCTGCCGCCACGCGGCTGGATACCGCCGTGCAGGCCGAGCTTGCCCCGCTCAAGATGGAACGGGCGGTGTTCACCACCCAGATCGCCGAGGCGCCCGACGGGCCCGAAGGCCGCGATGCCGTGGCCTTTACCGTGGCCACCAACCCCGGCGCGCCGTCCGGCCCGCTGGACAAGATCGCCTCGGGCGGCGAGCTGTCGCGCTTCCTGCTGGCGCTGAAGGTTTGCCTGGCGCAAAGCCGCGATGCGGCGATGACGCTGATCTTCGACGAAATCGACCGTGGCGTCGGCGGTGCTACTGCCGATGCGGTCGGCCGCCGCCTGTCCGCGCTGGCCGAGGACGGGCAGGTGCTTGTCGTGACCCACTCTCCGCAGGTTGCGGCGTTGGCCGGCCACCACTGGCGCGTGTCGAAATCGGTCGAGGACGGCCAGACCCTGTCGCGGGTCACGCCGCTGGACCGGGCAGAGCGCGAGACGGAACTGGCCCGCATGTTGTCGGGCGACACGGTGACAGACGAGGCCCGCGCCGCCGCCCGCGTTCTGCTTGCCGCGCGCGGCTGAGGCCAGACCTTTATCGCCGGGCCGGTCTGCCCAACAGAAACAGGCCCAGTCCCGCGGCCGCCAGTGCCCCGGCAGAAACCACGGTGCGCAGAGTGTTGAAAAGCTGCCAGCGTGGCGAATACCCCTGCCAGATCGCGCTGGCTTCGTCCACGTTTGCGGGTATGGCCAGCTGCGCCAGCGCCTCGTTCATCGGCACGTTCACCGCCATTGTCAGGAACAGGCCGCCCGCAAGGTAGGCCAGTCCGCCCAGCCCGAAGGCCAGGGCCGCTCCGGGTTTGCTGGCAAGCCAGGCCGCCGCGCCCGCGGCCAGAAGCACGAAAGGCGTGCCGAAGAAGGCCGGCGCAAAGACAGCGTTGCGCACGCTGGCATTCATGGCCTGCATTGCAGCAATGGCAACGCGCGGGTCCGCCGCATCCAGCCCCCACATGGTGGAACAGACCCAGGCATAAAAGAAACCGAAGATCGCTCCGGACAGCATCAGCCCGGCAAAACCCAGACCCTGGGCAGCAGTGGTGCGCATGGTTGTGTCTCCTAACCGTAATTTCATGTACGCCTTGCCTCATCCGTAACTTTGTGTACGGTTCGAGTCAACCTCCCGTCAGAAGGACAGGCAATGACCGACACCAGCCGCGAAGCGCGCACGCACCAGATCGCCAACGCAGCCTATGCGCTGTTAGAAGAACGCGGCTATGGCGGCATGTCGATGCTGGCTGTAGCCAAGCGCGCTCGGGCGTCGAACGAAACGCTTTACCGTTGGTTCGGTGACAAGACCGGGCTGTTCCGTGCACTGATCGAAATCAACGCTCGAAGCGTGACCGAGCGTTTGGACAATGCCCCTGGCGACGATCCGCGAGAGGCGCTCGCTGCACTTGGGCCGATACTGCTGGGCCTGCTGCTGGGTGACAGGGCCGTGGCGCTGAACCGCGCCGCTGCCGCCGACCCAACCGGCAGCCTGGGCGCCGTGCTGGCCGAGGCAGGGCGAGCCACGGTCCTGCCGCGCATCGCCGGGCTGTTTTCCGCGCTGGCCGGGCAGGGCGCCTGCGCATGGCCACCCGAGGCGGCGGCGGCGTTGTACGTCGACCTGTTGGCTGGAGACTGGCAGGTGCGCCGTGTGACCGGCGCCATGGCCCGACCGAGCGAGGAAGAGCAGGCCGCCCGCGCGCAAAGGGCGCTGGCACTGTGCCTGTCGATCATCGCAGAGCCGCCTCCTCTGGCTGCCCCCTTGGTCCCGCGCGACGGGTGCATTAACAAAGACTAACGCGGGGCCGCCGCACCCTTGTCGGCCCACCCAACCAACAAGGACCGGCTCCCCGGCGCATGACCGACCCACAGACACCGACTTTTCTGCGCCGTTGCCGCCAGGACGCCGAAGCCAGCCTGGCGCGGGGTTGGGCGTTGTTCCGCAGCAAGGGGCTGAGCCAGATCCAGTTCTGGTTCGTTGCCCTGCTGGTTGGCACCGCCGCCGGATTTGCCGCGCTGCTGTTCCGCCTGGCCATCGTCTGGCTGCAAACCGCTGTTTACGGCACGCCCGATGTCAACACGATGGCCAGCTTCGCGATGACCCTGCCGTGGTGGCTGGTGTTGTCGGTGCCGATCGCCGGTGGTTTGACGGTAGGGCTGATTCTGCATCGCTTCACCCCCGACGGCCGCGTGCGCTCTGTCGCCGACGTGATCGAGGGCGCAGCGCTGGGAGACGGGCGGGTCGACAACAAGGCCGGCGTCGCCTCGGCGGTGTGTTCATGGATCACACTCTCGACGGGTGGCTCCTCGGGCCGCGAGGGGCCGGTGGTGCACATGGCCGCCATGATCGCCAGCTGGGTCTCGGACCGTCTGAAGGTGGATGGCGTGACCGCGCGCGATCTGCTGGGCTGTGCCGTTGCGGCCGCTGTATCGGCCAGTTTCAACGCCCCAATCGCCGGCGCGCTTTTCGCGCTCGAGGTGGTGCTGCGGCATTTCGCATTGCACGCCTTTGCGCCCATCGTGGTGGCTTCTGCCGCCGGCACGGTGATGAACCGCCTCGCCTTCGGCGACGTGACCGAGTTCCGCCTGCCTGGCAACACGGCGTTGGCCTTTTACCTGGAACTGCCGGCCTTCCTGATTCTGGGCCTGACCTGCGGCCTGATCGCCGCGGCAATGATCCGCGCCATCTTCTTTGCCGATGACCTGGGCACCGCGTTGCAGAACCGGCTGAAGCTGCCGCGCTGGCTGCGGCCCTCGGTGGCCGGGGCGATGCTGGGCGTGCTGGCCATCGGCTATCCGCATATCATCGGCGTCGGCTACGAGACGACCTCGCGCGCACTGACGGGCCAGCTGGTGCTGAACGAGGCGATCGTCTTTTGCGTGCTGAAGGTGATCGCGGTTTCAATCACCATGGCCGGGCGGATGGGCGGGGGCATCTTTTCCCCTGCGCTGATGGTCGGCGCGCTGACAGGTCTGGCATTTGGCCAGATCGCCACCGGCCTGCTGCCTACAGTCTCGGGCTCGGAAACGCTGTACGCGCTGGCCGGCATGGGCGCGGTGGCCGCGGCTGTGCTGGGGGCGCCGATCTCGACCACGCTGATCGTGTTCGAACTGACGGGCGACTGGCAGACCGGGCTGGCGGTCATGGTATCGGTCTCGCTTTCGACTGCGCTGACCGCGCGCATGGTCGAGCGGAGCTTCTTCCTGCATCAGCTGGAAAGGCGCCACATCCGCCTGGCCGCCGGGCCGCAGGCCTATTTGCTGGCGATGTTCCGCGTTCAGGGCGTGATGCGTCACCGCGAGGCGGAAAACGCCGCCGACGAGCAGGCCTGCCGTACGATGATCGAGCAGGGCCTGTGGATCCAGGCCAGCTCGACGCTGGAAACGGCGCTGCCGCTGTTCGACAAGTCCGGCGTTGCCTTCCTGCCCGTCGTCATCCTGACCGGCGAGGATCGCACGCCCGAATTGCAGGGCGCGCTGTTCCATGTCGATGCATTGAAAGCCTACAACCGCGCCCTCGCCGCCACGGCGGAAGAAGAGCACGGCTGACCGCCGTGCGCCCCGCGCCTAGAGCTGTTCGACGGCGATGTCGTTGTTGACGTAGAAGGCGATGTGATCCTTGATCGCGGCCGCCTCCGGCAGGGGGGCCTCATAGCTCCACGCCATGTTCTTCAGCAGCGTGTTCTTGGTCGCGATCGAGTAATAAGACGCTTCGCCCATATGCGGATTTGTGGTGCGATAGTCAGAAGTGTCGAGGAAGGCCATCGCCATGTCTTCGCGCGGGAAGTAGATGACAAACGGGTAATCCCCCTCTGTCACTTCTTGCGCACGCCGGCTTTCACCGATCACGGCGCCTCCGGCGCGAACAACCCAGGTGCCTACGGCGGGGCGGATGGTGACGTACTGGCTCATGGCTCTCTCCCTGTCTGGAGCAGGCTTATCGCATGTGTGCGATAACAGGTAAATGTTACAAAGATGCGCAGGCTTGACGCAGCCAGTCCCGCGCTGCGCCTTCGACCAGCGGGCCGACCTGCGCCAGGACCGCCGCGTGATAGTCGTTTAGCCAGGCGCGCTCTGCTTCGGTCAAAAGCGCCGGCACGATCAGCCGCCGGTCGATCGGCACCCATGTCAGCGTCTCGAATCGCAACATCGCCGGCACCGTCTGACCGGGCAGGGCGGGGGCGTCCTCGACCGCGATCAGGTTCTCGATCCGGATGCCATAGGCGCCGTCGCGATAGAACCCCGGCTCGTTTGACAGGATCATGCCGGCGGCAAAGGCAACGGTGCCCTGGCGCGATATCCGCGCCGGCCCTTCGTGCACGCACAGGTAACTTCCCACGCCATGGCCGGTGCCGTGACCATAGTCCAGCCCGGCCTGCCACAGCGCCACCCGCGCCAGCGCGTCGATATCGCGCCCGGCCATGCCGCGCGGAAACCGCAACATGCTGATCGCGATCATCCCTTTCAGCACACGGGTAAAGGCGTCCTTCTCCTCCTGCCCGATATCGCCCACCGCCACGGTCCGGGTGATGTCGGTCGTGCCGTCCACGTACTGACCACCCGAATCCACCAGCAGCAGCTGCCCCGGCGCCACGCGCCAGTTGCTGCGTTCGGTCACCCGGTAATGCACGATCGCGCCATGCGGCCCCGCGCCCGAGATGGTGTCGAAACTGATGTCGCGCAGCGCGTTGGTGGCGCGCCGCTCCGCCTCCAGCCGCTTGACCACGTCGATCTCGGTCAGCCCGCCGCCCGGCGCTTCCGCGTCCAGCCAGGCCAGGAAGCGCACCATCGCCGCGGCGTCGCGCAGATGCGCCGCCCGGGTACCCGCCAGTTCCACTGCGTTCTTGCAGGCCTTTGGCAGGATGCATGGATCCTCCGCCTCGATGATCGCCACGCCCGCGGATGCCAGCGCATCGGCCACTGCCAACGGCGCCGATCCCGGGTCGAGCCGTACTGGCCCTTCCAGCCCTGTCAACGCCGCCTCGAACGCCTCGAACGGGTGCACCCGCACCGCCGGGCCAAGGTCGATATCGGCAATCTTGGCCGGCGCGATGAACAGATCGACCGAACCGCCGGCATGCAGGATGCCCAGCCCGTGCGCCACCGGGTTGCGTGGGATATCGGCGCCGCGGATGTTCAGCAGCCAGGCCAGCGAATCCGGCAAGGTGATCACCGCCGCCTGCGCCGGGCCCAGCCCCGCTGCCAGCCGGGCGATCTTGGCCTCGCGCGCCTCGCCGGCCAGCTCGACCGGTTGCTCGAACACCCGGCCCATCGGCGGTGCCGGACGATCCTGCCACAACGCGTCGATCGGGCTGGGCCTGCGCACCAGCGTCACCGCCCCCAGTCCCCGCTCGATCTCGCGCCACTGCGTCGGTGTCACCAGCCAGGGATCCAGCCCCACGCGCCCCTGCACCAGCCGCTCGGCGATCCAGGCCGCCAGGGAAACCTCGGGCCAGTCCACCGGGGTAAACACGTCAGCAACCTGCGCACGCACCTGCACCCGGTAGCGCCCGTCGACGAACACCCCGGCCTGATCGCCCAGCACGACGCACCAGCCGGCAGAGCCGGTAAAGCCGGTCAGCCAGGCCAGCCGCTCGTCCCGCGGCGCGACGTATTCGCCCTGGTACAGATCGGCGCGCGGCACGATATAGCCGTCCAACCCCTCCGCCGCGATGACGCTCCGCAGCGCCGCCAACCGGGCCGGCCCGGTTTCGGGAGAGGAAGTCTCGGAAAAGCTCTGGAACATGGGGCGCCGCCTTGTGGGAGTCGCGCCGATGGAAGCCCAGCCGCACAGCGGGCGCAAGCGCGAAACCGCGCCGCCTGTCACTGGCCACGGGCAGGCAGCCCTGTCCCCCGTCTTCTTCTTGCCGAAAATACCCCGGNNNNGAGCGCGAGGGGCAGCGCCCCTCGTTTTCTTCGACCGTCAATCCGGGACCGGACCGATGACGGGCAGCGCCCTTGCCAAAGACCGTTATGGAACGCTGGCTTGGTATAGCCGAGCCACCCCGTCAGGAGGCGCGGCGGATTCCCATCACGCGGGCGCGGGCGCGCGGGTCGCTGTCGAACAAAGAGGCCAGCTGCTCGGTCATCGCGCCGGCCAGTTGCTCGACATCGGTGATGGTCACGGCACGGTCGTAATAGCGCGTCACGTCATGGCGGCCGATGCCGATGGCCAGCAATTCCACCTGTTTGCGCTTCTGCACCATGGCGATCACATCGCGCAGGTGTTTTTCCAGGAAATTCGCCGGGTTCACCGAAAGCGTGCTGTCGTCCACCGGGGCGCCGTCGGAAATTACCATCAGGATCTTGCGCGCCTCGGGGCGGCCGGCCAGGCGGCGGTGCGCCCATTCCAGCGCCTCGCCGTCGATGTTTTCCTTCAGCAGGCCCTCTTTCATCATCAGGCCCAGGTTGTCGCGGGTGCGCCGCCAGGGCGAATCCGCGCCCTTGTAAATGATGTGCCGCAGATCGTTCAGCCGGCCCGGTTGCTGTTCGCGCCCATCGGCCAGCCATTTCTCGCGTGCCAGTCCACCCTTCCATGCGCGGGTGGTAAAGCCCAGGATCTCGACCTTGACGTTGCACCGCTCCAGCGTGCGCGCCAGCACATCGGCGCAGATCGCCGCGATCGAGATCGGCCGCCCGCGCATCGAGCCGGAATTGTCCAGCAGCAGCGTTACGACCGTGTCGCGGAACTCGGTATCCTTCTCAACCTTGAAGGACAGCGGCATCGTCGGGTTGGCCACGACGCGCGCCAGCCGTCCGGCATCCAGGATGCCTTCCTCGCGGTCGAACTCCCAGCTGCGGTTTTGCTGTGCCTGAAGCCGGCGTTGCAGCTTGTTGGCCAGCCGGCTGACCGCGCCCTTCAGCGGTTCCAGCTGCTGGTCGAGATAGGCGCGCAAACGTTCCAGCTCGGCCGGTTCGGCCAGCTCTTCGGCGGCAATGATCTCGTCGTGATCGGTCGAGAAGACCTTGTAGTCCGGATCCGCCTCCGAGTACGGGGCAGGGGGCGGCGGCTCCATCGGCGCCTCGCCCTCGGGCAACTCTGTCTCGTCGCCCAGTTCCTGGTCGGCAAGGTCGTCCATCGACACCTGCGCCTGGCTCGGGTCCTGCGTTTCGTCCTGGCTCGATTCAGGGCTGGCATCGGCCTCGTCGGACTGGTCGTCCTGCTGGCCGCTCGAGTCGGGTTCTTCCTCCTGGTCGGCGCCTTCCTCGGCCTGGTCCTCGGCTTCGTCATCCTGCGCGTCGGGGTCGTCGCCCAACTGGTCGCCATAACCCAGGTCCGCGATCACGCGGCGGGCAAAACGGGCAAAGCTGGCCTGATCGTTCAGCGTGTCGCCAACGGATTCCAGTGCATCGCCGGCCTGGTTCTCGATAAAGCCGCGCCACAGCTCCATCACGTTGGCCGCATCCGGCGGCAGCGGCCGTCCGGTGGCCAGGTGGCGCACCAGATAGCCGGCGGCGGCGGCCAGCGGCGCGTCGGCTGCCTGCTTGATCTGGCCATAGCCACGGCGGGCGGCTTCATGCGCGATCTTGGCATCGACGTTGCCGGCGGTGCCGGGCATGTCGCGCGCGCCCATCGCCTCGCACCGGGCGGTTTCCATTGACTCGTATAGCTCACGCGCCATTTCGCCGGGCGGAACATAGCGCGCATGGGTGGCCGCATCGTGATAGCGGTGGCGCAGCGCCAGCGCGTCAGCGGTACCGCGCGCCAGCAGAACCTCGTCGCGCGTCATCCGGCGGCTGATCTGCGGCAGGCGCATCGCATCGCCCGACATGCCCGACGGGTCGACCGTGTAGGACACGGTCAGGTCGGGATCGTCGGCCATGACCTTGGTCGCCTCGGCCAAGGCCTTCTTGAACGGATCGGCGGGGTTGTCGGACTTCTGCACCATGGTTTGGTTGTCCACCTTGGTCAGGGGATTGGCAAGGGGGATTTGCTGTTTCCAGAGCCGCGACAATCACCGCGAATCCGGCAAAATTGGATCAGGATATCCAAGGGTTATCGCCAATTTATACTAGAATTGACATGTCGCGTTCCGCGCCTTGCGGGTGTTAACCTTTGTTTATTGAGTGACCCGATCATCGCCTGGTGCGATCGCCGGGGAGTGAGTGGGCGCGGCTTCGCCAGCAGCGGTGCGGCGCAAAGTTCAGATTGTTTTTTCCAACGCGATCAGCCGCGTCGTCTTTGGACGGCGCGGTTTATTTTTTGCGTTCAGCTCAGCAGAAGCGACCGGCACGCGGCGACGTATTGCGCCGCCATGCGCTGCGCCGTGCGGGCGTCCCGGGCGTCGCGTGCAAAGCTGGCCCTGGTCAGCAGCCGCGCATGGGCCATCTTTGCCTCGATCCGCAGGTTCAGCACCTCGCGCGGGTCCATGCCGCTGTCCTCCATGCTGGCGGTCAGCAGCGACACGAAATAGGCGCGCATCGCTTCTGTCTCGTCCGCCTTGGGATCGGACATCAGCCATTGATGCTCCATCGTCGCCGACAGCCGCCCGGTGCACACGGCAAAAAGCTCTGTCCGGTCGTGGGCGGTATCGGGCAATGCGGCGCACGGGGCTGCCGAAACGGCGGCAGCAAGGATCATCGGTATGAGCCTGCGTGCGTCCATGGGCCAAGCTTGGCCCGATGGCTGTGTCGAAAACAGGGCGTCGCAACGCCCTGTTATCAAAAGTTGTATTCAAATCACACGATGCATCCGCAGCAAGATCGCGCTGCATCTGCACGGGGCATAGCCCGTGGCCGGTTACGCCATGCTCAGGCTGGCGGCGCTTTCCGGCAATTCCTCGTCAAAGCNNCCCTTCCGGCGTCACCACATCACCTGATGCTCTGGCTCGCAGCACTTTCCGGCAGTTCCTCGTCAAAGCAGCGCTGGTAGAACTCTGCCACGGTCGAACGTTCAAGCTCGTCGCACTTGTTCAGGAAGGAGAGCCGGAACGCATAGCCGATGTTGCGGAAGATCTCGGCGTTTTGCGCCCAGGCGATCACGGTGCGCGGTGACATCACTGTCGACAGCTCTCCATTCATGAAGGCGCGGCGGGTGAAATCTGCCACGGTCACCATCTGACGAACGGTCTTGCGGCCCTTCTCGGTGTTGTAGTGCGGCGCCTTCGACAGCACGATCTGAACCTCGGCGTCAATCGAGAGGTAGTTCAGCGTGGCCACCAGCGACCAGCGGTCCATCTGGCCCTGGT
>JAGRMT010000063.1:0-20645 GCA_020441125.1 Roseivivax sp.
CTGGATTGGATCAAGGACGAACAAGTGACGCGCAACGCCGTGGCCGAAGTCGTTCTGGGCGATCAGCCAGAGTATCTGGCGGCCATGCTGGACAGCGCGCAGGGCCACGTCGCGGCCTTGGGGGCGCGCGGCATTGTCCTCGATAACATGTCTTACCTGGATGAGGATGTCGCACGCGATGCCGGCATCCTTCCCATTCCCAAGGAAATGGTTTTTGTCTCTCGTTTTGCTGTTGAGCCTCCGTCTATCGACGCGGGCTTTCTGATCGACGTGAAATAAGGGTTCGTCTGGATGCGCGCCGCCGCGAGACAGTTTTGGTATGGATTGATCGAGCTTTCGTCGACGGCTTTCGTCTCGATGCTCGTCGCGATGGTGCTGACTTTTGGCTTGCTGGTTTGGTTCTTTTCGCCTGCCACGCTGGCCGGCCCCGTTGGCATCTACGCGCCGCGCAGCCCCAAGGACGCCGAAACCTTCGTGACGCTTGACGTCATGCGCATGGCCCACGAAGAGCAGAAGACCCCGCGCTTACTGCTTCTGGGCGCTTCGACGCTTGCGCAAAGCATTGGCGATCCCACCCCGATCGAGGACATGCTGGAAAACCAGCTGGGTGTCGGCAAGTGGGACATCCACATGCTGTCCTCCCCGTTGCAGACGCGGCTGGACCAGTTGACCCTGATCGAGACGGCGCTGAAGAACCGCAAGGCCGGCGATCCGCCGGTTGTGATCGCCATTTCCATCGGCGTTCATCGCCTGGGCTTTCCAACGGAACGGCTGCTGGAGCTTGAAAACCTCGGCCGGCTGGGTGTCCGGTCGGATTGGGCGGATGATGAGGTGCGCAAACTCGGCGCCAAGCCGCGTGACCGCTCGATGTTCTACATCGTCGAGAATTTCCGGTTCGTCGTGAACGACTTCCCGGCCTCGTTCCTGCGGCTGGTGTCGCGCAATGCCTCCAGTCGGCAGATCGCCTCCTATTCGCCAGGCACCGAACTTCCGGACATCTACCGCCCGCGTGACCTGACCAAGGCGCAGATCGACTTCGGTCAATACAACCTTGAAACCTATGTCGAATTTTTCGCCAGGCTGAATGAGCGGATCGCCGGAATGCAGAATGTCCACCTGATTTTCATCGACGAACGGCTATCGCCGGGCTTTCTGGCCAGCCGTGGAATGCAGCCTTTGGCGGACTGGTTGAATGGGCGCTTCGCGGCCCGAGTTGCCCAGTTTGGCGCTCCGTATATCGAGTTCATGAAAAGCGCCGGCCTCTCGTCATCGGATTACTACGACGACTACCACCTGAAGAACGGCGAGCCGCAGCGGCGTGCGCGCGCGGCATTCGCCAGCGAATTCGCAACATTTGTCAAAACTTGCCTATCGGGTGCCACATGAGTCCCTTTGTGCTGGAAACAGAGAAGATCAGCTCTGCCCGCGTGGCCGGCAGAGTGGTTCGCGGGGCTTTGATCGGTATCCTTCTGGTCCCGGCGTTGTGCGGTCTGGTGGCCTTTGTGGGGGGCGTGTCCCCGTTTGCCTACCAGGGGTTCTGAGGCGCCGTCCGGCGCGTCGACTTCGCTTAACCAATTTCTTTTCGTGCAACCGACGGATTGAGCAACAGAAATGATCCAGCAAGGCATATGGTGGCTGTACCTCGGCATCACGCCCATCGTCTATTGGTTGCTGCCCCATCGCTATCGGCCCTGGTTTCTTGGCAGTGTCAGCCTTGCGCTGTTGGCCATCTTCGTCCGCTACGATCTGATTCTGATGGTCGCCCTGGCCGTCTTTGTCTATTACGGCCCCAAGTTGAACGCCGCGCGGTGGCCGCACTGGGCGATAATGGCTGGCCGATCGACCCTGCCGACCTGGGCCGTTCTGGTCTATTTCATGGTCACGAAATACACCCTGTCCATCGCCAAGCTGTTTGCCGGTCAGGCCACGTTCTTTGACATCGCGGTGCCGCTTGGCGTCAGCTACTTCAGCTTCAAGTTGATCCACTACACCATTGAAAACAGGCGCGGAAACCTGCCAGCGCACAGCCTTGGCGAATACGTTTCCTGGCTGTTTCTCGCGCCGATCTTCACCGCCGGTCCGATCGAGCGGTTCGACCATTTCCTGTATTACCGCGAAGATCAGAAGTTCGAGTTCCGCTTCATCCGCGAAGGCGTCGAGCGCATCACCATCGGCATCGTCAAGAAATTCATGCTGGGCATGATCGTGATCGAGGCGATGCAGAAAACCGGAACGGCGAACCTGGTCGAGATGGCCTATGCCATCGGCGATTACAGCGCGCTTCAGATCTGGGCGATCCTGTTCCTGTCGTTTCTCTACATCTACCTCGATTTCTCGGCCTATTCCGACATCGCCATCGGCTCATCCCGGCTGTTCGGCTTCCGGATCATCGAGAACTTCTATTTCCCCTTCCTGGCGGTCAGCTTGCCGGATTTGTGGCTGCGCTGGCACATCAGCCTGGCCTACTGGGTGCGAACCTACATCTACATGTCCATCGTGGGCATGACGCGGAACCCGTACCTGGCCGTCATCGTCAGCTTTACGACGATGGGCGCCTGGCATGCCCTGTCGCCGCACTGGGTGATCTGGGGCGTCTGGCACGGCTGTGGGTTGGCGGTTTGCTCAGGGTGGTACCGCTTTTCAAGCAAGCGAAAGATCAAGTTCTTCCGCACCAGGATCGGCACGGCCTCGGCCCGCGTGCTGACCATGTCCTTCGTGGCGCTGGGCGGCGCTTTCCCTGCGCTGCACGGCGTCGCGCCTGTCGATCTGTCGTTCAAGATTATCCTGCACGCCTTCGGGCTGCCGGTCTGACACCGGCGGCCCGATCACTGCGTGTCTAGGCGCTCTGGCTGACCGGCCCGCCTTCGGCCGCCATCCGCTTCAGCGCCGGATAATCCACCTTGCGGTTGGGGTTGCGCGGCAGGGCGTCCAGATAATGGTAGACCCGAGGCGTCATGAAAGGGCTGAGCTTTTCGCGCAGGTCGCGCTTGAGCGCCTTGAGCGCCTCTTTCGGGTCGCTGCCCGGCTTGGCGACGACAAACGCGACCACCAGGTCACCGATTGTCTCGTCCGGGCGCGAGGTGATCGCGACCTCGGCCATATGGCCCGTCGCCAGAAGGATCTCTTCGATCTCATCCGGCGATACGCGCACGCCCATCGACTTCATCTGCCGGTCGGCCCGGCCGACAATCACCAGGTGCCCCTCTGGGTCGAAAAAGCCCAAATCGCCGGTGAACACCGCCTTGCGCCCGCTTTCGGGCTCCAGCGGATCGGGTCTGAGGCTGATCGCGGTCCGTTCGGGATTGCGCCAGTAGCCTTCGAAGATGCCGGCACCGCGGTGCACAATCTGGCCGGTTTCACCGGCCGGGCAGGGTTTCCCGTCCTTGTCGATAATCACCAGATCCACGCCCGGCAGCGCGTTGCCCACCGCGTGGGACTTGGTCCTGGCCAGCGGCAAGGGCAGGGTGGCCGAGCGGTAAGTTTCTGTCAGCCCGTAGTTCAGAGACAGGTCGGCAGCGCCGAAAGTCTCGAACAGGCTTTCCAGGACGCGGCTGGGAATGCGCGAGCCCGAGTTGGTGATCAGGCGGATGGAACTGGCGTCGATCTCTCGGATCGGCGACAGGCCGGCCATCAGGTTGGAATAGACCGCCGGCACGCCGGCAAGAACGCTGGGCTTGTGCTGGGTGATCGCATCACAAATGCCAAAGGCGTTGTTCGGGCTGGGAAGAACCAGCGTATTGCCTTGAAACAGCAGCGACAACAGCTGCCCCCAGCCATAGTCGAAGGCAAATGGTACCGGGCACAGGATGCGGTCCTCCGACCGATATCCCAGCGCACCGGCAACCCGCCGTGCCCCGTCGATCAGCGTTTCGGCCTTTTGGACAACGCCCTTGGGCTTGCCGGTAGAGCCTGAGGTATAGACGATCGACCCGATTTCGTTCTGACCGCTGACCTGAACCGGGCCGGCATCGGCCAACGGCGCGGCCAGCACCCGGCACGTCAGTTGTTCGGCCACGCCCGGCTTGGTCGACACGACGCAGACAGCCTCGGTCTCGGCCACGGCCAGTTCCAGGTGGCTTAGCGGGGCGTCCACATTGGTCCAGACCGGAATGGCGCCGGTGCGCCAGGTGCCCAGAACCGCGCCGATCACGGAAATCGAGTTCTCGCTGTAAAGGATGACCCGCTCGCCGGCCGGTGCCGCGATGGTTCGCGCCCACTGCTCGGCCAGTTCCATCAGCTCTGCAAAGCTGATTTGCGTATCACCATGCAAGACTGCGGGCCGGTTTTCCTTGCCCTGCGCAACTTTAATGAACTGTTCCCAAGCCCGAACCGACATAACTGCAACCTGCTATTTGCCACTGGGTTTCGATTGATCCGGTCAAGCGGCTGCCGCTTGGGCCGGCAATGTATTTCGACCGCGAACCGACAATATGGTCCCGGTTAGGATCGGCCTTGCCAGGTCTCATGAACCCGGCAAGACCCTGATTTTGCCCGCAATACGGGCCAACGCCTTAACCTGCCGTTTCGGCCTGGTCATAGCGATGATACCGCAAGGGCTCTGTCGCTTCGAACAGCTCGCCATCCCTCAGGACAATCTCCTTGGGGTAGGGGTGCGAGATGAACTGCGTCGGCGAGGCTGTCAGGCCATAGGCCCCCGAAGAGGCGATCGACAGGAAATCGTCGATCCGGACTTCGGGCAGGTGAACGTCTCGCGCCAACCGGTCGATAGAGGTGCAAAGCGGCCCGACCAGCGTGAACACCGCGGTTTCGCCTGCGGGGTTCGACAGGTTCTCGAAGATCCAGTTGCGCGGCAGGACCGAGCCCATCATGCCGCAAGCGGCCAGATGGTTGTTGAACCCGGCGTCGCACATCCGAATGGACTTCCCGCGCGACTGCTTCTCCGACACGACCTGCGTCAGCAGCCAACCGTTGGGGCCGACGATCCACCGACCAAGCTCAAGATTGCAATTGGCATTCTTGAACGCCGGCTCGCTTTTCAGCGCGTCGATGATCGGATTGACCAACGGCGGCAGCGCCTCGTGATCGAGACCCTCTTCATCCGGCAAGTACGGCACGCCGAAGCCCGACCCGAAAATCAGGCGGGTGGGGGCAATGCCGCTGATCTTCTGCGCATCGCGGAAAATCCGGGCGAAAATCTCGAAATTCTCGGCAATCGCTTCGGCATGAAGGCAGTTGGACCCGGAATAGATATGGAACCCGACCAGCTTCAGCCCCGGCAGGGACTGGATGAAGGGAAGCTCAGCCTCAAGGCATTCCTCGTCGATCCCGAACTGGCTGGCGGTGCCTGCCATGGACGCACCGAACCGCCGCGGCACTTCCTTGGGGTTGATCCGCACAAGCACCGTCTGAACCACGCCTTTTTCAACGGCGTGGGCGCTGGCGATACGCGCATCGCGGCTGTTCTCCAGGACCAGTTCCCCGATCCCGAGATCAATCGCGCCAGTGATCTCGGCCCGGCGCTTGGCCGGACCGGAGAAGGTAATGCGCGCCGCCGGCATCCCGGCGGCCAGAGCGCGACGCACCTCTCCCAGAGACGATGCGTCGAACGTGCTCAGCAGGGGCTTGATCGCCTCCAGCAGGGCGGGATTGGGGTTCGCTTTGATGGCATAGCTGACACCAAAGCGACCCGCGAACAGATCACCTAGCAGCGCGATCCGCGTACGGATCGCATCCAGATCGTAAAAATATGCTGGTGTTCCGAACTGGCTGGCTGCCTCAAGACGCTTTGAGACGGACATGCATCGAACGCTCGGAGTAGGCCAGGATTCTGTCGATGGTGTCGAGGTTTTCGAGGTTCACATCGATCGACTTGATGCGGAAACCGCCTTCGTTCTCAAGGAACATCATCAAGTTGACCAGTGAAAAACTGTCAAGAATGCCGTGGCTGAAAAGAGGTGTGCTCGTGGTAATTTCACTGACCTCAATTCCCAGGTCATCTTCAAGAAACCGCATCAAGTTACCAGCGTCGATCATGGCCTACCATCCGTAAAAAAGAGTCCTCGGAAAATCCGTACTTGGGTTTGTTGTCGCTCTGTTAAGAGCCAGTTCAGATCAGCCGACAACGTGCCTTTTGACAAGCTTTGAACAGATTTCCCGTTAATTTGCCCTACCAAGCGGAGACAGTCTTGCGGCGGTTCGGTTCGTTGTTTCGAGAATGGAGCCCACGACGGTTTTCTCGGGCAACTATGATTCCATCGCACGGTTGGCGCTTGGCCTTCCTGTTATGTTCAAAAGCCATAATCCGGGACCAAGTCAAGTAACGTTGCACGACAGCCAAGCGCCGGTTTGAGCAATTCTCCGTCAGAACTTGCGCGGTCTTGACTGTCTTGCAACGTCAGAGGGTTACGTCCCGGTAAACCGCGCGATTGTCTGCCATCCGCGAAGGGATCGGGGAAAATTAACGACGCCAATGGCTTGAAGCCCGCCGCTCGCACCGTGGTTTATCATGGCCGTTCGCCGGTGATCGGGCGCTGCAATCAGGGCGAGTTATGATCACGTTCGTTTCTACGACTCGTTAATATTTGGTTAACGGCTGAAAATGACGCAGGCTTGCGTCGGGATCATTGGCGGCACGGCGATGGCCGTACACGGCCTGCGGGGCGCCGTCCTGGCCGACATGGCCGTTGCGGGTGCAAGGAAAGCGGACCCTTGTCGATTGACGGTACCTCCGTCGCTGTCCGTCACGCCTTGATGCGCTCCGATGTCGGGTCGTACATCGGGCTGAAGCTGGCCTCAGCCTCAAAGAGCCGCCCCGCAACCTCGATCGTATAGCGGGAGGCCAGTTGCGCCTCGGCGGTCTCGCCCGGCTCGGAACAGGGCACGTAGCCCAGCCCGATGGCCCCGCCCAGTGCATGGCCATAATTGCCGGACGTCAGCTGCCCCACGATCCGGCCGTCGCGCAGGATCGGCTCGTTGTGAAACAGCAGCGGCTCCGGGTCGGTCAGACGGAACTGCATCAACCGGCGGTTCAGCCCGGCCTCGCGTTTGCGCATGACCGCGTCCCTGCCCATGAAATCACCCTTGCCGGTCTTGACGGCAAAGCCCAGACCAGCCTCCAGCACGTGGTCTTCGTCGGTGATGTCATGGCCGAAGTGGCGATAGGCCTTTTCGATCCGGCAGCTGTCCATCGCGTGCAGCCCGCACAGCGTCAGCCCCACCGCCTGGCCCGCCTCGACCAGCGTTTCCCAGACATGGGCGGCCTGGTCGGCGCTGACGTACAGCTCCCAGCCCAGCTCGCCGACATAGGTCACCCGGTGGGCGCGGGCCAGACCCATGCCGATCTCGATCTCCTTCACCGCGCCAAAGGGGAGGCCCTCGTTTGAGAAGTCGTCGGGCGAGACCAGGCGCAGCAGCTCGCGCGATCTGGGCCCCATCACCGGCAGAACCGCCTCGGCCGCGGTGACGTCGAGGATGGTCACGGCCCGATCCCCCACATGCCGGCGCAGCCAGGCAAGGTCGCGCTGCACCGTCGCCCCGGGCACCACCAGCAGGAAGGCGGTTTCGCCCAACCGGGTGACCGTCAGGTCACACTCGATCCCGCCGCGGGCGTTCAGCATCTGGGTATAGACCAGCCGCCCGGCAGGCATGTCGATCTGCCCCGCGCACAGGTGTTGAAGGAAGGCCAGCGCGTCGCGGCCATCCACCCGGATCTTGCCAAAGGACGACATGTCCAGCAGGCCGACACCGGTGCGCATGGCCATATGTTCGGCCCGCTGGTTGTCGAACCAGTTCTGCCGCTTCCACGAATAGCGGTAGGCCCGCTCTTGTCCCGGAGCCGCGAACCAGTTCGCGCGCTCCCATCCCGCAACCTCGCCGAACACGGCGCCGCGCGCCTTCAGATGCTCGTGCAGCGGCGTGCGCCGGACGCCGCGGCTGGTCGCCATCTGGCGATAGGGGAAGTGATCGGCGTAAAGCAGGCCCAGCGTTTCGCTGACCCGCTCCTGCAGATAGCGGCGGTTGCGCTGGAAGGGCTGCGCCCGGCGGATGTCGACCTCCCACAGATCGAACGGCGCTTCGCCGTCATGCATCCACTGCGCCAGCGCCATGCCGGCCCCACCGGACGAAGCGATGCCAATGGAATTGTACCCCGCCGCCACCCAGTAGCCGCGCAGCGCCGGCGCCTCTCCCAGGTAGTACCGGTCATCTGGGGTAAAGCTCTCGGGCCCGTTGAAAAACGTGTGGATGCCGGCATCGGCCAGCATCGGCATCCGGTTGATCGCCGCGGCCAGGATCGGTTCGAAATGGTCGAAATCGTCAGGCAACTGGTCAAAGCAGAAATCTTCGCGGATCCCGCCCATGCCCCAAGGCTTGGCCTTCAGTTCGAACGCGCCCAGCAGGATCTTCCCGGCATCCTCCTTGAAGTAGGCGCATTCGTCCGGCATTCGCAGCACCGGCATCTGCGCCAGCCCGGGAATGCCCTCGGTCACGATGTAGAAATGTTCGCACGCGTGCAGCGGTAACGTCACGCCATTCTGCGCCGCCAGGTCACGCCCCCACATCCCGCCGCAGTTTACCACCATGTCAGCGGCGATATGGCCCGGTTCGCCGTTCTGCACGTAGTCGACGCCGGTCACCCGTCCGTCTGCCTCGGTTACGCGGGTAACCTTGGTCTGCTCGGCGATCACCGCGCCGCGCGTCCGCGCCCCCTTGGCCAGCGCCAACGCGATATTGGCCGGGTCCGCCTGGCCATCCAGCGGCAGATGCACGCCGGCGGTAACGCCGTCGATGTTCAGATGGGGATACAGGTCCTTGACCTCTGAGGGCGACAGCTCGCGCACATCGACGCCAAAGGCGCGCGCCAGGCTGGCCTGGCGAAAGATCTCCTCCTTCCGCTCGGCCGTCAGCGCCGTGGTGATCGAGCCGCACTGCCGGAACCCGGTGGCCAGTCCGGTTTCGGCCTCAAGCCGGGTGTAGAGATCGGCCGAATACTTTGCCAGCCGCGTCATGTTCTGGCTGGCGCGCAACTGCCCCACCAGCCCGGCGGCGTGCCACGTGGTGCCCGACGTCAGCTGCTTGCGCTCCAGCAGCACCACGTCTGTCCAGCCCAGCTTGGTCAGGTGATAGGCGACCGAGCAGCCAGAGATGCCGCCCCCGATGATGACGACGCGTGCCTTGGCGGGAAGAGTGACCATGTGCGGAACCTCTGAATCGGGCCGGCTTGGCCCGTGTTTCAGGATAAGCCCAGTCGCTCTGCCCGAAAATGAAAAAAGTTATTTAATTTTCATTATTGATGAAATTTTAGCGGTGAATGTGAAATCCGCAAAATCAGTTGCAGTATTCTCGCCACCTTTTACCAAGGAGAGATGCCACAGGAACGCGCCGCCATGAGCAGACTGATCGGGGACGACATCCGCGCGCTGCGCAAGACGCGCGGCATGACGCTGAAGGACCTTGCCACGGCGGTAGGGCGTTCGCTCGGCTGGCTGAGCCAGATCGAACGCGGCCAGACCACGCCTTCCGTGCGGGACCTTGGTCTGATCGCCGATACGCTCGGTATCAATATCAGCTTCTTCTTCCGCTCGGCCTCACGCGCCGAGGCCGAACAGGGCATCGTCCTGCGCGCGGCCGACCGCGTGCCGATCGGTTCCGCCGAAAGCGGCCTGACCGAGGAGCTGCTGTCGCCGACGCTGTCGGGTGCGTTCGAGATGATCAAGTCTGTCTTCGCGCCCCGGTCCGACAGCGGCGGCATGATCCGTGCACAAGAGCGCGAGGATGGCGGCGTCCTGATCAGCGGCCGGCTGTCGCTGACCATAGGCACCCTGGAAGTCGATCTTCAGCCCGGAGACAGTTTCCAGTTCGCCGCAAGCGCCTATGCCTGGCGCAACCCGCATGACGAGCCCGCCGTGGTGATCTGGGTCGTTTCGCCCCCGGTTTATTGACTGGCGCCGGGCCGCGCCGGCTTCAAACGGCGGCGCGGTATTGCCCAAGATAGACATTGACCACAGCGTCGGCATGGAAACGGCGGGCGAACAATCGGCGGCTGTTATTGCCCGCGCGGCCGGCGTCGATGCGCTGCGCGGCGACAAAGGCCGTCAGCAGCGCCTGGCTCGACTTGGGCTTGAACAGCACGCCGTTCCAGCCGTCGATCACCGCTTCGCGGCAGCCGGTATTGTCGGTGGTCAGGACCGACTTGCCAAAATACAGCGCTTCGATCAGGGCGCGTGGAATGCCCTCGCGGTAGCTGCTGGGCAGAACCACGACATCTGCCGCATTCACCAGCCGGTAGATATCCTGGTGAAACCCGACATAGTGCAGCCCGGGGCGCTGCCATGCCTGCAATTCCTCGCGTGCCAGCCCGTAGGGCGGCCGGCCGGCCTCTCCGGCGTGCACGAACACCGCATCGTCGAACAGGTCCAGATACCGGCCTGCCGCGGTGTAAAACTCCTCTACGCCCTTGGTCCGCAGAGCACGGGCAGGCAACAGGAACATGCGCTTGTTCTCTGCAATGCCGTGACTCTGCGCCAACAGTCGGCGATAGGCGGTCACTTCGGCAGCCTGGTCGAACTCAACTTCGCTGGGATCGAAGCCCGATCCGCCGGTCAGCCGCAGCCGCGAATGCGGCAACTGCATCGCCCCGCCGATCTCTCCCAGGTCGTCATCGTTCTGGAAGAAGATACATTCGCACCGGCCGGCCATCGCGCGATAAAAGCGCAGCAGCGCATAGCGCGCCAGCCGGTCGCGCAGCGACAGATCGGCGCCAAACAGACGCCCTGCGCCCGTGACATTGGGAATGAACCTGATTTCGGGCCGGCCGCGCAGCGCCAGGAACGACGCGATGTTGGCGCGGTGGGTGAAGGCATGAACGATTTCGGGCTGCACCCGGTCGAGGATGGCGGCGATATCACGTGCCTGGCTGCGCAACTGACCCAGCGAAAGCCCGTCCGCCTCAAGCCCCGGCAGCCGGTGCACCGCAACGCCGATTGCCTCCATCCGCGCAATGTTGGCATCCACATCGACCCCGTCGCCGCAGATGCAATCGACCGAGTAGCCTTCCTTCAGCGCGCCTTTCAGCAACGGCAGACGGAAGCGCGCGGCGATCGCTGCCGAGTTGCAGACATACAGGATTTTCTTGTCCATTCAGTCCCCCGAATTGGGCATCGCGCCGTCACCCATGGGCGATACGGCGGGCATAGCGATGATGGTGTCGCAAGGCCCCGGCCGGCCCGGCGAAATGGTTTGCAAACGGTCTGCGCGGAGCGAGGCCCGCCGAAGGCGTGCCGTCATGTCCCGATCACCTGTTCGCGCCCGGGCTGGCGCGCCTGGACGGCAGCGGCGATCACTGCCTCCAACTGCTCTGCCGCGTGCTCGGTGCTGTAATGTGCGGTGTACCGATCATACCCCGCCCGCCCCATGGCATGCGCGACTTCGGGCGCATCCAGAAGCGCGCACAGCCGGGCATGCCACTGGCTGACGCTGTCTGCCAGAAAGCCGGTCTGGCCATCCCGGACGATATGGCGGTTTTCGCCGATCGGGCTGGCCACGGTGGGCAGGCCCATCCCCATGTATTGCACCAGCTTGAAACCGCATTTGCCGCGTTCAAAGCGTTCGTCGGGCAGGGGCATGATCCCGATCCGGCCCGACGCCATCATCGCCAGTTCCGTCTCGGCCGACCAAGGCACGATTTCAAGAAAATCCGGCACGGTCCCGGCGATCAGGCCGCGCGGAAAGCCGATCAACCGCGCCTTGCTGCTTCGCTCGCGATGCAGCCGCTCCAGCACGGGAAACAGGCGCCGCACGTGTACGCCGGTGGACAGCGACCCGATCCAGACGATATCGGCGGTCTTTTCTGCGTTGATCCCCTGGCCCTGATAGCGGCGCGCCGGCACCGTGGTCGGGATGCGGCTGACCGCGCGGGCGCCCCAGGCGCGCAACTGATCTTCCAGATAATGGCTGCCGGCAATCACGTGATCGGCCCCGGCCACCACGCGGCGGATCTTGTCGGCGAACACCGGCCCAAGCGGACCCACGCTCAGCCGTTCGTAACTGTGCCAGATCGCATCGTCGTAATCGTAGATCAGGGCTGCGTTGCCCCGACGCAGCAGCCGCTCGGTGAAGGCGGGCAGGTGTGGAAACAACTCTTTCTCGACGATCACCGCGTCGGCATCGGCGGCGGCTGTCAGCGCCGCGCGCATCCGCGCCACATAGCTGCCCAGCACCGCGCCGACCGGCCGCGCGCCGGCATAGCGGCTGCGCAGGTAGGCGTCAGAAAAGAAGTGATGCTGGTCGATTTCATGGCCCCTGGCGCGCAGCAAGTCGAAATACTGCACCGAGCGGTAGCGGCTGCTGGCGCCCAACGCCTGGTGCCGGGTGAAAAACACCAGTTTCATCGGATGCCATACCTGATCATCAGCCCGTAACCCTCTGCCAGCCCTTTCAATTCCCCTGGCTGTCCGCGCAGAAGCAGCCGCGCCGCGCGCGCCAGCGGCTCGACCGCGAAGCTCAGCACCTGCACGGCGATATGGCTCAGCCCGGCGCGGTTCTTGCGGAAATATCGAAGGCGTGACGACAGGCTCAGGTACAGCCGGAATCCCTTGGCGCCCTCTGTCGTGCCGCCGCCCTTGTGCCAGGCACGGCTGCCGCTTTCGAACCAGACGCGGTAGCCGGCGCGCCTTGCGCGCAAGCACAGATCGACCTCTTCGAAATAGACGAAGAACTGCGGATCGAACCCGCCAAGCCGGTCGAACAGCGCCGCCCGCACCATCAGGAACGCGCCCATCACCTGGTCGACATCGCGCGACGTGCAATGGTCGAAGCCGCGCATGTGATGCTGTGCCCAGGCCCGGTGGGGCAGCAGCCGGTCCAGGCCGGTATACTTGCACCAGAAATTCAACGCGGTTGGAAAATGCGAGCACGAGGTCGCGATGCCTGCGTCATCCACCAGCTGGATGCCGACGATGCCGATACCCGGATCGCGCAGGCAATCGGCGGCGAACAGGCGGGTCAGCGTATCGGCCTCAAGCCGGGTGTCGGGGTTGAGAAACAGCACGAAATCGGGATCGAACCCAGCAATGCGCGCTTGCGCCACACCCAGGTTGCATCCTTTGGCAAACCCCAGGTTTTCGCCCGCTCGCACCAGTGTCACGGGCTGCCCCTGCGCCGCCATCGCTTCGGCGATCCGCTCAGAGCCGTCGGCAGAGGCGTTGTCGACCACGACCATATGCACCGGGCCCGGCTTTGCCGCCGCGACAAAGCTGTTCAGACAATCGGCCAGGTGCGCGCCGGCATTCCAGTTGACCGTGACGACAAGAAGGTTGGGCGCGGTCATGTCACAGCACTCCACGCCCCGCCTTGGGGACGATAGGCGGCGCGGCTGCGTCTGCGGCTGCGCCGGGTCAGCAAACGGCACAGGCCCAGCACGATCAGGATTTGCAGCCAGGTGCTGGTGATGGTCAGGAACTGGTCTTGAAAGAAGGTCATCAGGATCGGGTAATACATGAACCCCTGAAGTACGCGCACCTCGGGCCGGCGCCTGGGCAGCGCGAAGACAAAGCCCAGAAGCGCGCCGATAACGGCATGATAGAATGGGAAGAACATGCCGAAATCGGAAATCGGGACATAGGCAAAGGTGTAGACGTTGGTCGGCAGCGGCACCCAGATGAACTCCATCACCAGTTCCTGGATGTCGCCCGAATAAAGGCCCAGCCGGTGAAACAGGCTGATGAAGAACCGCAGCGAATAGGCGCCGTCGCCCGCCGGGTATTTCCAGATTTCGCTGGCATCGAAGGCTGACAGCGGTGTCAGCAGATACAAAAGCACCTTGTCCAGCCCGGTCACCAGGATTTCCCCCAGCGTCGCGCCTTCCTGTCCGACCTTGCCGACCAGCACCCCGACCACCAGGAAGAAGCCGATCAGGATGGCCCCCAGGATCGAGAAAATCCGCAGGCTGGGCAAAGCTTTGCGCGACAAGGCAAAGGTCAGGGCGATGGCGATCATGAACAGCGACGTGCGCTGTGTGCTGATGACGGCAATCGCCAGCGCGGCTATGATCACCAGAAAGGCCGGCAGGCGGGCGGAAAGCCTCTGCCCCTGGGTGAGCGTGACCATGTAGACGCCAAAGACCGTGACCGGAATGCCCAGATAGCCCGGCAATCCCCAGCTGGCGTCTTCATAGTTCAGCCGCGTCCGAAGAAGTTGCATGGAGCCAAAAATATCTGACGTTTCAGAGATTTGCGCCGCTTTTCTCATCATCAGGATCACTGCGGCGGCAGCGAAGGCGACCAATGCCCACTGGATCCAGCGCGGGATGCGTTGCGCACCGTCCCATTCCTGCGTCATGTCGATACCGGCATGGGCGGTTCCCATGACCTTGCCCAATGCGCGTCGCCAGAACACGTAGGAAAGCGTAACTGTCAGCACCGAAAACATCACAAGCGCATTCGGCACCAGACCGGAAGGGAACAGCGCGATCATGTCGAATGCCAGCGCCAGCCAATGCGCCGCAAAGACGAATACCCACAAGAACAACAGAACCAGCACCGGCGCATGGGCCGAAGGGCGCCGTGCCATTAGAACCAGCGCGGTGACCAGAAGGACCGCGCCGGGAAAAACATAGTCGAAGACATGGAAATCTGACATGGGCTAGCGACCAAGGTCCTGGTTCATGGAAATCGCGATGTAGACGATAGCCACCCCCGCCATGGCCGCGGTCACGGCGAACAGCGGATCAACCGCGGCGGCCATTCCGATGGCCTTGGGCAGCATCAGAAACGCACCGACACCGACGGCCAGCAGCAGCACCATGCGCGTGGTCCGCACGGTCAGCTCAAACGGCTTGTGCGCGATCGACATGCCCTGCCACGCGAAATTCGCCAACGTTATCAGGGCAATCGCCGCCAGCCCGCCGGACAGGTGGGCAGTCAGGTCGGGCTTGGCCAGCGCCAGGGCCAGGGCGCCGGCCAGCACGGCCGCGCCCGACAGCGCATAGATCGACAGAGCAAAGCGAAGCAAATGGCGCACCTCTTCCAAAGCGCCCTCGTCAAAGCGCCGCGAGAGCACAGGAAACACCCACATGGTTACGGCCGCGTTAACTAAACCGAAGCCGCGATAGGTGATGTCCGCAAAAGCGCTGTAGGCGCCAAAACTGTCGGGTGTCAGCGCGCTGGACAGGATGGACTTGGACCCGACCACAGGAATGCCCGCCAGCAGCAGCCAGGCCGCTGATTTCACCCCGTAAAGTGTCGCCTTGCGCAACCACTGGCCCGGCGGCGCGACAAGGCGCAATGGCCCCGACAACAGGGCCAGCGGCACGAAGTTCGACAGCGCCAGGCCCAGCACCACGTGTCCGGTCTCCAGCGCTTGGCCCATCAGGATCGGGGCGGCAATCGGCAGCACGATGGTCAGTACCCGCAGCCCCTCGTACAGCGCCAGCCTCCCGATCCGACGGTCGATCTGGAACCCCACACTCACCCCGGCCGACAGAACCGTGCCGGCCGAGAAGGCGGCGTAACCAAGGGGCAGCCAGCCAGGCGCGTTCAGTCCGACGGCGACGGCGGTGCTGATCGCGCCCGCTGCGACGGCGGCCACCAGCATGAAGCTGTCAAAAAGCGCCCGGTCCTCTGGCCGCGAGGACAGGTAGCGGTACATCGGCTGGGTGACCACGGCACCGATCACCGTCGCGACCAGCATGGCGTAACTCAACCATAGGGAGTAGTTACCATAAGCATCGGGCCGCAGGCGCGCGACCAGGAAGGGAATCAGGGCCACATTGAAAAGGCCGGGCGCGACCTTGATCAGCGCAAACGCCAAAATCTTTTTCAAATCATTGAAATAACGCTTCAATTATCCGGTTTTCCGCTCGCGGCAAATGCTCTGTTCGATCCAGGTTCCCGCCCTGAATCATGGGATTCCGTGTTTGTAGGAGTGGGTACGTATCCGATCCTGGCACCGAACGATACTAGCGTAAGTGGCATTTTGCGTCTGGTCCAGTCCGGGTTTGGGACAATTTGCATGGCGCCGGGTTCTGGCGAAAACGCGCTCAAACGCCGGTCGTCGGGCGGCAGACGCCGGCTTGCCTCCTGCGACAAAGGCGCCATGCAGGGGTGGCCGCTTGCTCTCGACGCCCGGGGCGGGCTGCGCAATGATGGCAGCGGCGCGGGGCGCTTGCATGGCTTGCGGCCAGTGGCAGAACCCGCAGCACGAGGGGCGTGGGCCACATGGAGCAAACCGCAAACGATCGGGTAAAGACGGCAGTGCTGCTGCTGGCCGTGGCCGGGTTGGCGTCCGGGGTGGCTTTCCACCTGGCGGGCCGGGCCGATATCGCGACGCCGCTTTGGATTGCCGGTATCCTGCCCGCGCTGGCCGCCCTGATCGTCGAGATCCTGCGCAGCATTGTCCGCGGAGAGGTCGGTCTGGACATCGTCGCGGCGCTGTCGATGACTGCGGCGCTGGTGTTTGGCGAGACATTGGCCGCCGCTGTAGTGGCGGTGATGTACTCTGGCGGCACCTTTCTGGAAAGCTTTGCCGAAGGCCGGGCCCGGCGCGAAATGCACGCGCTGTTGTCGCGCGTTCCGCGCACGGCCACCCGCCACCATGACGGCGCATTGCAAGAGGTCCCGCTGGAAGATATCGCCCCCGGCGACCGCCTGCTGATCCGGCAGGGCGACGTGCTGCCGGTGGATGGCACGGTGGCGTCCGACGCGGCGTTTGTCGACACCTCGGCCCTGACGGGCGAGTCGCTGCCGGTGCGGCTGGGTCGCGGCGCAGACGCGATGAGCGGCGCGACCAACGCCGGCGAAGCCTTCGACATGGTCGCGTCGCGCCGCGCCCGCGAAAGCACCTATGCCGGGATCGTCAGGCTGGTCGAAGAGGCGCAGCGATCAAAGGCACCGATGTCGCGCCTGGCCGACCGCTGGTCGCTGGGCTTTCTGGTTGCCACCGTCAGCATCGCCTTTGCCGCCTGGTGGTTCACCGGCGATCCGATCCGGGCCGTGGCGGTGCTGGTGGTTGCCACGCCGTGCCCGTTGATCCTGGCGGTACCGGTGGCACTGGTCGCCGGCCTGTCGCGCGCGGCGCATTTCGGCGTGCTGATCAAGGGCGCAGGCCCGCTGGAGACCATGGCCCGAACCCGCGTGCTGATCCTCGACAAGACCGGCACACTGACCGACGGGCGCCCGCAGATCGTGTCCATCGCCAGCCGCGACGGCATGGACCGGGATGACATCCTGCGCCTGGCCGCCGCGCTTGATCAGGCGTCCAAGCATCCCGTGGCGCAGGCGATCGTCGCAGCAGCCAAGGCGCGCGGGCTGGCGCTGCCCGTGCCGTCAGAAGTGGCCGAGATCCCCGGCGAAGGCGTGGTCGGCAGTGTCGAGGGCCGCAAGGTCATCGTTGGCGGCGACGGCTTTGTCGCCAGGCGCGTGGGCCGGGCAAGGGGCGATCAGCCCGCGATGGCCGCCGGCGCGGTGCTGGTGGCTGTAGCGGTCGACGGGCATATGGCAGGGCATCTGGTGATGTCCGACCCGCTGCGCGAGGGCACGGCGGCGATGCTCGACGGTCTGCGCGGCCAGGGCATCGGGCGTATCCTTCTGGCGACCGGCGACCGGGCCGAGGTCGCCGAACGGGTGACAGAGGGGCTGGGCCTTGATGGCCTGCGGGCCGGGCTGACGCCCGATCAGAAGGTGTTGCTGGTGCTGTCCGAACGCAAGCACGGGCCGGTGATGATGGTGGGCGACGGGGTGAACGACGCGCCGGCGCTGGCAGCGGCCGATGTCGGCGTCGCCATGGGCGCGCGCGGCGCCGCCGCTTCGGCCGAAGCGGCCGATGTCGTTCTGCTGGTCGACCAGACAGACCGGCTCGGCCCCGGGATAGAGATCGCGCGCGGTGCGCGGCGGATCGCGCTGCAAAGCGTTGCCGCCGGGATCGGCCTGTCGGCGCTGGGCATGATAGCCGCGGCCTATGGGCACCTGACCCCGGTGCAGGGGGCGCTGCTGCAAGAGATCATCGACGTCGCGGTGATCCTGAACGCGCTGCGTGCGCTGCGCATTGCACCGCAAGACCCCACTTCGGCCACGCCGGACCAAACACGCAGCACTGCAGGAGCATCCACATGAGTCGGCTGTCACACTCCGAGATCCACAAGGTCCATCGCATCGGTTGGCTGCGCGCAGCCGTTCTGGGTGCCAATGACGGGCTTGTGTCCACGTCTAGTTTGATTGTCGGCGTGGCGGCGGCCGGGTCGGGCAAACCCGAGGTGCTGATCGCAGGGCTGGCCGGGCTCGTGGCTGGCGCGATGTCGATGGCCGCGGGAGAGTATGTTTCTGTCAGCTCGCAGACCGATGCCGAGCAGGCCGACATCGCCCGGGAAACCCGCGAGCTGGCCGAAACCCCCGAGGCCGAGTTGGAAGAGCTGACCCGGATCTACCAGGGGCGCGGGCTTGACCGGGACCTGGCCGAGAAGGTGGCCGCCCAGCTGACCGAACGCGACGCGCTGGGATCGCACGCGCGCGACGAGTTGGGCATCTCTGAAACCGTGACCGCCCATCCGGTCCAGGCCGCGCTGGTCTCGGCGGCGACTTTCGCCATTGGCGCGGTCTTGCCGTTGATCATCGTGCTGCTGGTGCCAGAGACACAAATCGTGACGCTGGTCGCTGCCTCGACGGTGCTGGGGCTGGCGGCGCTGGGCGGGCTGGGCGCTTCGGCGGGCGGGGCAGGGATCCTGCGCGGCGCGGCCCGTGTCACTTTCTGGGGCGCGTTGGCGATGGCGGCAACCGCCGCTGTCGGCTCGCTTTTCGGGGTCACTGTCGGCTGAGTCCGCGTCCTTGGCGGGCGTGTTACAAACCGCGACAAAACAATGATAAAACCCGGGGCGGCCAAGCCCTATACTGGCGTCATGCGCAAGACCCCGCACATTCTGGTCGTCGACGACCACCGGCAGATCCGCGAGTCCCTGACACGGTACCTGGAAAAGAACGGCCTGCGCGCCACGGGCGCCAGGGACGCGGCCGAAATGGATCAGCGCCTCGCCACCGGGCATTACGATCTGATGGTGCTGGACGTGATGATGCCGGGCGAAGACGGGCTTTCCGTTTGCCGGCGCATCGCGGGCGAACGGGCGCTGCCCATCATCATGCTGACAGCCCTGGCCGAGGACACCGATCGCATCGCCGGGCTGGAACTGGGCGCTGACGACTACCTGCCCAAGCCGTTCAACCCACGTGAATTGCTGGCCCGCATCCGCTCGGTCCTGCGCCGAACCGAGACCCCGACAACCGAGGCCGGCGCGCTGACGGGCAAGCGCGTGCGGTTTGCCGGGCTTGTGCTGGATGCCGATGGCCGCACCATCGTGCACGGCGACGGAAGCCGGACAGAGCTGACCACCGCCGACCAGCGCCTGCTGACCGTTCTGCTGGAGCGTCCGCGCATGACACTAAGCCGCGATCAGTTGCTTGACTTGACGGTGGGTCGCAGCGCTGCGGCCATCGACCGTACAATCGACAACCAGGTCAGCCGCCTGCGCCGCAAGATAGAGCTGGACCCGCTGCAACCGCGCATCATCCAGACGGTGCGGAACGGCGGATATTGCCTGTCGGCCGATGTCGAGGTTCTGCCATGACCGCGCCAGGCCTGCGCGGCCAGATTGCGCTGTTGATTGTCGGCGCGTTGGCGGTGGCGCAGGCGATCAGCCTGTGGTTGTTCGTCGACGAGCGCGAGCTGGCGATCCGCGTTGCCATGGGGTTCGAGGCGGCAGGGCGCGCCGCCAACGTCGTGCGGCTGATCGAACAGGCGCCTGCCGATCTGCACTCGGCCATCTTGCGTGCCGCGGATTCTCCGCTGATCCGGTTTTCGATGGATGACGCGGCCAGCGTGAGCCATCGCGAGCACGCCGAAGGCGGGCAGATCGAGCGGCGCATCCGCGCCCTGCTGCAAGACAGCCAAGACCGCGCGATCCTGGTCGAACTGCACGAGATCGAGGGCCAGATCCTGCCGTTGCCGCACCTGTCGCCCGAAATGGCCGAGATGCACACCGCGATGATGCACGGCGAGCTTCGCGCGGTCGAAATGAACCTGTCCATCGCGCTGGAGGGTGGCCGGTGGCTGAACGTCGGTACCCGGTTCGAACGGCCGCCACTGCAATGGCCGGTGTTCTCGACCCTGACCTTTGGCGTGACCGCCGCGTTGATCCTGATCGCGGTATTCTCCTTCCTGCTGGTGCGGCTGACCAGGCCGCTAAACCGCCTGGCACAAGCCGCTGACGGCTTCGGGCGCGGTGAGGGTCCGCCGCCCTTGCCCGAGGAAGGCCCGCGCGAAGTGCGCGATCTGACCCGGGCATTCAACCGGATGCAGGCCCGGCTGACCCGGTTCGTCGCTGACCGCACCCGCATCCTGGCGGCAGTCGGTCATGACCTGCGTTCGCCTCTGACGGCGCTCAGGGTGCGGGTCGAGATGGTCGACGACGACGAAACCCGCGAGGCCCTGATCGAAACCATCGAGGAAATGCAGCAGATGGCCGAGGCAACGCTGGATTTCTCCAAGGGCCTGACGGGTTCGGAAACGCTGCACAGCGTCGAGATCGGATCGCTGATCGCTGAACTGGCGGCCGAGGCGGGGCCCGAGGCGCAGGTGATGGGCGGCCCGTCCATACGGCTGCGTCTGCGCCCCGTCGCCATCCGGCGCGCGCTGCGCAATGTCAT
>JAGRMT010000063.1:20702-21156 GCA_020441125.1 Roseivivax sp.
TCTGGTCTGGTGATCGAGATCCGCGATCGCGGCCCGGGTATCCCCGAGGCAGAACGGGAGAAGGTGTTTGACCCTTTCTACCGGCTCGACGCCTCGCGCTCTCTCGAAACCGGGGGGCACGGGTTGGGCCTGTCGATCGCCCGGTCGATCCTGCGTGCCCATGGCGGCGACATCACCATGCACGGCGCGCCCGGCGGGGGGCTGCTGGCGCGGCTGGTTCTGCCGCTGGAGGGCGCTGAAATCAAAGGCAAAACCACCACTCACAAGACACAGGAGCAAGATCATGCGACGGATGACGATACTGCTGCCGGTTCTGGCCGGCCTGCCGCTGGCGGCCGCGGCCGATCCCGGTGACGGCTGGTCGGGCGGATACGGGCACATGATGTGGGGCGGCGGCCTTGGGATGCTGGGCGGGCTGTTGATGCTGGCCTTCTGGGCCGGGGTGATCGCGCTG
>JAGRMT010000063.1:21232-22204 GCA_020441125.1 Roseivivax sp.
TGCGCGAGCGCTTCGCCGCAGGCGAGATCGACGAGGAGGAGTACCGCCACCGCAAGCAGGTGCTGGAATCCTGAGCGGCGCGGGCTGGCGCGGCATGGCGCCGGGCACAGAAGGAAGGACAACACCATGGGAACGCGACGCGATTTCCTGACAAGCGCGGTTGCAGCCGCGGCATTGGGCGGGCCGGCGCGATTGCTGGCGCAGGGTGACGGGCCAGAGGTGCTGACCGCGCGCCCGGCCTCTGTGCGCCTGCTGCCCGAAAGCTATCCTTTGACGCAGGTCTGGAGCTATGGCGGCACCGTGCCGGGGCAGGTGCTGCGCGCTCCTCAGGGCGCCCGGCTGTACCGCCAGCTGGTGAACGCGCTGCCTGATGCGACATCGGTGCATTGGCACGGCGTGCGCTTGGACAACGCGATGGACGGAGTCGCCGGTCTGACGCAGCAAGCCGTCGCGCCCGGTGCCAGCTTTGAGTATGACTTCCATCTACCCGATGCCGGAACCTATTGGTATCACGCGCATAACCGCTCGTTTGAGCAGGTCGCCCGCGGCCTTTACGGCGCCTTGATCGTGGATGAGCCTGATCGCCCCGACATCGACCGGGACGAGGTGCTGATGCTGGACGACTGGCGGCTGAGCCCCGACGATGGCCAACTGGTCGGCAGCTTTGACGACCGGCACGACCACAGCCATGCCGGGCGGCTGGGCAACTATGTCGCCACCAACGGCCAGCCGCGGTTCAGCCGCGACGTGGCCCAGGGCGAGAGGCTGCGCCTGCGGCTCATCAATGCTGCCAATGCCCGGATCTTTGCGCTGGGGCTGTCCGGGATGGAAGGCTGGATCATGGCCCATGACGGGATGCCGCTGGCCGAGCCCGAGCCGATGCCCGAAGTGCTGTTCCTTGGCCCGGCCCAACGGGTCGACCTGTTTGTCGATGTTACCGCGCCGGTCGGCGAGACCGCCTGGCTGGTGCGG
>JAGRMT010000299.1 GCA_020441125.1 Roseivivax sp.
GGCCAGCACGCCTTCTACCAGCTGATCCACCAGGGCACGCGCGTCGTGCCATGTGAATTCATGGTCGCCGCGCAGGGGCACGAGCCCGACCTGGCGCATCACCACGCGCTGCTTGTTGCCAACTGCCTGGCCCAGTCCGAGGCGTTGCTGCGCGGCCGCTCGCTGGATGAGGCACGGGGCAAGGTTGCCGGCAAGTTCGAAGGCGCCGAGCTGGAACGGCAGGCCCGCCACCGCGTCTTTCCGGGCAACCGGCCGTCGACGACGCTGGTCTATCCGCGCCTGACCCCGGAGATGCTGGGCAAGATCATCGCGCTTTACGAGCATAGGGTGTTTGTCGAAGGCGTGATCCTGGGCATCAACAGCTATGACCAATGGGGCGTCGAACTGGGCAAGGAACTGGCAACGGCGCTGGGTCCGCTGGTTACGGACGAGGCCGGCACCGAGGGCAAGGACGGGTCAACGGCCCAGCTCGTGCATTACGTCAGGAATGCCGGATAACACGTTGAAATACGATCATGTGTGCCTTTGGGGGCGAGGGGCGCTGCCCCTCGCGCNNNCGGGGTATTTCCGGCAAGAAGAAGCCGCAGGTGTGCCCTCAGGCGATGTCGAAACCAGGCGGGGCGAGCTCGAAACCCTCGAACTGGAAGGCCGGGCTGACGGTGCAGCCCACCAGCGTGTATTCGCCGGTGCTGCGCGCCGCTTGCCAGTACAGCGGCGGCACCACGATTTGCGGCGCCTGGCCGGCTTCAAGGTCCGGGCCGAGCACCTGGTCGCGGCGCGGCCCGCCCGCCGTCGCCGCCTGCGACAGGACTAGCGGCGCGCCGGCGTAGAAGTGCCAGATCTCGGCCGCGTCGACGCGATGCCAATGGCTGCGCTCGCCCGCCTTGAGCAGGAAATAGATTGCCGTTCCGGCGGTGCGGCCGGGGCCCTGGGCGATCCAGGTCTGGCGGTAATGGCCGCCCTCCGGATGTGGGGTGAGGCCGAGGCGGGCAATGATCTGGTCGGCTGTCATGCGCGGAGTTTGGCCTGCGGCGTGCGCCCGGGCAAGGGGCGCGGAACCCAATTTGCAGCTGTGCGTTGATGGCAGAACGAAGCAAACAAAGGAACTGTCATGAAACGTACCCTGATTGCCGCGCTTGGCCTTTCGGCTGTCTCGCTGTCGGCCTGCACCGCGCCTCTGACCTCGGACCAGCGCACGGTGGCGGGCGTGGCCGGCGGCGCCGCGGCCGGGCTGATTGCCGCCGAAGTGCTGGAGGCAGACAACGAGTGGCGCCTGATCGCGGCGCTGGCCGGTGCAGCGGCGGGCACCGTGGTGGCACAGAACAGCGCAACCCAGCAATGCGCCTATGCCCGCGGCGACGGCACCTATTACACCGCGCCCTGCGGCTGAAGCCGGTACTCGAAGAAGCAAAGCGCCGCTGTCCCGCCCGGGGGCAGCGCGCTGTAGGGGCCGCGCTCGGTAAAGCCGAGCGCGGCGTAAAGCTGCCGGGCACCGGTCATCGAGCGCGCTGTGTCCAGCAGCACGCGGCGGTACCCCGCCTGCCGGGCGGCTGCCAGCAGCGCCGCGCATAATGCGCGTCCGGCACCCTGGCCCTGGGCCGTGGGCTGGATGAAGATGCGTTTCCATTCGCAGTCCTGGGACGTCAGGCGTCGGGCCATGGCGCAGCCAATCGGGCGGGCGCCATCGTAGGCGAGCATCAACGCACCATCGGGCGGCACATGGTCCAACTCCAACCGGTCCATCGCCAAGGTGTAGCGCGGCAGGTCGTAGACCTGTCCGATCACGTGCCATTCGGCCGGTGTCAGGCTCGCCTCGAGCAGTGCCCGGTAATCCCAGCCAAGCACGCGGGCGGCGTCGAAATCGGCGGCATTGGTGGCCTGGCGAATGGTCAGCATGGCGGGCCCTTATGTTGACGAAGTCAACATGCCGTGGTTCCTCTGCCGCCGCAACGTGGATTTCGGGCCCGCGCCAATGGCGACGGGCCCGACCGGGATCAGGCCGGCTTGGCCATGACGCCGGCGATCTTCTGCGATACCAGCCCGAACAGGTTGCCGATCACCAGCGATACGAGGACGATGGCGGCGGCCTTGATCACGGCGCCGATGTCACCCAGCGCAACGCCCGTCAGCAGGCAGAAGGCCGCGGTGGAGGCATAGCCATAGACGGCGGCCGGGATCGTTGCCAGCGCCGGCAGATGGGCGCCCAGCACCAGCCCGACGACCGAGAGTCCGACGATGATCGAGGTGACCAGGACCGAGCCGCCGACGGTGCCGACAACAAAGAGCGTGATCGCCGCGACAACGACGCCCCAGGCGTGGTTGGTGGCCGACTTGGTCAGCCCGGCGGTTTCGCCGCCGGTGTGGTAGAAGCTGCCCCAGCCAATGAACAGCGCCCAGACCTGAAGCCCGAAGGTGGTGCCCAGGCACAGATAGGTGGCCACCGCGGCAAGAGCGCCGATGGATATGGCCAAAGCGGTAATGAGATTCATGCGTTTCCTCCCTGATGCCGATGCGGCGCGCGGGATCGCGTCGCCGTCGGCGGGCGGGAGGTTAGGGCGCGCCGTGGCGCGCCCATATCCGACCTAGGTCGCTTCGACCTTGGTCTTTGAGACCGTGATGCCCTTGACAGGCATCGGCCCCGAAGGGGCCGGGCCCGGCATCAGCCCTTCAGGATCGAGCGGCCTGCGTATTGTGCGGTTTCGCCCAGCATCTCTTCGATGCGGATCAGCTGGTTGTACTTGGCCAGACGGTCCGAGCGGGCCAGCGAGCCGGTCTTGATCTGACCGCAGTTGGTGGCGACGGCGAGGTCGGCGATGGTGCTGTCCTCGGTCTCGCCCGAACGGTGCGACATGACGTTGGTATAGC
>JAGRMT010000064.1 GCA_020441125.1 Roseivivax sp.
CATCCAGACCTGCTCGCGCCCGTCCAGGAACCAGCCCGCCAGCATGTCGATCCGGTCCGCCGTCGGCGTCACGTAGGCGCGGCCAAACTCCGCCGTGCCGCCGCCGCCCGAGATCTTGCCGCCTTCGACGCGGCCGCCCAGGTCCTGCATCATGACCTGCTGGCCATAGCAGATGCCCAGGATCGGCACGCCCAGCTCATAGACAGACTGCGGCGGGCGCGGGCTGCCGGCGCGGGTCACGCTGTCGGGCCCGCCGGAAAAGATCACCGCCCGGGGCGCGAACTCGGCCAGGAAGGCGTCGGTCACGTTCTGGTAGGGGTGGATTTCGCAGTAGACGTTCAGCTCGCGCAAGCGGCGCGCGATCAGCTGCGTCACCTGGCTGCCGAAGTCGATGATCAGGAGGCGGTCATGATGGGTCATGGCGGTGCAATAGGATGCGGGGCGAGGCCTTGCAAGAGGCAAGAAAACGGGCCGCGCAATGCGATTGCGCGGCCCCTCGGCGTTCCGTGAGTTTACCGTTACCAGCGATAGGTAACGCCGAAAGCGACCTCGTTCTGGGACATGCGTATCTTCACCGGCTGCGGCGCGCCCGTCAGCGCCGGGTTGACGCCGCTATAGGACTTGTCGAATGCGTGGGTGTAAGAGCCGGTGATGTCCCACCGGTCATTAAGCTTGTGCGTGAAGCCCAGCGAGGCGTGCCATTCGATCGTCGCCGGGGCCAGGGTGTTCATCACCACCGAGGCATCGTCGATGAACCGGCTGGCGCGGCTAAGCCCGCCGCGGAAGGTCCAGGCGTCGTTATGACGATAGACCGCGCCGATGCGCACCACGTCCATGTCCTTCCAGCCAAAGCCGATGCCGTTGTTTGCGCCCAGCGGACCCTGCGGCGGGGCGTTCGGGTTGGCGATGGCGGGGATGTCGCTGTAGAAGATGCGCTGCACTTCGCCGGTAAAGGTCCATTTCGACATCGACTGCGGCGAGATGGCGACGCCCAGCGTGGCCACGGCGGGGATGTCGAAATCGCCCCCCTCGGCGAACAGCCCGGCGTATTTGTCAAACTTCTCCATGTCGATGCGCGAGCGATAGGCGGCGCCGAAGGTCAGTTCGGGCGTGGGTTCCCACAGCACGCCAACATTGAAACCAAACCCCTTGGACCAGTCGTCCTCGTTGTTGGTTACATTGACCGGGTCGATCGACATGCCGGCGAAGGCCTCAAGCCCAGTGGCAGAGAAGCGCTGAATCGCCAGGATCGGCGCGATGCCGAAGCTGAGCGTCTCGGTCGCCTGGTAGGACAGGTTCACGCTGATGAAGGCCTGTTCCAGGTTAACGCCGACCGGATCGCTGCCGACGCCGAAACCGGCAAAGAAGTTGGGGCTGTATTCGGTGTTCATTCCCCCGTTGCCAAACATGAAGACGCCCAGCGACATCCGTTCGTTCAGCACCCAGTTGGCGCCGGCGCAGGGGATGAAGAAGAATTCGTTCTTGCTTTGATAGGTGCCCGGTGTCAGCGGTCCGCCCGGGCTGACCTCGACCGAGCGATCAGGCATGAAGCCGGTCAGGCAAGCGCCGGCCTGGTTGCCCACCTTGTGGCCCATGGCCGGGTTCTGGGCCAGACCCAGAACGCCCGTGGGCACCGCCACGCCGGCACCCGCCAGACCCTTGGACGCGCCGCCATAGCCGTTGGCCAGATAGCCGTTGGTTGCCCATGCAGGCGCCGCCACCAGCCCGAATGTGGCGGCTGCCCACACCCCGGCCGTGCGCATAACTGCGTTCTTCATTGCGGTAATCCTCCCCTCACGCCCGGGCTTTCTGCCCCGGGCGCCTCTCCACTTATTCCGGTATTGTTATATTAGAGGGTCGGAATATCACCTGTCACCAGTTTTTCACGGCGCGCGCAATTATCTTTCAGACGGTATTTTTCGCAGGGCGGTCATTCGTCGATAAACGACAGCAATTCCTGCGCGGTGACCAGCTGGCGCACGCCGTGCGAGTGGTGTTCCTGGAACACGTTGCCCGCCGCCCCCCAGCGATCCAGCGTATAGATGTCCAGCTTGGCGCAGGTGGGGCGGACGCTCCAGGTCACCAGCATCGGGGAACAGACCGCCTGGGTATAATCCGGCCCGGTGGTAGATCCGGCAAAGACCACCGGTTCGCCGGTTCCAGAGGGCAGGGCGCGGGCCTGCGCGCGCCCGGCGACATGGGTGCCGGCATAGGCATAATCCAGGAAATTCAGCGCCTTGGGATCGTTGACCAGCAGAAATACCTGGGACTCGACCCGCAGCTGTGGGTTCTTGCAGCTGTCCGACAGGCAAGAACCCAGGCCCGGGCCTGGGTCTACCTCGCAGCTGGTATAGACCCAGTGCACCTCAATCGTGTCGCCGGGCTTGATCCCGTCGAAATGCGGGTTTTGCACCGGGCGCAGTTCTTCTGCCGTCAGCTCGTCGGTTTGGTTGCAGGCATAACCGCCGTTCACCCCGTCGCCGACAAAGACCGAAAAGCCGGGACCCTTGTGCTCGGCATTGGTGTGGGTGTGGATATTGCACAGTGTCAGTTCTGCTGCCGCGGGCGCGGGTGTCCAGGCAGTGCGGTTCAAACCGCGGCGCTGGCCGATGTCGCGCGGGGTCTGCGGCCCAAAGCCGGTGCAGAGCGCGCCTTCGGGGCCGGCGGTCTGGGCGGCGGGCAGTGCAGGCGGACGCGAGGAATGGTCGTTTACCGCCGCCGGCAGGGCCGGGGGAAGGCCGCCGTGCCCCGCGCTTTCTGCTAAGGTGCCGGTGCCGGTCAGGGCCCACAGGGCCAGGGCGGCATACAGGCCGGTCGACTGACGCATCATCAATTCCTTTTTGTACGCTGAATCCTGCGCGCAGGGTGCGTCCCAGCCGTTAAGACCGGATGAATACCGACACGCGTCCATGTCGCTTTCCACCCTCACTCGCCGCAATCCGTGCAACGCGGGCCGGAATGCCGGATTATGACAGGGAATAACTCAGCGCCGGAAAAGGCAGGACAAGTCATGACGGAAGCCCCAACTCGCAAACGGTCCGGCGGCGGCGCAGCGCGGCGCGCGGAACGCACCGCGACCCCGGTCGATACGGCGCGGTTCATCGAGCGTTCGATCCCCAATTTCGAGCTGTTGAACGAAGAGGCGCTGGAGCGAATCGAGGAAGCCGCCGAGACAGTGCTGGAAGAGATCGGCGTCGTCTTCGCCAACAATCCCGCCGCGCTGGCGCTGTGGCGCGATGCCGGTGCCGACGTGCGCGGCGAGCGGGTGCACATCCCCCGCGGGCTGGCCCGGCGGCTGTGCAAGAGCGCGCCGTCGCGATTTACGCAACACGCGCGCAACCCCGCCCGCAATGTCGAAATCGGGGGCAATTCGCTGGTGCTGGCGCCGGTTTACGGCCCGCCCTTCGTGCGCGACATCGGCGGTGGCCGCCGTTATGCGACGATGGCCGATTTCGAGAAATTCGTGAAATTGGCCTATCTGTCGCGCTGGTTGCACCATTCCGGCGGCACCGTGTGCGAGCCGACCGACGTGCCGGTGAACAAGCGGCACCTCGACATGCTGAAGGCCCATATGGTGCTGAGCGACAAGCCCTTCATGGGCTCTGTCACCGAGCCAAGCCGGGCGCAGGACAGTGTCGACATGTGCGGCATCCTGTTCGGCGAGGCCTTCGTTCAGGAAAACACGGTGATGACCTCGCTGGTCAACATCAACTCGCCGCTGACTTTCGACGACACGATGATGGGCGCGCTTGAGGTCTATGCCCGCAACAACCAGGCGGCGATCGTATCGCCGTTCATCGTGGGCGGCGCGATGGCGCCGGTGACGGTGGCCGGCACGCTGGTGCAGGTTCTGGCCGAGGTGCTGGCCGGCGTTGCCTATTCGCAGCTGGTACGGGCCGGTGCACCGGTGATTTTCGGCGCCTTCGTGACGTCCATCGACATGGGCTCTGGCGCGCCCACCTTCGGTACGCCCGAAGCCAGCCAGATCACCTACGGTGCGGGCCAGCTGGCGCGGCGGCTGGGGCTGCCCTATCGCTCGGCCGGGGCATTCTGCGGCTCCAAGCTGCCGGATGCGCAGGCGGCGTATGAATCCGCCAATTCGTTGAACATGGGGCTTTTGTCCGGCGTGAACTTCATGCTGCACGCATGCGGCTGGCTGGAAGGCGGGCTGGTGGCCAGCTTCGAGAAGTTCGTGATGGATGCCGACCAGCTGGGCGCGCTGCACAAGTTTGCCGAGGGCGTGCGCGTCGATGACGACACGATGGCAATGGATGCGATCCGCGAGGTCGGCCCCGGCGGGCATTACCTGGGCTGCGCCCACACCCAGGCAAATTTCAAGACCGCGTTCTGGCGCAGCCAGCTGTTCGACTACAAGCCGTTCGAGACGTGGGACGAGGAAGGCGCGCGCGACACCCAGGCACTGGCCGCCGCGCGCGTCGAGAAGATGCTTGCCTCGTACACGCCGCCTCCGATGGACCCGGCGGTGTACGAAGCGCTGAACGCCTACGTTGCGCAGCGCAAGGCCAGTATGCCCGACGCCTTTTCCTGATCGGGATCGCCGTCCGGGTGGGCCGCACGGTCCAGCCGGATTTCGGCGATCACGGCCGACAGAAGTTCGACGTGGCGAATCGGGGAATAGCCCGATTGCGCCCGTCGGCGCTGGCTGTCCATATCCTCCTCTAGCGCCAGAAGCCGCTCCAGCGCCGTGCCCGGTTGCGGGCTGTCCTCGGCCGCCAGCAGCCGGTTCAGATGTCGATCGCGCGAATAGCCGTCGGCGCACAGCCGGGCAGCGCGGATCAGCAAGGACGGGCGTCTGAGCGTTTCGGCATTGGTCTGGTCCAAGGGCATTGTCGGATCCTCCAAAGGGTTGCAGCCATAGTATGCACAACCTTAGGAGGCGTTGCCTTTTCCTGCGTTGCAGCGTTCGGAGGGGTTCCGCTTCATTTACTCCATATAATTCAAGGTATCTGTGCGTAATGAAGTGTTAACGCACGCCCGCAAGGGTTGTTCAACCCTGCGGAACATTGGAGTCAGGAAAATGCGGAAATCTCAAGGGAGGGCCGCGCATGTCAAGGAAACTGCCCGAGGCGCGGATTAGCGGGATGCCGGGCTGGGTTCCGGTCGGCGCGGAACATTATCTCGCGCATACCGAGCGGGGCGCGTCGATCCGGGAACTGGCGCGGCGGGCGGGGGTGCATGCCTCTACCGTCCTGCGCCAGGTCAGGCGGATGGAGGCACGGCGCGACGATCCCCTGGTGGATGCCGCGCTGACGGGACTGGCGGCGGATAGGCGCGCGCAGGATCTGCGATCTCCTCGCGCAAGGGGGACTGGAGCCATGAATACCAACAGAATGCCGCTGGATGCGGAAACCCTGGCCAGCGAGGGGCGGCGGATCCTGCGCCGGCTGTGCGAGCCGGGCGCGGTGCTGGCGGTCTCTCCCGAAATGGAGCGCGCGATCGTGATGCGCAGCGACGCCGGTGGATCGGGCACGCGCACCGCGACTGTGGATCGCGGCGTGGCCGAAGCGATGGCGCTGAAGAACTGGATCATGTGCGACAGGCCGGGCCGCGTGGCGCAGTACCGGATCACGCCGGATGGACGCGGGGCCCTGTCGCGGCTGGTTGCCCAGCAAGAAAACCGCGCTGGCGGCATGGCCGAGGCGGCGGCGGTGTTCGAGGGGGCGGCAGCGCCCGAACGCGCACGCGCGACCCGCAACGAGCCGCCTCTGATGGTGCTGGCGCGACGGCGCGAGAAGGACGGCTCTGCCTTCCTGCCGCCCGACCTGGTCGCCGCGGGCGAGCGGCTGCGCGAGGATTTCGAACTGGCGCACCTGCAGCCAGGTACGACGCAGAACTGGGAGCATTTCCTGACCGGACCGATCGACGGCGGCAAGCCCGCAAGCGGGCCGGGGGCCGGCGCCGACGCGCGCGCCCGGCTGGCGGCAGCGCTGCGCGACCTGGGGCCCGGTTTGGGCGACGTGGCACTTCGCTGCTGCTGCTACCTTGAAGGGCTGGAAACGGTCGAGCGGCGCATGGGCTGGTCGGCGCGGTCGGGCAAGATCGTGCTGCGCATCGCGTTGCAGCGGCTGCGGCTGCACTACGCCGCGCGGTCCGACCGCCATGATCTGATCGGCTAGCAATCACCCAACTTCTACCCCCGTGCCTGCGATGGTCTGCGGGCACGGGGGCTGGACTGAAGGCACTCGAAAGGGCCGTTTTGGTCCGTGCGAGGGGAACTCGTTAAGTTGGGGATGTGACGCAGTGCATTCGCTCTGCGATACTGTTACAACCCCCCGCGAATATCTTGTATTGTGAGATGAATTGGCAATTCGCGGGGAAAAAAACGTGCGCGATCTCAAACTGCCTGAGCAACGTCATCCGGAAAAGGCGCATCGTCCGGACAACGCCCAGCCCAAGAAACCCGACTGGATTCGCGTCAAGGCTCCGGTCGGCAAGGGCTACCAGGAAACCCACCGTATCATGCGCGAGCACAAGCTGGTGACCGTCTGCGAGGAGGCCGGTTGCCCCAACGCGGGCGAGTGCTGGAACCAGGGCCACGCGACCATGATGATCATGGGTGAGATCTGCACCCGTGGCTGTACCTTCTGCAACATCGCCACCGGTCGGCCGCAGGCGCTCGATCTGTTCGAGCCGGGCCGCGTGGCCGATGCGGTGGCCAAGCTGGCGCTGAACCACGTGGTGATCACCTCGGTCGATCGCGATGACCTGGAGGACGGCGGGGCCGAGCATTTTGCCCAGACGATCCGCGCCGTACGCCACCGCAGCCCCGCCACCACGATCGAGATCCTGACGCCTGACTTCCTGAAATGCGCCCCGGAGGTGCTGGAGACGGTGGTCGAGGCGCGTCCTGACGTGTTTAACCACAACCTCGAAACCGTGCCCGGCCTGTATCCCGAAGTTCGGCCCGGCGCGCGTTACTTCCACTCGCTGCGCCTGCTGCAACGGGTCAAGGAACTGGACCCGTCGATCTTCACCAAGTCCGGCATCATGGTTGGCCTGGGCGAGGACAGGCAGGCAGTGGGCCAGGTGATGGACGACATGCGCGCGGCCGATGTCGATTTTCTGACCATCGGCCAGTACCTGCAACCCACGCCCAAGCACCACGCCGTCGACCGCTTCGTGACGCCCGACGAATTCAAGGCCTATGAAAAGGCCGCCTTCGGCAAGGGTTTCCTGATGGTTTCGGCCACGCCGCTGACGCGTTCGTCCTACCACGCAGGCGACGACTTCGCGCGTCTGCGCGCCGCGCGCGAGGCCAAGCTGGCACGGGTCTGACGCCCTAGAACGGCGCGGCGATTCCCAGGGTTCGGGCGTCGCGCCGCAACTCTTCGGCCAGGGCCGGGGGCAGGGGTATGCCCTTGGCAGTCAGTTGCGCCGCGCTGCGCGCCTCCAGCTCTCCGGGATAGACGATCTCATCCACGCCTACGGCGCGGGGCGTTGCCTTCATCTCGGCGATCAGCGCTTCCATGTCGGCCTCGAATTCGGCCAGCGGGCGCAGCGCGGCGATGTCGATAGCCAGCGCCAGGTGGCCGACGCCGCTGCGGCCCTCGGGCTCGTAGGGGCCAACTACCGCCGCGCCGAAAGCGCTGCCCGACAGAACGCCTGACAGCATGTCCATGACCATCGCGATGGCATAGCCCTTGTGCCCCGCCATCGGCAGGATGGTACCGGCGATGCCCGCCGCCGGATCGGTGGTCGGCAGGCCTTGGGCATCAATCGCCCAACCGTGCGGGATCGCTTCACCCCGGGCCTGTGCGGCATACAGCTTGCCGCGCGCCACGGCGGTGTTCGCGATGTCCAGCATCAGCGGCGCATGGCGCCCGGCGGGCGCGGCCCAGGACCAGGGGTTGGTTCCCACGCGCTTTTCCGTACCGCCCCAGGGGGCCATCGCCGGGCTGGCATTGGTGCACAGAAAACCGATACAGCCGGCCGCTGCTGCCTGGCGGGTGAAATACATCGCGGTGCCGAAATGGCCGGCGTTGCGCATCGCCACGGCGCCGATGCCATGCGCCCGCGCCGCGGCGATGGCCTGCGTCATCGCTGCCTGCGCGGCCACCTGTCCCATGCCGTCGCCGCCGTCCATCAGTGCGATGGCACCGGTTCCGCCGATAAGTTGCGGTAGGGCATCGACCCGGGTCGCGCCCGAACGCAGCCGTGCCGCGTACCAGAACAACCGCATCACCCCGTGCGAGGGGTGCCCCCACAAATCGGCCTGTACCAGCGTGTCGGCCACCAGCGCGGCATCGGCGTCAGGCAGGCCCAGCGCGCGGTAACAGTCGGAGGCGAAATCGCGCAGCGCCCCTGGCGCGACGCGGATCACGTGCCGGCCCCGTGCTCGATCGCCACGCGCCGGGTTTCGCCGGTTGCGACCAGCGTGCGCGTCGCCTCGGCCGAGGCATAGGTCCAGAAGATGCGCAGCGCTTCTTGTTCCGAGGGGTTCACAAAGCGGTGCGGCACGTCCGCCGAGATCCAGACAACATCTCCCGCACCGGCCTCGTGCCGGGTGCCGTCGATCTCTACCGTGGCTCGCCCGGACACGATCAGCACGCTTTCCTCGCAATTGTGAAAATGCAGCGGGATGCCGCCGCCGGGGGGAATGTCGGTGAAGCCGTTCAACAGCGCTGCAGCGCCGGTATCGGGGGTGATCATCTGCACGGTCGATGCGCCGCCGCCCCGGGCGTGGCGCGGGCGATCGGCCTCGCGGCGAATGGTGCTATGCGACATCTTCGGCCTGCGGTGTCAGGGTGAATCGGCTAACGGTCTTTTCCGTCACCCAGTCCCGGGTCTCGGCGTCGAAGGCCTTGAAATGCGCGGTTGTCTTGTGAAGCTCGAACGCGTCTTCGTCGACGTAGAGCTCGTAGAGGAACACGGTCGCCGGATCATCCGGCGCAACGCAGACGTCGAAACGCTTGCACCCCGGTTCGCGCAGCAGCGACAGCGCGGCATTGCGCTGGATCGCAGCCAAAAAGCGCGTGGCATCGTTCGGCCGCGCGCGGAAAGTCACTGTTACAGCGTGCATTGTCCCTCACCTGTTCGCTGGAGGCGATCAAATCACGCCGGCATGTTGCGGACAAGCGCGGATCAGGGCGCGGGCAACGCCTTGACATAGGCCGCAACGGCTTCGCGGTCGGCGGCAGTCAGTCGGCCGAAATTGGCCACGACTTCGGCCATATGCCCGCCGGCGCTGTCAAAATCAGGGGTGAAGCCGGTCTCCAGGTAATAGGCAATGTCCTGCGCGGCCCAGTCCAGTGCGTTCGGGATCAGCGCGGGGATCTCGCCCTTGCCATTCGGGTTGGGGGCCCCGGCCAGCCAGCGCCCGGTGTCCAGCGCGCCCAGCGCGTTGCGCGGGGTGTGGCATTCGCCGCAATGGGCCAGCGCCTCGACCAGGTAGCGGCCGCGCTCCAGCTGCGGCGTGTCTGCCGGGCGTACCCAGTCCGGGCGGAAGAACAACAGCTTCCAAGCCCCGACGCCGCGCCGGATATTGAAGGGGAAGCCCACCTCGTGCGGCAGGCTGGCGGTATCGCTGGCGGGCAGGGTTTGCAGATAGGCCCACAGGTTGGCCACGTCCTGCGGCGTCATGCGCGCATAGGCGGTGTAGGGAAAAGCGGGAAACAGGTGCGCGCCCTCGGGCGACACACCACGCTGCACCGCGTCGGCGAATTGCGCCAGGTTCCAGCCGCCGATTCCGGCTTCGGGATGGGGCGAGATGTTGGGCGCCAGGAAAGTGCCGAAGTCGCTGTCAAAGCGTTGACCGCCCGCCAGCACGAGCGCCGCCTCGCCGGTGGCGCCGGGCGCGTGGTGGCAAGACGCGCAGCCGGCCGCGGTAAACACCGCGGCCCCCTGCGTCACATCCCCTGTGATGCCGTCAAAAACATCCGGCGCCAGCCGCGCGGGCGCGGTCAGCCACCAGCCAAGAGCCGCGGCGGCCAGCCCGGCCGCCGCCAGCAGGATCAGGGCGCGCCGCATCGCCCCGCTCAGTTCATCGGCGCGCGATAGGTCTCGTGGCAGGCTTTGCAGGCCCCGCCCAAGCCACCCAGGGCCGGGCCGATTGCCTCTTGCCCTTGGCCGGCTGCCGCCTGAAGCGCCAGGGCGGCGGTGTGCAATTCGGCGTATTTCGCCAGGAAGCCGGCGTTATCGCTCCAGATCTCGGCCTTGGCCTTGGTGCCGTCGATCGACATCTCGTCCGAGCCTTCGGGCCACAGCGGGCCGGGGGCGACCATGGTCACGCCGGCGATGGAATCGGCCGCCGCCTGCGCGGTTGCCGCGTCATAGGCGATCTCGCCCTTGGCCATGCCGCCAAGAATGCCGAGGTTGATCGCAATGATGCGCATCTGTCCCTGGCGCGCTTTCAGCTGGCCGCCAAAGTCCTGTGCGGCTGCGGCGGTGCCCAGCGCCAAGGTTGCAATGCCCAGAATGCCAATCACTTTTTTCATCATAAACTCCCTGTGTGGTGTGCCGACACCACCTAGTATGCACGGCTTTCTTGCCAATAATATTTCGAAACTTTGCAAATCGGGTGACGATTCTTGCACAACGCGAATTGGGATGACCTGCGCTTTGTCCTCGCCGTGGCCGAGGCCGGCTCGGTGGCGGCGGCCGCGCGCGACCTGGGGGTGAACCACGCCACCGTGTTGCGCCGCATCGCCGCCTGGGAAGAGGCGAACGGAGCCGAGGTGTTCGAGCGCAGCGCCCATGGTTACCGGCTGCGCCCTGAACGGGCTGCGGTGATCGAGGCGGCGCGATCCGCCGCCCAGGCGATGGAAACGGTCAGCCGGCTGGTGGCCGGGCAGGGCGCGGGCCGGCAAGAGATGTTGCGCGTGACCTCGGTCGATACGCTGTGCCACACGATCCTGGCGCCGGGGCTGAAGGACTGGTCGCGCGCCGCGGCGCCGGCGCATGTCGCGCTTCTGTGCTCCAACACACGGCTGGACATGGCGCGGTTGCACGCCGACCTGTGCGTGCGCCCCGCCGACAGCCTGAGCGAGGACATGACCGGCACCGAAGTCTGCCAGATGGGCTTTGCCGGTTATGCTGCGCCCGGCGCAGCGGCATGCTGGCTGGCGCCCACCGGCGCGCTTGGCCGCTCGGCGCCTGCGCGCTGGATGGCCGCCACGGTCGAACCAGCGCAGATCGCCGCCGGGGCGGACAGCTTCGTGGTGCTGCGCGCCATGGCAGAGGCCGGCGCCGGCCGAACTATCCTGCCCTGCATCCTGGGCGATGCCGCGCCGGGGCTGGTGCGTATCGAAACCGACGTGCCGCCCATGGCGGTGCCGTTGTGGGTCGCCTGTCACCGCGACCTGGCCGACGCGCCGCGATTGTCGGCGCTGCGCCGGGCGCTGGTGGCGCTGCTGGCGCGCCACCGCATCGCGCTGGAAGGCTGACGCGCCCTTATTCCTCGGCGAAACGGACCTTGCCGATATAGGGCAGGTTGCGGTTGCGCTGGGCAAAGTCGATGCCGTAGCCCACCACGAATTCGTCCGGGATCTCGAAGCCGGTCCAGTCTGCGCGGAAATCCACCTCGCGCCGCGACGGCTTGTCCAGCAGCGCGATCGAGCGGATATGCGCCGGATGGCGCGATCTGAGCAGCCCCATGGTGTGGCTGAGCGTGTGGCCGGTATCGACGATATCCTCCACCACCAGCACGTCGCGCCCCTCGATGCCGCTGCGCAGGTCCTTCAGGATGCGTACCTCACGGCTCGACTCCATCGCGTTGCCATAAGACGACACCTCCATGAAGTCGACCTCGACCGGCAGGTCCAGTTCGCGCACCAGGTCGGCGATGAACACGAAAGAGCCGCGCAGCAGCCCCACCACAACCAGCTTGTCTGTGCCGACAAAGGCGCTGCGGATCTCGTCGCTCAATTCCTCGATCCGCGCGGCAATTGCCTTGGCCGAGATCATCTGGTCGACGACATATGGACGCTCCGGCATGGCTTCCCCTTGATTTCCCCCGCGGATCATACGAAATCGGCGGCCACTGTCACGTGCCAAAGGGGCGACATGCCGACCCATTCCGAGACCCGCACGCTGCCCTACACCGCGCGGCAGATGTACGACCTGGTCGCCGATGTCGCCAGCTATCCGCGCTTCCTGCCCTGGACCGCGGCCGCCCGCATCCGCGAGACCACCGATCACGGCGATCACCAGGTGATGCTGGCCGACCTGGTGATCAGCTTCAAGGTGTTCCGCGAACGCTTCGGCTCGCGCGTCACGCTCTGGCCGGAGGCGATGAAGATCGACACCGAGTATCTCGACGGCCCGTTCAAGCACATGATCTCGCGCTGGGCCTTTGCCGACGTACCCGGCGGCGTCGAGGTTTCCTTCTTTGTCGATTTCGAATTCCGCAACCGCATCCTGCAAGGCGCCGCCGGCATGTTCTTCTACGAGGCGATGCAACGCGTGGTGCGCGCCTTCGAACGCCGCGCGGCAGAGCTGTATGGATAAGGCGCCGCGCCGCTTCTTCTTGCTGCAAATACCCCGGGGGGGCGCCGCAGGCGACGGGGCAGAGCCCCCCTTGCGCCGTTTCCGCTTGCCCCGCGGCCGGGGCCGCGCAGCCTTGCCCCACCGCGCCCCTCGCCGCTAGCCTGCCCGAAAAGGAGCCCGACCGATGTCTGATCTCATGGCGCGCCTCTTGGCGCTGGTGCACAGCCCCGCCGGGGCAGAGCCGCTTGCAGTGATGCGTCTGTCGATGGTCGACTGGCTGGCCTGCGGCATCGCCGGCGCGGATGAACCCGTCGCGCGCATCGTGCGCGACATGGTGCTGGAAGAGGGCGGAGCGGGCCAGGCTCGGCTGTTTGGTGGCGGCGCCGCGCCGATGCGGGTGGCGGCGCTGGTCAATGGCGCGGCCAGCCACGCGCTGGATTACGACGACACCCATTTCGCCCATATCGGCCACCCTTCCGTTGCCATCCTGCCGGCGGCGCTGGCGGTGGCCGAGCATGTCGGCGCTGACGTTTCGGCGCTGACCTCGGCGGCGCTGCGCGGCACAGAGGCCAGCGTGCGCGTCGGGCTGGCGCTGGGGCGCGGTCACTACCAGGTCGGCTTTCACCAGACCGGCACCGCCGGGGCCTTCGGCGCTGCGCTGGCGGCGGCGATCCTGCTCGATCTTGACGAGGCGCGCACGGCGCAGGCGCTGGGCCTGGTCTCGACCCGCGCGGCGGGTCTGAAATCGCAGTTCGGGACCATGGGCAAGCCGCTCAACGCCGGGCTGGCCGCTGCCGGCGGGGTCGAGGCCGCGCTGTTGGCGGCGCGGGGCTTTGTCTCTAACCCCGGCGCGCTTGAGGGGCAGAACGGTTTTCTGTCCACCCATCGCGCCGACGGCGCGCCGCATCAGCCCGAAGGCTGGCTGATGACCGGCGTCAGCCACAAGTTCCACGCCTGCTGCCACGGGCTGCACGCCACGCTTGAGGCGCTGGCCAGCCTCGGCCCGCTCGACCCGGCAGCGGTGCGTGCGGTGAGGATCGAAACCCACCCGCGCTGGATGACCGTGTGCAATCAACCTGAACCCGCCACCGGGCTTGGCGCCAAGTTCAGCTATCGCACTGTGACCGCGTTGGCATTGCTGGGCCACGACACCGCCGCGCTGGACAGCTACACCGATGCGCTGGCTTGCGATCCGGCGGTGGCGGCGCTGCGCGACCGTGTGACGGTCGAGGCCGTCGATACGGTGGCCGAGACTGCCGCACGGGTGACGTTCGACACCGCCGCCGGGCCGCTCATCGCGGGCTTCGATCTCGACACGCCGCTGCCGCTGGCCGAGCGGGCGCAACGCATCCGCCGCAAGGCCGCCGCGCTTCTTGGTCCGGACGGGGCAGAGGCCGCCTGGCGCGCGGTCGAGGGCGGCACGGTGGCCGAGATCGCGGCGCTGCTCGGCCCGGTCTGATCGTCACGTCCCGCTATCCCGTTGGCCTTTGCCGCCCGCCGGGCTACGCTCTCGCACAGGTCCGCCCGCATTGATGCAGAGAATTCCATGATACGCCTTATGCTGCCCGTCGCCCTGTGCCTTGCCGCTCCGCTGGCGGCACAGACCCCGCCGTGCCCCACGGCAGAGGACCTGGCCACCGGCATTCGCTTCCGGATCGAGGGCGGCGATACCGAGACTTTCCGCCGGCACGAGCGCCCGGGTGTGATCGAGGCGCTGTTCCAGGCCCATGACGGCTATGCGTCGCGCGTGCTGCTGGGGCAGGGGCTGTACCTGCTGGAACTGATCGAACTGGAGAACGGCGTGCTGGTGCCGGCCAGCCGCACCACCTATGGCTTTCCCCAGGCGCCCGACGCCATGCCTGTCCCGGTGCCCGGCGGCGGCTGGACCGTTCGCGTCGGCAGCCTGACGGAAGCCGGCACGGACAGCGACACCCAGACCTACAGCTTTGGCCCGATGACCGAATACAGCTTCGGCGCCTGCACCTACCGGATGATTCCGGTGCACCTGCGCTATGCCTCGGACGCAGAGTTGATGGACGTGCTGCACTACCTGCCCGACCTGGGCATCTCATTCCTGTCGGAAAGCCGTTATACCGGCGGCAGCGACAGCTACCGGTACTATTCGGTCGAAGCGCTGCGCTGATCTGCCTAATTCTTGGGCATGTGCCAAAAAAACTGTTGCGCCAAGCGGGCAGCGGCCATGCAGAGCTGTTGGTGGTCGATTGGGGCAGAACCGCTTACCTTTAGCGCCAAGGGAGGGGGCAACCCCAACGCAAAGGTCTTATCATGGCAACCATCGCAGCACCGCATTCCACCGTATCCGCTTCTGCCGGCCTGACCGGTTTGCTGGCCAAACTTGGGCGTAAGCTGGTGTCGCTGGGCGAAAATCACCCGCGCCTGCGCCAGATGGAGCGGCTGATGGCGCTCTCTGACGCCGAACTGGCCGCACGCGGCCTGACGCGTGAGGGCATCGCCCGACACGTCTTCAAGGACGTCTATTACGTCTGACCGGCCCCTCTTGGCCTGGGTTTTCGTGCCGCCGTCCCCGCTTGCCGGGGGCGGCGGTTTGTCTATACCGGTACCCGACAGACAAGAACCCGCCCCGAAGGAGCCCGGAAATGAGCGCGCTTGACCACACTCACAGCCTGCTGCGGCGGGGCGATTGGTCGGGCCCGGCCGATTTCGTGACCCTGCGCTATGACGAGCGTTTCCTGCGCCGCAAGGTGCTGACCACCGCCGGCGGTCGCGAGTTCCTGGTCGACCTGGCGCATACCGAAAGCCTCGATCATGGCGATGCCTTCGACCTGGGCGGGGGCCATCTGGTCGAGGTGATCGCCGCCGAAGAGCCTCTGCTTCAGGTCACGGGTACCGACCTTGCGCGCATCGCCTGGCATATCGGCAACCGCCACACCCCCTGCCAGATCGAGTCCGGCCGGCTGCTGATCCAGCGCGACCACGTGATCGCCGACATGCTGCGCCGCATCGGCGCCTCGGTGGCCGAGGTCAGCGAACCGTTCACGCCCGAAGGCGGCGCCTACGGACATGGCCGCACCCATGGCCACGACCACAGCCACAGCCATGGCCCGGCCGAGGGCACCGCCCATGGCCACAGCCACAGCCATGGGCATGATCACTGATCCGGCCCTGACCCTGCACCAGCTGTTCTCGCCGGCCTTCCCGGTGGGCGCCTTTGCCTATTCCCACGGCGCCGAGGCAGCCGTCCAGTCGGGGCTGCTGCGCGACGCCGCGCAGGTGCAGGCCTGGCTGGAAGAGTTGCTGGCGCATGGCTCCGGCTGGTGCGACGCGGTGCTGATGGCGCAGGCCGCGCGCGGCGGTGACATCGCCGCGCTGGCGGAACTGGCGCAGGCTCTGGCGCCTTCTGCCGATCGGCGACTGGAAACTGTGCAGCAGGGCGCCGCCTTCGCCGCCACGGTGCGTGCGGTCTGGGGCGTGAAGCTGGTCGAAGCGCCCTATCCGGTCGCGGTGGGGCAGGTGGTGCGGGCGCTGGACCTGCCGCTGGCCGACGCGCTGCGGCTGTACCTTCAGGCCTTCGCGGCCAATATCGCCGGAGCCTGCGTGCGGCTGATCCCGCTGGGCCAGACCGACGGACAGCGCATCACCGCCGCGCTGGCGCCGCTCTGCGCCGCGCTGGCCCCAAGGGCAATCGCCGCCGCGCCTGATGATCTGGGCGGCTTCGTGCCCATGGCCGACATCCAGAGCCAGCGCCACGGCGCGCTCTATTCGCGGATCTTCCGCTCATGATCGGCTGGGCGGTGAGTGGCGTGCTGATCGTGGTCGCGGCCTTCCACCTGCTGTGGGCGCTGGGGCTGTGGGTGCCTCTGGGCGACGAGGCGGCGCTGGCCCGCGCGGTCTTTGGCGTGCCGGGCGCGGCGCGCATGCCCGGTCCGGTGCCTGCCGCGCTGGTGGCGGTTGCCGCGTTTTTCCTGGCGCTGCTGCCCCACCTTGCCTGGGTGCCGTTCCGCCAGGCGCTGCTGGCGCTGGCCGGGCTGGTGCTGGGTGCCCGCGGACTGGCGGCATGGACACCGGCTTGGCGGCGGCACTTCCCGCAACAGCCCTTCGCCCGGCTCGACCGGGTCTTCTACGGCCCGCTATGCCTGGTGCTGGGCGCGGGCCTGATCTTTCTGGCAACGAGAGGAGCCTGACATGGCATCGCCCCACGGACCCCTGCGCGTCGGCCTTGGCGGGCCGGTCGGCGCCGGCAAGACGACGCTGACCGCCGCGCTTTGCCGCGCCCTGCGCGACCGGCTGTCGATGGCCGTCGTGACCAACGACATCTACACCCGCGAGGACGCAGAGGCGCTGATGCGCATGCAGGTGCTGCCGCTCGACCGTATCCGCGGGGTAGAGACGGGCGGCTGCCCGCACACCGCGATCCGCGAGGACGCCTCGATCAACCTGGCCGCCATCGCCGAGCTGAATGCCGATTTTCCCGACCTCGACCTGATCCTGATCGAAAGCGGCGGCGAC
>JAGRMT010000065.1 GCA_020441125.1 Roseivivax sp.
GGCGGGCGAGCCGCTGCGGTTTCGCATCGGCATCCATCTGGGCGATGTGATCGTCGACGGGACCGACCTGCTGGGCGACGGGGTGAACCTGGCCGCGCGGCTGCAGTCGATGGCCGAGCCGGGGGGCGTGCTGATCTCGCGCCAGGTCTACGAGCAGGTGCGCGCGAAGCTGACCGTGGGCTTCGAATATCTGGGCGAGCGGCGGCCGAAGAACCTGGCCGAGGACGTGGAGATCTACCGCATCGCGATCGGAGGTGCGGCTTCCGGCCCGCCGCGCGCCTGGAGCGTCCTTGGCGCGCCCGCGGCAGGCGGGGTGGCGCCCTGGGGCGACTGGCAGTCCCGGGTGCTGCGGCTCGCGCGGCCCTATGCCTTGGGGGCCGCGGTGCTGCTGGGAGTCGACCTGCTCACCGGCCCGGGGGTGTGGGCGCAATGGCCGATCCTGGTGATCGCCGTCGCCTTTGGCTGGCAGGCCGCGCCCTATCTCCAGCGCGGCCCGATCCAAGCCCGCACGATCCGTGCCGCCGTCGCCATCGCCGCGCTGTGCCTGGCCAACCTGTTCACCTGGGACGGCTATTTCTGGGCGATCTGGCCCGCCCTCGGTATCGTCCTGCTGCACATCCTGCGCCGAACGCGCAAGACCGAGAGCTGATCGGGCAGCCGTTCTCAAAACGAAACCGCCGCGCAACGGGGGCGCGGCGGCTCAAATCGGCTTTCAGGGCCGGATCAGGCTTCGAGCGCACCCTTGGCCTGGGCCACGATGGCGCCAAAGGCATCGGGTTCGTGCACGGCCAGATCGGCCAGCACCTTGCGGTCCACCTCGATCCCGGCTTTCGCCAGACCGTTGATGAAGCGCGAATAGGTCAGCGCCTCGTCATGCAAACGGACGGCGGCGTTGATCCGCTGGATCCACAGCGCGCGGAAGTTCCGCTTGCGCGCCTTGCGGTCGCGGGTCGCATACTGGTTGGCCTTGTCGACGGCCTGGGTCGCGGTCCGGAAGGCGCGGCTGCGCAGGCCGTAATAGCCCTTGGCGGCCTTCAGGATCTTCTTGTGACGGGCGTGGGTGACGGTACCACCTTTGACGCGGGACATGTGCGTTCTCCTTCAGGCTGGCGTTAGCGGTCGTAGGGCATATAGCCCTTGACGATCTTGGTATCGGGTGCGCTGAGCGTGGTGGTGCCACGCGCGTCGCGGATGAACTTGGTCGTCCGCTTGATCATCCCGTGCCGTTTGCCGGCCTGGCCGCACTTGATCTTGCCGGTTGCCGTCACCTTGAAGCGCTTCTTGGCGCTCGACTTGGTCTTCATCTTGGGCATTTCGTTCTCCTGAGTTCGAACGGTTATCGCGCGACTCGGCATGCCACATCGGCCGGTCACGCAGGTTGGAGCGCGCCCTATACGGAGATGCGGGCCAACAATCAAGCCCCCATGGTCCGCAGCAAACGGGCGGCGACTAGGTCACTCGGGATCGGTGCGCCAGATCAGCCTTTCGTCGCAGGGGGCGACGCGCAGGATATTGGTGGTGCCCGGAATGTTGAACGGCACGCCCGCCACAACCAGGATCTGATCGGCGTCGCCGGCATAGCCCATGGTACGCGCCGCACAGGCGGCGTTGACCACGGCCTGCTTGAAGCGGACCAGTTCGCCCGTCATCACGGTCTGCACGCCCCAGACCAGCGCCAGCCGGCGCGCGGTGCCCTTAAGCGGGGTCATCGCGACGATGGGCACGCGCGGGCGTTCACGCGCCACCAGACCGGCCGTGGTGCCCGACTGGGTAAAGCAGCAGATCGCCTTGATGTCGGTCTTTTCGGCGATCTCGCGCGCCGCGGCGACCACGCCGTCAGCAACGGTTTCGCCCTTGGACTGGCGTGAAGCCTCGATCACCACGCGGAAGGTCTCGTCGCTTTCCACTTCGATGGCGACGTTGTTCATCGTCGTCACCGCCTCAACCGGGTATTGCCCGGCCGCGGATTCCGCAGACAGCATCACGGCGTCGGCGCCTTCGTAGATTGCCGTGGCCACGTCAGACACTTCGGCACGGGTCGGCATCGGCGACTCGATCATCGATTCCAGCATCTGCGTTGCCACGATCACCGGCTTGGCGGCGGCGCGGCACTTGCGGATCAGGCGCTTCTGGATCGGCGGCACGTTCTGCACCGGCAGTTCGACCCCAAGATCGCCGCGCGCCACCATCACCCCGTCGCTGACCGCCAGGATCGAGTCGAAAGCCTTGACCGCGGCGGGTTTCTCGATCTTGGACAGGATCGCTGCGCGGCCGGCGCACAGCTCGCGCGCCTCTTCAACGTCCTCGGGGCGCTGCACGAAGGACAGCGCCATCCAGTCGACCCCCAGCGAGGCTGCAAATTCCAGGTCCTTGCGGTCCTTTTCGGACAGTGCGCGCAGCGGCAGCACCACGTCCGGCACGTTCACGCCCTTGCGGTTCGAGATCACGCCGCCCGTCACAACTTCGCAATCGGCGAAATCGGCACCGCAGTCCTTGACCCGCAGCCGGATCTTGCCGTCGTTCACCAGCAGATGCGCGCCCGGTTCCAGTGCCTGGAAAATCTCGGGATGTGGCAGCGTCACGCGGGCCTTGGTGCCCAGCGCGGGATCAAGGTCCATGCGGAAGCCCGCGCCCTCTTCCAGCGTCTCGTGCCCGTTCTCGAACGTGCCGACGCGCAGCTTGGGGCCCTGAAGGTCGGCCAGGATGCCGATCGGGCTGTCGAGGTCCTTCTCGATCTGGCGGATGATGGCATGACGGGCCCGGATGTCGTCATGGGTGCCATGGCTCATGTTCAGGCGGAAGACATCGGCGCCGGCTTCGTGCAAAGCCCGGATGGTGTCGTAATCGTCGGAGGCCGGTCCGAGCGTGGCCACGATCTTCACACTGCGCAAACGTCGCATCTTCTGTTCTTCCCTTCTTCGCGTCAGGGGCCTGTTATCGCTAGCGGCCCACGGCTCTTATTGGCCATTTCCATTCCCGGCACAACTGTTCTAATGAAGCTCGGAATGGATGAGGACAGTATGACATACGTTCCGTTCCGCACCTATGGCGCGGAAACAGACAGCCGCTGGCTGGTCACCTGCGATCACGCTACCAACACGGTGCCGCCGGATCTGGGCGGCACGTTGGGGCTGCCAGATGCAGACATGGCGCGGCACATCGCCTTCGATCCGGGCGCCGCGGGGGTGACGTTGGCGCTGGCCCGGGCGCTGGGCGGCAGTGCGATCCTCGGTAATTTCTCGCGCCTGGTGATCGACCCCAACCGCGGCGAGGACGATCCCACCCTGCTGATGAAGCTTTACGATGGCTCGGTCATCCCCGGAAATCGTCACGCCGGCCCCGAGGAGAAGGCGCGCCGCCTGGATGCCTACTGGCGTCCCTACCATGCCGAGCTGGAACGGCTGGCGGCACGGCGCGACGACACGGTGATCGTGGCGGTGCACAGCTTTACCCGGCAGCTGCGCGGCCGGCCTTCGCGGCCCTGGCACGTCGGTATCCTGCACGGCTATGACGCACGGCTGGCCGATCCGCTGATCGACCTGCTCGAGGCCGAGCCCGACCTGGTGGTCGGCCGCAACGAGCCCTATTCGGGCCACCTGCCGGGCGATGCCATCGACCGTCACGCGCTGCACCACGGCCGGCTGAACGTTCTGATCGAGCTGCGCAACGACCTGATCGCGGACGAGCGCCACCAGCAAGCCTGGGGCGAGCGGCTGGCGCCGCTGCTGCAAGAGGCGTTGTCGCGCGTCGCGCCCTGAGGTTGACCCCGGCGCGCGCCGGGGTTTGTATGCCGGCAGACAACAAGGAGCCCGCCCGTGGACATTGACCCGCAAACCCGGACAGAGCTGGAAGCCGCCGCGTTCCGCCGGCTGCGCAAGCACCTGATGGAAGACCGCGCCGATGTGCAGAACATCGACCTGATGAACCTTGCCGGGTTCTGCCGCAACTGCCTGGCACGCTGGTACCAGGAAGCCGCGAACGAGCGCGGCATCGCCATGACCAAGGAAGAGGGGCGCGAGGTCTACTACGGCATGCCCTACGAGGAATGGCGCGCGCAGAACCAGACCGAGGCATCGGATGCCAAGAAGGCGGCCTTCGAGGTCGCCTTCCGCGAAAACGTCCTGAACGAAAAGAAATGACCCTGTAGGGCGGGCTTCAGCCCGGCCCCAGAACCGTAGGGTGGGTTTTCAACCCACCCCCGTCTGGCTGTCAAACCGCCGCCTTGCGGCTTTCGTCGATGTAGATCTCGCGCAGACGCAGCGCCTTCGGCCCGCCTTTTCCGCCCGACAGGGCGACGCCGTCGATCTCGACCACCGGCATGACAAAAGTCGTGGCCGAGGTGACAAAGGCCTCGTCTGCCGCCTGCGCCTCTTCGATGGTGAAGTTGCGTTCTTCCACTTCCATCTGCGCTTCCTGCGCAAAGCGCAGCACGGCGGCGCGGGTGATGCCGTGCAGGATGTCATTCGACAGCGCACGGGTGACGATCTTGTTGCCCTTGATGAAATAGGCGTTGTTCGAGGTGCCCTCGGTCACGAACCCGTCCTCGACCATCCAGGCGTCGTCGCAGCCGGCCTTCTTGGCCATCATCTTGCCCATCGACGGATACAGCAGCTGCACCGTCTTGATATCGCGCCGGCCCCAGCGGATGTCGTCGATCGAGATGACCTTGATCCCCTTCTGCGCCGCCGCTGGCGCGCTCAGCCCCGGTTTGGACTGGGTGAACAGCACGATGGTCGAAGGCGTCGCCGCCGGATCGGGGAAGACAAAGTCGCGGTCTGCCGGGGCGCCGCGGGTGATCTGCAGGTAAACCGCGCCTTCGTCGATGCCGTTCAGCCGAACCAGTTCGCGGTGGATCTCCAGCAGTTCCTCCATCGTCACCGGGCTGGCCATGTCCAGTTCGGACAGCGACCGTTCCAGCCGTGTGGCGTGGCCGGCGAAGTCGATCAGCTTGCCGTCCAGCACGCTGGTCACCTCATAGACGCCGTCCGCCATCAGGAAGCCGCGGTCGAAGATCGACACTGTCGCTTCGGTTTCGGGCAGGTAAGCGCCGTTGACGTACACGGTCCGGGTCATGGCAGGGGTCCTTATCGCTTGAACAGGTGCAGTGCTGCGTATTGCAGCAGCATGATGGTCTTGCCGTCCCGTATCGCGCCACGGTCCACCATGTCCAGCGCCTCGGCGATCGGCAGTTCCAGAACGTCGATTTCCTCACCCTCCTCCTCCAGCCCGCCGCCCTGCGACACGCGGTCGGCGGCACTGTAGCGCCCGACGAAGAAGAACAGCCGCTCTGTGACCGAGCCGGGCGACATGAAGGCGTCCCAGATCTGGCGCACCTCGGTCAGGCGCAGGCCCAGCTCCTCTTCGGTCTCGGCCTTGATGCGGGTAACCGGATCGGCCTGGTCCAGCAGGCCGGCCGCCGCCTCGATCAGCAGGTCGTCATGGCCGTTCAGATAGGCGGTCAGGCGGAACTGCCGGCCCAGCAGCACGGTGCCGCGGTCCGGATCATAGGGCAGGATCGTCGCACCGTTGCCGCGGTCATAGGTTTCGCGCGGCAGGGTCTGGCTGCTGCCGTCGCGCCGGGTGTAGCGCACGGTGTATTTGGTCAGCACGGCCCAGTCATCGGCCAGCACCGTCTTGTCGAGGATCTGTACACGGTCCTTCAGGCTCATCGCGGCTACCCCTTCAGCCCCACAGCGCCGGCGCCGGTGGGTGCACGCCGTGCTCGTCATAGCGCAGTGGCACGGCGCGGTCCTCGGCCAACAGCAGCGGTCCGTCAAGATCGGTCACCGCGGCGCCCTGCGCCACCAGCACCGCCGGCGCCATCGCCAGCGAAGAGCCGATCATGCAGCCGACCATGATGCCGTAGCCCTGCTGCTGTGCCTCTTGCCGCAGGGCCAGCGCCTCGGTCAGGCCGCCTGTCTTGTCCAGCTTGATGTTGATCATGTCGTACTTGCCCGCCAGCCCCGGCAGCGAGGCGCGGTCGTGGCAGCTTTCGTCGGCACAGACCGGAACGGGCCGGTCCATCCCGATCAGAACCTCGTCCAGACCCGACGGCAGCGGCTGTTCCACCAGTGCCACGCCTAGCCGCCGCAGATGCGGCGCCAGTTCGGCATAGACCTCGGCGGTCCAGCCCTCGTTGGCGTCGACAATGATCCGCGCCTTGGGCGCGCCGGCGCGCACCGCTTCCAGCCGGGGCATGTCGTCGGGCGTGCCCAGCTTGATCTTCAGCAGCGGCCGCTGTGCATGTCGCCGCGCCGCTTCCTGCATCGCCTCGGGCGTGTCCAGCGACAGGGTATAGGCGCATAGTTCCGGTCCCGGTTCTGCCAGACCGGCCAGTTGCCAGACCGGCCGGCCCGTCCGCTTGGCCTCCAGGTCCCACAGGGCGCAATCCAGCGCGTTGCGCGCAGCGCCCGGCGGCAGCGCCGATTGAAGCGCGGCGCGGGTGATCCCCGCCGGCACCGAGGCGATCTGCGCCTCGACCGAGGCCAGGGATTCGCCGTACCGCGGATAGGGCACGCATTCGCCCTGCCCGCTGACACCGTCCTCGGTCACGGTCACGGTCAGAACCTGCGTCTCGCTGCGCGAGCCGCGGCTGATGGTAAAGACTTCCCGCATGGGAAACACGTCTCGGCGGATGTCGATCAACACGCCCATGCTCCTTGTTCGTTCCGGTAGATGTTCATGGCGCTGAATGCGCCGCTCGCACCCCGTTACAGGCTGGCGAGCGCATCCACCAGCTTGCCCGCACCAAATCGGAAGGGATCGGTTGCCGGCAGGCCCATGCGTTGCTCTACCTCGGCCAGGTAGGCGCGCGCTTCGGCCTCGGGCATGGACTTGGTGTTGATCGAACAGCCAACGACCTGGCATTCCGGATTGGCCACCCGGGCCAGCGGCAGGGCCGTGTCGCGCAGGGCCTCCAGGCTGGGAAGGGCGTAACCGGGCAGACCGCGCATATGGGTGCGTGTCGGCTCGTGCGAGAGGATCAGCGCGTCGGGCTGGCCGCCGTGGATCAGCGCCAGCGTCACCCCCGAGAAACTGACGTGGAACAGGCTGCCCTGCCCTTCGATCAGGTCCCAATGGTCGGGATCGTTGTCTGGTGTCAGCCATTCGACCGAGCCGGCCATGAAATCGGCGATCACCGCGTCCAGCGGCACGCCGTTGCCGGTGATCAGGATGCCGGTCTGCCCGGTGGCGCGGAAGGTTGCCTTCATCCCGCGCTCGCGCATCTCGCGATCCATGCACAGGGCGGTATACATCTTGCCGACCGAACAGTCGGTGCCAACCGCCAGGCAGCGTTTGCCCGCGCGTTTGATTCCGTTGGCAATGGGATAGGCGACCGAGGGCACGCGGACATCGTGCAGCGTGCGGCCATGGGCGGCGGCGGCGGCGCGCAGGTCCGCCTCGTCGCGCAGCAGGTTGTGCAACCCGCTGGCCAGGTCGAAGCCCTGCTCCAGCGCCTCGACCAGAACCCGTTTCCAGCTTTGCGAGATCACCCCGCCACGGTTGGCCACGCCGATCACCACCGTGCGCGCGCCCGCTGCGCGGGCCTCGTCCAGCGTCATGTCGGTCAACCCCATGTCAGCGTTGCACCCCGGCAGGCGCAGCTGGCCGACGCAGTTGTCGGGGCGCCAGTCGCGGATGCCTTGGGCCACCTTGGCCGCCAGGGGATCGGGGGCGTCGCCCAGGAACAGCAGGTACGGGGTCTCGATCATGGCGCGCACTCCTTAAACCGGCAACCGCGATGGCGGGCCGAAGTCCGCCCAATCCGCGCGCAAATCGCGGCGCACCGCAAGGGGGAGGCGGCAAGGTTTTTCATCCCGATGCGGGTTTGCCAAAGTTTTTTGCATGCTGCATCGCGCCGATCCATGCCGCAGGTGCAAAATCACGCTTGCGCAGCGCAGCGCAATTTTATACCGAATTGGCAAGCGTTTTAGAAACTTCCTTACCAAGAGGTCCCGATGTCCTTCCGCATCCAGCCTGCCGCCCCTGCCCGCCCCAACCGCTGTCAGCTGTTCGGGCCGGGTTCGCGTCCGGCGATCTTCGAAAAGATGGCCGCCAGCGCCGCAGACGTGATCAACCTCGATCTGGAAGACAGCGTCGCCCCCTCGGACAAGGACAGCGCGCGCGCCAACATCATCCAGGCGATTGGCGATATCGACTGGGGCAACAAGTTCCTGTCGGTGCGGATTAACGGGCTGGACACGCCCTACTGGTACAAGGACGTGGTCGATCTGCTGGAAAACGCCTCTGAGCGGCTGGACCAGATCATGATCCCCAAGGTCGGCTGCGCTGGCGACCTCTATGCTGTCGACGCACTGGTCACGGCGGTCGAGCGGGCGAAGGGCCGAACCAAGAAGATCGCCTTCGAGGTGATCATCGAATCCGCCGCCGGCATTGCCCATGTCGAGGAAATCGCCGCCGCCTCGCCCCGCCTTCAGGCGATGAGTCTTGGCGCCGCCGACTTTGCCGCCTCGATGGGGATGCAGACCACCGGTATCGGCGGTACGCAGGAAAACTATTACATGTATCGCGACGGGGCAAAGCACTGGTCGGACCCGTGGCACTGGGCTCAGGCCGCCATTGTCGCCGCCTGCCGCACCCATGGCGTGTTGCCGGTCGACGGCCCGTTTGGCGACTTCTCGGATGACGAGGGCTTCCGGGCGCAGGCGCTGCGTTCGGCCACGCTGGGCATGGTGGGCAAATGGGCCATCCATCCCAAGCAGGTAGCCCTGGCGAACGAGGTGTTTACCCCTTCCGAAGCGGCCGTGACCGAAGCGCGCGAGATTCTGAAGGCGATGGAAGAGGCCAAGGCCCGCGGCGAAGGCGCCACCGTCTACAAGGGCAGGCTGGTCGACATCGCCAGCATCAAGCAGGCCGAGGTCATCGTGCGCCAGTCCGAGATGATCGCCGGCGCCTGAGCGCCAGCGCAACCGGAAATGCAGAACGGGGTCGCGATGCGGCCCCGTTTTCATTCTGTGGTCATGGATATGACCGGACGCGCGTCAGGCCGCGTAATAGGCCGGGAACACGCTTTGCCGGTCTGCTGCCTCGGCAGAGCGGGCAACGATGCGCGGTTCCGGCGTATAATAGGCCCAAGCCTGTTCCAGAACGGCCAGCGCTGCGCGGGCTTTTTCGTCACGGAGTTCGTTGCGGGTCATGATGTCTTGCCTTTCGGTCAGAGCGTTGCCCCTCCCATAGGCCAAGACATAGGGCGCCTTGCGGGCAATGTGCTCTTGGAAAAGCTGCATAGACGGTTTGCTACGGGCGCATTCGTGCCGTCGCGTCAACGGCTTGGCATCCGCTCTTCCAGCATTTTCAGGATCTGGGCCTTGGGGTCGAGGCTGTCGCCTCGGGTCCAGCCGTCACCAAAGGCACTGCGCACGGCCTCGTCGCGCATCAGCGGAGCCAGCTCTCCTGCGGCGCGCAGAAGCTCTGCCAGCCACCAGACATAGGTGCTTTCGCCGATTGCAACGCGGTTCAGATGGTGCAGCCGCAAAGACAAAGCCCCGAGCAGCTGGTCCAGCTCCTCGGGGCTTTGAAACTTGTCGTGGGCGATCATCAGACCTGGCGCTCGATCATCATCTTCTTGATCTCGGCGATGGCCTTGGCGGGATTCAGACCCTTGGGGCAGGTCCGCGTGCAGTTCATGATCGTGTGGCAGCGGTACAGCTTGAACGGATCTTCCAGGTTGTCCAGCCGCTCGCCCGTGGCTTCGTCACGGCTGTCGATGATCCAGCGATAGGCGTGCAGCAGCGCGGCGGGGCCAAGGTACCGGTCGCCGTTCCACCAGTAGGACGGGCAAGAGGTCGAGCAGGACGCGCACATCACGCATTCATAAAGGCCGTCCAGCTTCTTGCGATCCTCGATGGACTGCTTCCACTCTTTCGCCGGGCGGTTCGTCTTGGTTTCCAGCCAGGGCATGATGCTGGCGTGCTGGGCGTAGAAATGCGTCAGGTCGGGGATCAGGTCCTTGATCACCGGCATGTGCGGCAGCGGGTAG
>JAGRMT010000066.1:0-2646 GCA_020441125.1 Roseivivax sp.
TTCAGAAATGTTTCCTGCTGACCGGCAAAGCTGGCATCAGTCAAGTCCTCGGCGGTTGCAGAGTACCGCACGGCGACCGAAGGCTCGCCCCGGCCGGTTCGCTCTGCCAGTTCGCGATAAGCGCTGCGGATGGCGTCGGCGATATCGGCGGGCCATTCACCGGCGGCGATGGCGGTGCGGATGGCAGAGCCTGCCTCGTGCAACGAGGTGCGCCCGGCCTGCAACGCGGCGATCCGCTCGGCGATCAGCGGCTCAAGCCGGTTTGCTGCAAGAAAGCGGCGATAGGCGTCCGAGGTGGTGGCAAAGCCCTGCGGCACGCGGATGTCCCTGGCGCCAAGCGCCGAGATCATCTCGCCCAGCGAGGCGTTCTTGCCGCCCACGCGCGCGACATCGCCGCGCCGCAGGTTTTCGTACCAGATCAGATGTTCGGCCACGATCACTTCCCCCTCCCGTCACTCCGGATCAGCCTGTGGGGCGACGATTACGGTGTCATTGACACGCATCAATGCGCGCGCGCCCGCGCACCCGGAACGTTGCTGCACAGCAAGGCGATAACGCACGGGGAGGTGCCTTATGGAGACGGGATTGATTGCCGTGGCGGAGAGGATAGAGGCCACAGGCACAACGCTGAGTACGGCCGACGCGGACCGGGTGATCGAGGCGATCGCCAAGGTGCGGCCCGATCTGCTGGTGACCGAGACAGAGTTGCTGTCGGCGGAAGGCGTTCTGCACTTCGCTGACCGGGTTGTGCCGGGCTGGAGCATCCTGCTGCGCGGCAAGGCGATGGAGCCGGACGGCCATTGGCGCTGCACGCTGCGCGAGTCCGCTTCGCGCGACAGCGACGAATTCATCGGGGATGGCAAGGGCGCGGATCTGTCTTCCGCCATCCTGGCGGCGATCCTGCGGGTGATCGAGTTTCAGGCACAGCGCTGAAACAACCGGTGGCGGCGGCCCGGCCGCCGCCACCCTTTGCGATCATTGCTCCTGGATCGTTTCCAGGTAAGTAGCCAGCGACAGGATGCGCCCGCGCACGATGACCTCGGCGCCGTATTCGTTGGCAGAGTCGATCGACCCGGCCTTGAAGCGGTCGCCCCAGACCGGCATCAGCGTGCCATGCGGCCCCATCCCGGTGCGCCCGTCGATGATCTGGATCACTTTCAGAAGCGGGAACTCACCATCGTTCTGCTTGGCCAGCGTGGTCAGCGAGGGCGTGCTGACATTCAGAAACTTGGCGATCGGGCCGTCGCCCTTGGCGGTGTCGCCGTGGCAGGTCGAGCAGTAGTTCATGTATTCCTGCTTGCCGGTTTCATCGGAAACCGCAGGCGAAGCTGCGACGGCAAAAGCCGCAGCGGCAAGCACCATGGACGAGCGCAGGAAAGGCGTGGCGAATTTGACCATCGTGGTGTTCCTCCTTGTCACGAAAGCTGGCTTGAAGCTTGACCGCCGGACCGGCCGCCCGGCATTGATAACCGTCAACGAACCGGGCATTTCGCGCCCTCAGCCCAGCCGTTCGGCCAGATAGGCCACCGCCAGCGCCAGCGTGGCGATCCGCGGGTAATCAGCCTCGGGGATATCGACATTCAGCCGCTGGTGCAGGGCTGTGACCAGGTTCAGGATGTCCATCGAGTCCAGCTCAAGGTCATCCTGCAAATGATCGTTGTCGCCCACGTCCTGCGCCGACAGGTCGGGCGCAACCTTCAGAAGCTCGTCAAGATAGGCGGCGCGGATGTCATCCTGGGTCATAGCGTCTCCGGTGAAGCGATCAGGGTTTCGAATTCGACGATGAACTTGGCCGCCTGCCGGCCATCGCTGACCCGGTGATCGGCCGACAGGGTCAGGGTGACCACCGTCCGGGGTACCACCGCGCCCTCTATCACCCAGGGCCGCAGCTGTGGCGCGCCCAGGCCAACCAGCGCGACCTGCGGCGGGAAGATCACGCCGGTCATCGCCTCGGCCCCGCTGTCGCCAAGGCTGGAAATGGTGATGGTGCCCTGCGTCATTTCGGATGACCGCAACCGCCCCGCGCGGGCGCGGGTGACAAGGTCGCGCATCCCGGCCATGGTTTCGTTTACGCTCATGCCGCCGGCATCCAGCAGTGCCGGCGCTACCAGCCCGCCCCCGCGCAGCGCCACGGCGACACCGGCGTTGACCTGGCTGGCCGGGCGGAAAGCGCCACCCTCGTAATGGCCGTTCAGGCCCGGCACGGATTGCGCCGCGCGCACCGACGCCCGCACGAACAGCGCGCCCAGCAGCAGGCGTTCGGCCGGCTGGCGCGTGGCGTTGACGCCGGCCAGCCAGTCCAGCGCGGGCTGCACGTCGATGGTCTGCGACAGGTAGAAATGCGGGATGGTCTGCTTGGCACGGGTCATCGCGGCGGCGATGGCCTTGCGCATCTCGTCCATCGGAGTGGACCGCTGCGCTGTCTTTGGCGGCGGCGGCGCGCCTTGCGCACTGGCGGCCTCTACATCCGCCAACAAGACTGCGCCCTGCGGCCCGGTTCCGGTGACTGTACCCAGGTCGAGCCCCAACTCCCGCGCCCGCACCCGCGCAGCGGGAGAGGCGCGGGTGCCGGCCGCAGGCAAAGCCGGGGGTGGCTTTGCCGCAACGGGTTCTGGCGGCGCGGGAACAGGTTCCGGCCGCGCAGGC
>JAGRMT010000066.1:2663-22729 GCA_020441125.1 Roseivivax sp.
TCGGCGCAGGTTCGGTTGCGGGTGTCTCCGCCACTGCCGGAGCGGTCTCGCCGGGCGCGAGGATCAGCGCCATCGGCGCGCCGACGGGCAATGTAGTGCCCAGATCGGCCAGCAGCTCGTGCACTGTGCCGGCTTCGAAACACTCGATCTCGATCGCGCCTTTCTGCGTCTCGACCACCGCCACCGCGTCGCCGCGCCGAACGGTGTCGCCGGGCGCCACCAGCCATTCCACCAACGTTCCGGCGTCCATATCGGCGCCAAGCGAGGGCATGGCGAAGAGGCCCATCAGGATTTGCCCAGCATGGCCTTGGCCGCCGCGACGATGGCCGGGGTTTGCGGAATGGCGGCGTCTTCAAGGTGTTTTGGATAGGGAATCGGCACCTCTGCCGCGCAGACACGGCCCACCGGCGCATCCAGCGACCAGAATGCCTGTTCCATGATCCGGGCCGAGATTTCAGCCGCAAGCGACCCGCTGCGCCAGCCCTCGTCCACTATCAGCGCGCGGCGGGTCTTTGCCACCGATGCCATGATGGTGGCGTCGTCCAGCGGTCGCAAGCTGCGCAGGTCGATCACCTCGGCCTCGATCCCCGCAGCGGCCAATTGATCTGCCGCCTCCAGCGTCTTGAACAGCGATCCGCCATAGGTGATCAGGGTGAGCGCGTCGCCCGTGCGCCGCACCGCGGCCCGGGCAATGTCGACAGCACCGGCGGCGGTGTCGAGCGGGCCAGAGCGGTTGTAGAGCATCACGTTTTCGAAAATCAGAACCGGATCGGGATCCTCAAGCGCCGTCCACAACATGCCGCGGGCATCTTCCAGTGTGGCGGGGGCCAGCACCTTCAGGCCCGGGACATGCGCGTACCAGCCCTCAAGCGAATGCGAATGCTGCGCCGCCAATTGCTTGCCGGCTCCGGTGGCCATGCGGATCACCAGCGGCACGCCGAATTGCCCACCCGACATGTGGCGGATGGTGGCGGCGGTGTTGAGGATCTGGTCCAGCGCCAGCAAACTAAAGTTGACCGTCATCAGCTCGACGATAGGGCGCATCCCGGCCATCGCTGCGCCGATCCCGGCTCCGGTAAAGCCGCTTTCGGATAGCGGCGTATCGCGAATGCGGTCCTCGCCGAACTCGGCCATCAGGCCCTTGGACACCGCATAGCAGCCACCGTAAGCGCCGACATCCTCGCCCATCAGGAATACCCGCTCGTCCCGGCTCATTGCGTCGCGGATGGCTTGCTTGGCGGCTTCGCGGTAGGTGGTTTCGACAGTCTGACCCGAAGGCGCGGCGGGTGCGGGCGGCGCCGGTTGCGGACCCAGCACGTGTTCGGTCAGACGGTCGACCGGCTCCCATGTCCCGGCCTCGGCGAAATCCACCGCCGCGTCTATCTCGGCGGCAACGCGGTCCTCGATCTGCGCCACGTCACTGTCATGGATCAGCGCGTTTTCCAGCAGCCAGCCCTGAAACCGGACAATGGGACCGCGCTTGCGCCAGTCTTCGACTTCGGCCTTGTCGCGATACAGCTGCGCGTCGAACATCGAATGCGCGCGGAAGCGATAGGTTCGGCATTCAAGGAACACCGGCTTGCCGGTTTCCCTGATCTCGGCCACCGCCTTGCGTGTCGCCGCCTCGACCGCGACCACGTCCATACCGTCGACCTGCCGGGCCTCGATGCCATAACTGGCGGCCTTGGTGCACAGCTCTGTCTGTGACTCGGTCCGGGCCAGGGCAGAGCCCATCGCATAGCCGTTGTTCTCGCACACGAAGAGCACCGGCAGCGACCATAACGCGGCCAGGTTCATCGCCTCGTGAAACTCACCCTCGGCCACCGCGCCTTCGCCAAAGAAACAGGCGGTAACCGCGTCGGAGCCCTGCAACCGGTCGCCCAGCGCCAGCCCGGCGGCCAGCGGCAGCCCACCGCCGACAATGGCATTGCCGCCGTGGAAATTGGTGCCCGCGTCGAACAGGTGCATCGAGCCGCCGCGCCCGCCGGAACAGCCCTCGGCCTTGCCGTACATCTCGGCCATGATCGTGGTCATCGGCACGCCGCGCACCAGCGCATGGCCGTGTTCGCGGTAGGTCGCCACGACCCGGTCATCCGGGCCCAGCACCGGGATGGCGCCGGCGGCGATGGCTTCTTCGCCGTCATACAGGTGCAGAAAGCCGCGGATCTTTTCCTGGGTATACAGCTCTGCGCATTTGTCCTCGAACCGGCGGATGCGGATCATTTCACCCAGCAGCGCCAGGACATGGGAACGGTCGAGCCTTGGTTTGCCGGGCGCTGTCATGTCTCGTCTGTCTCCAGCGTGGATATATCGCCCTCGGGCAGACCCAGTTCGCGCGCCTTCAGCAGCCGGCGCATGATCTTGCCAGAGCGGGTCTTGGGCAGGGTATGGCGGAACACCACCTCGCGCGGGGCGACGGCGGCGCCCAGTCGCTTGCGCGCATGGCCGCGCAGGTCGCGCTCCAGTGCCTCGCCCGGTTCGTAACCGGGGTTCAGCGTGACGTAGGCCTTGACGATTTCGCCGGCGGTTTCGTCGGGTATGCCAATCACGCCTGCCTCGGCCACGGCGGGATGTTCGATCAGCGCGCTTTCCACCTCGAACGGGCCGACAAGGTGGCCCGAGGTCTTGATCAGGTCGTCGGCGCGGCCAACGAACCAGAAATAGCCATCTGCATCGCGCATCGCCAGATCGCCCGACAGGTACCAGCCACCGACAAAGCATTTGTCGTACCGGGCTTGTTCGTGCAGGTAGGCGCGCATCATCGACGGCCAGCCGGGGCGCAGCGCCAGCTCGCCCACTTCGCCATCGGGCAGTGGCGTCACCTTGTCGCCCTCGCGGCCAACGATACCGGCCTCGATCCCCGGCAGTGGCTTGCCCATCGAACCGGGTTTGACCGTCATGCCGGGCCGGTTCGCGATCATGATCCCGCCGGTTTCGGTCTGCCACCAGTTGTCGTGGAAGGGCTGGCCAAAGGCCTTTTCAGACCAGACCACCGCCTCGGGGTTCAGCGGCTCTCCGACGCTGGCCAGAAAGCGAAGCGAGCCGAAGTCGAAGGGTTTGGCCGCTGCCTCGCCCGAACGCATCATCATGCGGATGGCCGTCGGGGCTGAATACCACACCTCGACCTTCTCGCGCTCGATCGTGCGGTACCAGCGTTCCAGGTCGAACTCGGCCTCGTCGACGATCATCGTGGTGCGGTTCACCAGCGGCGCGATGATCCCGTAAGAGGTGCCGGTGACCCATCCCGGATCGGCGGTGCACCAGTAGACGGTGCCCGGTGTGAGGTCGAGCGCGAGCCGCCCCGAAAAGGCATGGTACAGCACGGCGCCATGCACATGCACGGCCCCCTTGGGCCGCCCCGTGGTGCCCGAGGTGAAGTGGATCAGCGCCGGATCGTCGGGTCCGGTCTTGACCGTCTCGAACTGCGGCTGCGCAGCGCGCAGCGCGGGGCCCAGTGCGATACAGCCTTCTGGCGCCTCGTCGCCGGTGACAAACACGTGCTTCAACGTGGTCAACTCGTGCCGCCACGGCGCGACCTTGCGGGCGTATAGCTGTGGCGTGGTCACCAGCACGTTGGCGGCGCCGATTTCCATCCGGGTGCGGATCGGTTCGGGCCCGAACGCGGAAAACAGCGGGGTAAAGACCAGCCCTGCCTTCAGCGTACCCAGCGCCGAGAAATACAGCTCGGGCACGCGGCCCATCAACGTGAACACGCTGTCGCCCGGTTTCAGCCCCTGCGCCGCCAGCAGGCTGGCGAAACGCGCGGTCTGCTGCGCCAGATCGCCATAGCTGAACTCGCGGCGCTCGTCCTCCTTGCCCAGCCAGCGGATCGCGATCGTGTCGCCATGCCCGGCGGCCACGTGGCGATCGACCGCCTCATATGCGATGTTGATGCTGCCTGCCGGCGCGTCGATCAGTTTGCGCGCTTCGGCCCATGGGTCGGCGCGATTGGGATGTTCGTGGTTTTCCATCGACGGTCACTCCCCCTGACTGCCAGACTTGGCCGCGGGGAGTGCCGGCGCATTGACAGCAGTCAATGCATGCCGGTTTCAGGAGCGCCCGGCCCCGGGAAGCGTATCGATCCAACCGACCAGCCGCTGCTTCAGCGCGGCCCAATCGGTGTATTCGATATCGGCGGACGGGTCCGCGTCAGGGTCGCGCGATGCCAGGATGCGGCGCATCACGAACCGCCGGAAAACATCGTATTGCGAAGGCTTGTAGGCGCCAGCCACCTGCTCGACCGCGTTCGGCGTCCAGCCGGTGGCTGCGGCGAAATCGGCCAGGATCTTCTCAAGCCCCTGCCAGTCCTCGGCGTTGTGGCCGGCAGCGGCGAGTGAGACCGACAGGAACAGATCGGGCATCGCACCCAGTGCCGCGGCGTGGGCGGCACAGAACTCTGTCAGTGCCTTCTGGTAGTGCCCGACATGAACAGAAGCCGCCAAGACCACCGCATCGAAGCGCGACAGGTCGATATCGCCGGCATCGGCCAGCGGCAACAGCTCGACCGCGTGGCCGGCATCGGCGCACCAATCGGCGACCGCGCGACCGATCTTGCGCGTTTGGCCATCGGTCGAAGCATATGCGACAAGGATTTTCATGGGCCTTGCCTAACCGCTGAGTGGCGCGCCTGCATTGATGTCTGTCAACGCCCCACCGTGCCCAGTGCAGCATTGGTTGGGACGGGCGCCATACCCTGGCCGCCTGCGAATGATTGAGCCCGGGACCCGCGTGAAATGGAACGGCCCTTGACCCTGACGCTGAGCGAAGCACCGCACGCGCTGCCACCGGAAGCGGTTGCGCGGCATCTGGCGGTGTCGCCGGGCACCGGCCTGACACAGATTGAAGCGCCGCGGCGGCTGAAAGTGCATGGCCCGAACCGGCTACGCCGCCAGAAACCCAAAAGCGCGCTGTCGATCCTGCTGCATCAATTCCGCAGCCTGATCGTCTGGCTGCTGGCCGCCGCCGCCGTCGCCTCTGTCGCGATGGGCGATCACGTTGAGGCAGGGGCCATCGCCATCGTCCTGGTTCTGAACAGCGCGATCGGATTCTTCACCGAGTTGCGCGCCGCCCGGTCGATGGAGGCGCTGCTGCATATCGCCGAAGTTCGCACCCGCGTCCGGCGCGATGGCCGCGTCCGGCTGATCGACGCGCGCGACGTGGTGCCGGGCGACGTGGTCGTGCTGGAAGGCGGCGACGTGGTCACGGCGGACTTGCGGCTGACCGAAGCCTCGTACCTTGAGGCGGACGAATCCGTGCTGACGGGCGAGGCCGCGCCGGTGTCCAAGACGACCCGCCCGGTAGCGGCAGAGACGATCCTGGCCGAACGGGCGGGGATGGTCTTCAAGGGCACGGCAATCACGCAAGGTGCAGGCGAGGCGGTGGTCACCGCCACCGGCATGGATACCGAACTGGGACGGATCAGCCAGCTGGCCGAGCTGGCGCGCAGCGACGACTCGCCGCTGGAGCATCGGCTGGAACGGCTGGGCCGGACGCTGATCTGGCTGACGCTAGTGCTGGCCGCGGTCACTGCCGGGGCCGGGATATGGCGCGGTCACGCGCTGATCGACATGATGCAGACCGGCGTGGCACTGGCGGTGGCAGCCATCCCGGAAGGGCTGCCGGTGGTGGCCACGCTGTCGCTGGCGCGCGGCATGTGGCGGATGGCCAGGCGCAACGCGCTGATCCGGCGGCTCTCGGCGGTTGAAACGCTGGGCGCGACAACGATGATCCTGACCGACAAGACCGGCACGCTGACGGAAAACCGCATGACGGTTGTCCGGCTGGTCCTGCCCGGCGGGTCCTTTGCACCCGATGCGCCCGACCCGGCGGTGCGTTTCGCACTGCGCACCGGGGCGATGTGCACGACGGCCGAACTGGGCGCAGGCGATGCCGAGGGCACGGGCGATCCGATGGAACTGGCGCTTCTGCGCGCCGCCGATGCGGCGGGCGTGCTGCCGCCGGGCGGGCGGCTGGCCCAACACGCGTTCGAGCCGCAGCGCCGGATGATGGCCACCGTGCACGCCGAGGCGGGCGGCGCCTTCTATGCGGTCAAGGGTGCGCCCGAAGCGGTCATGGCCGCCTGCGACCGGGTGTTGGGCCCGCGCGGGCCCGAACCGCTGACCGAGGCGGCGCGCGCGCAATGGGCCCAGGAGATCGCCCGCGAGGCGGGCGAGGGGCTGCGCACGCTGGGACTGGCCACCAAGACCGAACCGGACGGCGACGCCCAGCCTTATCGCGGGCTGACGCTTGTCGGGCTGGTCTGCCTGGCCGATCCGCTGCGACCGGACGTGCCGCCGGCCATCGCTGCCTGCCATGCGGCCGGGGTACGCGTGGTGATGATCACAGGCGACCATGCCGCCACTGCGGCGCGGATCGCTGCGGATGCCGGCATTCGGCAGGACGGTTCGACCGTGATCGAGGGGCACGAACTGGTCGGGCTGGACCCCGGCACCGCCGAGGGCGCAACGCGGGCGCGGCTGCGCGCGGCCGATGTCTTTGCCCGCATCGCGCCCGAGACCAAGCTGGCGCTGATCACCTTCCACCAGCATGACGGGCAGGTGGTGGCGATGACCGGCGACGGCGTGAACGACGCGCCGGCGCTGCGCAAGGCGGATATCGGCGTGGCGATGGGCCAGCGCGGCACGCAGGTCGCACGCGAGGCCGCCGATATGGTGCTGAAGGACGACGACTTTGCCACCATCGTCGAGGCGATCCATCAGGGCCGGGTCATCTTCGGCAATATCCGCAAATTCATTGTCTACCTGATGTCCTGCAACCTGAGCGAGGTCCTGGTGGTGGCGCTGGCGGTGGGCGCCGGTCTGCCGGCGCCGCTGCTGCCCTTGCAGATCCTGTATCTGAACCTGGTCACCGACGTATTTCCGGCCTTTGCGCTTGGTCTGGGTCAGGGCGACGGGCACGAAATGCGCCGCCCGCCGCGCGACCCACAAGAGCCGATCACCGGCCGGGCCGAGTGGATGTGGATCGCCGGGCTGGCGATGGCGCAGACCGTCGCCACGCTGGCGGCGTTCATGCTGGCGCTGTTCTGGCTGGAGCTGGGCGCTGACCAGGCTGTGACGGTTGCCTTCTTGACGCTGGCGTTGGCGCAACTGTGGAACGTGTTCAACACCCGTGCTGCCGATACGCACCCGCTGGTGAACGATATCACCCGCAACCGCTATGTCTGGGGGGCGCTGGCGCTGTGTCTGGTGCTGATCGGATCGGCGCTGTGGCTGCCGGGACTTGCAGAGGTGCTAAGCCTGGCCGCGCCGGGCAAGGCGGGTTTGTTGCTGGCGGCCGGCGTCAGTGTGGCGCCGCTGCTGCTGGGGCAGATCGGGCTGGCCGTGACGGCGGCAATGCGATCACGCCGGGTGCGCGGTTGAGCCCTGCCCGCCCCACCTCTGGCCGGCGGCCCACAGCATGGCGGCCAGCGCCGGCAACAGGAACATCACCCGCGCGCCGTATCGGTCAGCCGGTTCCGACACCCCGCCGCACACAAGTGCGTTGACGACGATCCCTGTCAGCACCAGCCCGGCAAAGACGCGCAGGTCCGGCCGCGCGCGCCGGGTGCGCACGAGGCTCCAGCCGATGGCCACCACCGACAGCGCGTAGACCAGCCCGTGCAACCGCGACAGCGTCGCCTTCCACCGCAATGCGGTTTCCACAAGGCGACCGTTGCGCAGGTTCGCGGTGTCTTGCCCGTTCTCGCTTTGCAGCTTGGCCAGCAATCCCGGGTCTGGCACCGTCATGTCGACCCTGTAATAGCCCAGTTGAACCGCCGTATTCCGCACCAGCGTTCCCAGAACGGCCAGCGGCGCGTCGCGGATGACGGACAGCACGAACGCCGGCTGTTCCTGCGAGATGGCCTGCTGCTGGTCATCGGTCAGCAGCCGGTAAGAGCCGGTTTCGGGACTGGCGGAAAACAGGATGATCGGGGCAAAGAGCCGGGCTTCTCTCTCGCTGCCAGAGAGCCTGTCGTAGAGCGCGCAGGTGGCCAGCGCCTGATCTGGGCAGTGATCCTGAAGATAGACCATGCCGGGGCCGTCGACGATCAGCCGCGCAGTCAGGAACGGCAGGTAGCGTGCTTCCTTTTTCTCGAAATACGACACGGCAGCACCAAAGATGAACTTCTCCGCCACGCCGACGCCCACCAGAAGGCCAATCAGCGCGACCGATACCCATAACCGCCGCTGCGCCATCACCGGCGAGGCGAACAGCCCGATGGGCAACAGCGCCGCCGCCACCAGCAGGTGCGACGGATGCGCGACGATGGCCGCCAGAGCCAGCGCGCCGCTGGTCAGCAGCTCGCCCCGGGTCATCTTCGGCAAGTAGGTGAAGATCAGGGCCAGCAGCACGATCATCACCGCCGCCAGGATGTCGGGCATCAGGAACGCGACGTAGAACGGCAAGGCGCCCAGGCTCGCGGCCAGAAGGCCCAGCGACGACAACCGCAACGCCGGCCCAAGGCCTGGATCACCAAGGTGCCGTGCCGCCAGAAACAGCGCCAGCCAGATCAGCGCCAGGTTGACGAAGACCGCCGCGTCCAGGCCGGCCAGCGCATCCAGACTGGCCAGCGCCAACGCGTAAACGGCGGAACGGCTGGCATCAACGCTGGTATCCGGCGCAATCGCCGCCGCCGGCGCCGGGCCGCCATCGGCTACCGGTGCGGCGGGCATCACCGCCTGGGAGATAGCATCCACCATGCTGTGGCCCTGGCTGAGATAGCCGGCGGTGTCATAGTAGAAAAGCGGCGCGCCGTTCCACAGGTAGACCGCCAGCGAAGCCAGCGCCGCCACGGCCGCAAGCATCGCCGTGGCCGCAAGTGGATGTGCCAATCCGGGTCTCATGTCGCCTTACCCTGTTGCTTGCCGCGGCGCGCGCTCACGACGTTTGTGGCTGGCAACATGCCTTGTGCGGTATGCCGGCTGCAAGCTGTCGGTCGGCTTGATCCAGTGCCTTGTCGTGCCGGCGCGACAGGATCATGTGGCCGTGCCAGGGGGCCGACAGCGGATCGGCATGCGCAAACAGCTTGCCCACGTCAGGATCGGCAAGATCGCGGGCGACTTTTACGTCATGCAATTGCCACTTCAGTGTCAGCAACAGCGTCAGCGCGGTGTAGCCCGGTTGGCGCAGGGAAAGCTCGGCCAACAGGCGCAGCGCGCCCAGGATGTCACCGTCGCGCAGCATGTGCAGGGCATAGCCGGCGGTGCGCGCCCGGCCCAGCTTCATCACCCAGTCAGGAATGCGCGGCTCCAGCGCGGCGATCAGGTCCAGCGCGCGGATATTCGACCGGGCGGCGCGGGCATAGCCCAGCGACATGTTCTGTTCGTGCATCCGGTAACCGACCAGTGCCTCGCGGCAGCAGGCGGCCGGCCCGATAGTGGACAGTTGAAGTTGCAGCAGCAGGTCTTCTGCGCCCTGGATACCCCACTCGCGCAGGCGCGGATCATGGCCGCCGAACCGGCGGGCCAGATCCGTAGGGATCATGATGCTGCTGATGTTGCTGAAGAAGTTCGTCGCCGTTTGCCGGCACAGCGTGTGGCCCGAGACATCGGCCAAGGTGCGGAAGTTCGGGATCACTCTGTCGTCGCTGTCGATCAGCCGATAGCCGGTATAGACAAAACTCGGCGGCTCTTTGGCCGCGTTCAACACGGCCAGCTGACGTTCGATCTTGGCGGGGTGCCACAGGTCGTCTGCATCTAGCCAGGTGGTTACCGTGCAGCGGGTTCGGGCCAGAGCCAGGTTGCGCGCCGCGGCCACTCCGGCGTTGTCCTGCCGCAAGATGGTCACGCGCAGATCGCCGTCGGCCACCTCGTGCGCCAGGTCGTAGGTGCGGTCGGTCGAACCGTCATCAACCACGAAGATCTCTAGGTCGCGATGGGTCTGGGCCATCGCGCTGACCATGGTGCGCGCCAAGGTCGCCACCGCGTTGTACGCGGGAATGATCACGCAGACGCGAGTCATGTGCGTAGCGGTTGCTTTCGTGCTTTTGTCCCGGACGGCGCAGCGCCTTGTTCGGCCGCGCGGCGGGCGATCAGCACATGTTCCCATTCGATGGCGCTGCGCAGGATTCCATCCAGATCGTCATGCTGGGGCCGCCAGTCCAACGTGCGCAACAGCTTGGCGTTGTCAGCCACCACGAACACCGTATCGCCCGGCCGCCGTTCGCCCAGCTCGACCGGGAAAGGTCGATCGGACAGGGCCAGCGCCCGCTCGATCACCTCGCGCACAGAGAACCCGTGGCCATAACCGCAGTTCAGCGTCACGCTTTTTCCACCGTTGACCAGGTGCTTGACCGCTGCAACGTGCACATCTGCCAGATCGGAAACATGGATGTAATCGCGCACGCAGGTTCCGTCCGGCGTGTCGTAATCGTCGCCGTTGATGCGGACCAGATCGCGCTGCCCGGTGGCGGCTTCGGACACGACCTTGATCAGGTGGGTGGCATCGGCGCGCGGGCCGGCGCGGCCTTCGCCATCGCCGCCGGCAACGTTGAAATAGCGCAGCGTCACATGCCGCATCCCCGACGCCTTGCAGAAATCGGACAACATCCACTCCGCCGCCAGCTTGGAACGCCCGTAGGGCGACGACGGCAAGGTCGGCGCTGTTTCGGAAATCGCGGCATCGCCCTGATCGCCATAAACGGCTGCGGTGGACGAAAACACGATGGCAGGAATGCCCAGCACCTGCGCCGACTTCAGGAAATGGCCAAGCATGCAGAAATTGGCCTCGTAATACTCGACCGGCTGGCTGACCGACTGATCGACGCGGATCAGCGCGGCAAAATGCACGGCGGCGTCGATCTTGCGCCCGGCAAGGCGGTTGCGCAGGGCAGCCGAACGGCAGTCTTCCTCGATGAACTCGACACCCTCCGGCACGGCCGAACGGCTGCCGGTGGACAAATCGTCAACGCCGATGACGTGCCAGCCGGCATCCAGAAAAGCCAGCGCCGTATGGCTTCCGATGTAACCCGCGACTCCGGTCAACAGGACGGTGGGCGTCTTGCCGCCCATCGGATCGTTCGCCATGCGGTGGTTCCACTTCTTCTCGATAGTGCGCGATTGTAAGCATAATACGCCTGATGACTTATTTTGAACCAGTTTGTGGGTGACCACATTGACCGCAATCAATGAATTCGATCGGCCCTTGCTGCTGTCACTGAAGCCGCAGGAACAGGAGACAGGACGTTTTGGGACTGGGTGTGAAACAGAAGATCGCGGGCACGGTGACAACTGCCAAAAAGGTTTCTTGGCGGCGTCAGGCACGGTTGAACCCGCATGGCGTGGTTCTGATGTACCACCGGATTACCACGCCCTCGGCCGATCCGTGGGAACTGGCCGTCACACCCGAAAACTTTGCCGCCCAGCTTGAGGTGCTGCGGCACTTTGGCGCCGTGCGACCCCTGTGTGAGCTGGCGCCGGAGGAGACCGGCGCGCCGCACCGGCAGATCGCGATCACCTTCGATGACGGTTACCTGGACAATCTGGACGCCGGCCTGCCAATCCTTCAGGCGGCGGGCATGCCGGCCACGATGTTTATCTCGGCCGGATATACAGGCAGCGAAAACCGGTTCTGGTGGGATACGCTGGTACAGATTTTCCTGGAAACCGACCAGCTGCCAGAGCGGATGGACATCCGGCTGGGCAGCACGCGGCGCGTGTTCAAGATCGGCAAATCGCCCAGCCCGGCGCGGCGCCAGAAGATGATCCTTACGATCTGGAAAGACCTTGTCGAACTGGACGCGCAGGCGATCCAGGACGGCGTTCAGCGCATTGCCGACTGGGCCGGCGTCAGCCGCAAGGCGACGCCGCAGGACCGCGCGATGACGCTGGCCGAGGTGCAGCGCCTTGCCGGTTCTGGCCAGATCGAGATCGGCGGTCATACCCTGTCGCATCCGGCGCTGACGCTGGTACCGCCCGAGACCGCCGCGCGCGAGATCGCCGAGGGCCGCGCGGCGCTGCGCGACTGGACAGGCCAGCCGGTGGAAAGCTTTGCCTATCCCTACGGGATGCATGACGACGCAACGGCAAGCTTTGTCAGAGATGCAGGTTTCAAGCGGTCCTGTACGGTGCTACCCGGGATCGCGACTTCGGCCACCGACCCGTTCCGGATACCGCGGCTTCACGTCAAGAACTGGCCGGCGGACGAGTTCGAGAAACAGATTTCCTCCTACGTGGGACGATAGAAACATGTCTTCGACCAGCGAAACGACAAACCCGCAAATGGACGCCGTTCAAGCTGCGCCGGCACCGATGGTGTCTGGCATCATCATCTTCCTGAACGGCGAAACCTATATCGAGGAAGCGATCCAGAGCGTGCTGGCGCAGACGCTGACCGATTGGGAACTGATCCTGGTCGACGACGGCAGCACTGACGGCGCCACGGCCATCGCCCGGAAATACGCCGAAGATTACCCCGGCAAGATCATCTATACCGAGCATCCGGGCCACCAGAACTGCGGCATGAGCGCTTCTCGCAATGCCGGGCTGCGGCTTGCGCGCGGCAAGTATATTTCGTTCCTCGATGCCGACGATATCTGGCTTCCGGAACGTCTGAGCCATCACGTCGAGATCCTTGAGGCGCATCCAGACGTCGTCATGTCGATGGGCCCCACGCTGTTGTGGTCCAGCTGGTCCAACCCGAAAGAGGCCGCGCGCCGGCCCTGGATGGCGGCGGACATCCCGACAGAACTGGGCCTGCCGGTGATGACTCCTTTCGAACCTCCGATCGTGGCCATCGGCTTTCTGGAAAAGCACGGCGGCAACGTGCCCGGCATCTGCAGCCTGATGGTGCGCCGCGAAGAGTTGCTTGCCCTTGGCGGGTTCGAGGATTCCTTCCGCACGCTGTACGAAGATCAGGTGTTCTTCTTCAAGATCGGCCTGAATTGCCGGATCATCGCAACCGATCGCATCCTGGACTATTACCGCCAGCACCCCGGTTCGGCCTGCCACCAGGCCGGCGGCATGAGCGGCGACGCCAAGATGCGCCCCGTGTTTCTGGAATGGTTGCAGGACTACCTGATCGACAACGGCTTCAAGAGCCGTCGTCTGTGGAAGGCGTTCCGCGGCGAGATGTTGCGTTTCGACCGGCCTGGGCTGTGGCGGATGCAGAACATTCCCAGCGACATCGTCGATCAGTTCAATGTCCGGACGCGCCGGGCGGTGATCTTCCTGCTGACGCCGCGTTTCTACACCTGGCTGCGGCGCAAGCTGCGCCTGTCCGTGGTCGACGTGACCAACGTCCGCTAGGCGCCGGCAGAGTCTACGATGCGGCCCTGCGCGATCGCGATGGTGCGATCCGCAAAAACGGCAGCGTCGGCGCGATGGCTGACCACCAGGATCGTGCCGTTGCGCATCACTTCGGCGATGCGTTCGCGAATGCGCATTTCACGATCCGGTTCGATCGCGCTCATCGCTTCGTCCAGGATCAGGAAATCGGGCGCTCGCAGCAACGCGCGGGCCAGTCCGATGCGCTGGCGCTGCCCGCCCGAGAAATTCTGCCCTGCCGGCCCGATCCGCGTATCGAACCCGTCGGGAAGCGCTTCGATATCGTCCAGGATCTCGACCAGGTCGCAGACGTGGCGCAGGGCTGCCATGTCGGCATCGCGGGCGCCAATCTTCAGGTTCTGTGCCAGCGTGCCTTCGATCAGTTCGATGTCCTGGCCGGCAATCGCGACGCTGCTTAGCCAGCTGGCGCGGGTGTATTCGTGAAAGTCGATGCCATCGACGGTGATCCGGCCGCCATCGGGATCATATAGCCGCAGGATCAGGTTCAGGATCGTGGTTTTGCCCGATCCGCTGGGCCCGGCCAGCAGGGTGGTTTCGCCCTTTCGGATGGTGAAGGACACCGCATCCAGGCTGGGCCGGCGCCGCGGATCATGACTGAAGGTCACGCCCTCGAAACGCAGCGCTTCGGCCATGCCGGCGAAGGTCTTGCTGCCTTCGACCGCCAGCGGCTTCTCTCCGATCAGCGTTTCGCGCACCGAACGCAGCGAGGCGTTCATCCCTGCCAGTGCCAGACGGCTGGTCTCGATCTCGCGCAGGTGGGGTTGCAGGCGGAACAGCAGCAGCACCGCCGCGATGGTGGTGGGCACGTCAACGCCAGAGCGCCCGGCGACAAGCGCGATCACGATCAGCGCGCCCAGGCTGCCGACCTCGCCCAGCGGGCCGATCAGCGCCTTGATCCACTCTGCCCGGATTGCCAGCCGCCGCACCCGCGAAGAGGCTGCGCCGAACACGCGCAGCAAGTAGGTTTCCTGCGCGAAGACACGCAGCGTGCGCATCCCGTGCAGGCTGACCAGCATCCGCTCGGCCAGCACCTGATTGGCGGCCAGGGTCTCGCGTCCCAGCCGGCGCACAGGCACCGACAGCATGCGCAGCAGCGCGAACACGGCGATGGCGCAGGCAAAGGCGGTAATGCCGACGATCCACGACAAAAAGAACAGCCCCGCGCCGAACACCAGCACCGCGCAGACGTTCACGCCGACCCGTGCGAGGTGATAGAAAGCGTCGGACACGGTCCAGGTTTCCGTGGCCAGAATGTGCAGCAACAGACCCTGTTCACGCGGTTGCAGATAGCGGTAGCTGAGCGTGACATACTGGTGGTGCACCAGGTCGCGCATTCGCTGCGCCACGTGGTTCATCATCACTGCAGTCATCACCTGGTAGGCGTATACCAGCATCGCGCTAAGCAGGATGAACACAAAGAAAACCGCCGCCACCGTCGACACGTCGGAACCGACAACGCTCTCGATGGCCTGGTGAATACGGGCGAGGATACCGCCGCCCTCGGCGATGCGCTGGGTCTGACCCAACAGTGCAAACAGCAGCATCACCGCCAGACCGACGCCCAGGGTATCGGCCAGCGCGGCGCCAAGGCCCAGAGCCACCATGAAAGGCCCGGCCCAGACACGTTCGCGGAAAAGCCCGGTCAGGGCGACCACCTCAGCCCAGGGCGAGCGTGCCGCCCCGTCTTCGCTGTCGTTTTCGGTTTCAGGGCTGCTCATTGATAACGGACGCGGTTCCTGCCTTCACTCTTGCTGGGCGGCGGGCGCCGTCCACGGCAAGGCTAACAGCTATCGCCCCGCGACCGAAAGGCCCTGACGGGCGCCGTATTGCCACAGGCAGATGTGTCCCTCTTCGCGTGGCCGACTCGCAGGAAAATGTCCGAAGATGCTTGACGGCGGGGCGCATGGCATGGACGAACTAGTTGCAAAGGCGCGCGGCACATCCGGCCGACAGACCTGCCCGCAGTCCACCCAGGGGCAGCGGAAACTTGCGGAGGTAACATGCGATACCACACACCATCGACATTCCGGGACGCGGCGCAGATCGCCGCTGGCGCTTCTGGCGTCACGCGGTTCCTGGCGGGCGGAACGGACGTTCTGGTTCAGCTCAGGGCCGGCGCGGTGATCCCCGATGACCTGATCGACCTGAAAAAGATTGCCGGGGTCTACGACATTGCGCGCACCGGCGATGGCGGCTGGCGCATCGGCATTGCCGTGCCGGGCATTGCGCTGGGCGCGCATGAGGCGCTGCGTGCCGAATGGCCCGGCGTGGTCGAAGGCATGGAACTGGTCGGCTCTACCCAGGTGCAGGGCCGTGCGACGCTGACCGGCAATTTGTGCAACGGCTCTCCGGCGGCCGATTCCGTACCCGGCCTGGTCGCGGCGGGCGCCTCGGTCGAGGTGACCGGCCCGGATGGCCAGCGCACCGTTGCGGTGCAGGATATTCCATCAGGTCCGGGCAAGACCTCGCTGAAGCCGGGAGAGCTGATCTCGGCGATCCTGCTGCCGGCGCGCGGCGACCATGCCGGCGACGCTTACCTGCGGTTCATCCCGCGCAGCGAGATGGACATCGCCGTGGTTGGCTGCGCGGTCAGCTTGCGGCTGGATGGCGACACTGTCACCGAAGCGCGCGTCGCGCTTGGCGCGGTCGCACCAGTGGTCAAGCTGGTGCCAGCGGCGGCCCAGGCGATTGTGGGCACCGCCCTTGACGATGCGGCGCTCGACAAGCTGGCCGCGGCGGCCAGCGCGGCCTGCGCCCCGATCGACGACAAGCGCGGAACGATCGCGTTCCGCACCGAAGTTGCCGGCGTGCTGGCCAAGCGCGCCGCCAAGATCGCCTACAGCCGCGCGAAAGGAGACCGCGCATGAGCAAGATCCACGTAACCACCGTCGTCAACGGCGATGCGGTCGAATTCCTGGCAGACCCGCGGGAAACCCTGCTGGACTGCCTGCGCGACCGTCTGGGCCTGACCGGCTCGAAAGAGGGTTGCGGCACTGGCGATTGCGGCGCCTGCTCGGTCCGGCTGGACGGCACGCTGGTCTGTTCCTGCCTGGTGCTGGGCGTCGAGGCCGAGGGAAAGCAGATCGAAACGATCGAGGGCATGGCCGATGGCGCCACCCTGCACCCGCTACAGCGCAAGTTCATCGAACATGCGGCGTTGCAGTGCGGCTTCTGCACCCCGGGCATTCTGGTGGCGGCCAAGGCCCTGCTGGAGCGCAACCCGGACCCGACCGAGGAAGAGGTGCGGTTCTGGCTGGCGGGCAACCTGTGCCGCTGTACCGGGTATGACAAGATCATTCGCGCCGTGCTGGATGCGGCGGCAGAGATGCGGCAGGAGGCTGCGTGATGGCCAAGGACGAATTTCGCGAATTCAAACTGGTCGGCACCCGGCCGGATCGCCCTGACGGGCTGGACAAGGTTACCGGGCGGGCGCGCTACGGGGCGGATATCTCGGCGCCGGGGATGCTGTGGGGCGCGGTCGTGCGGTCGCCGCACGCGCATGCGCGTATCGTGTCGATCGACCCCTCCAAGGCGCTGGCGCTGGATGGGGTGAAGGCTGTGGTCACCCGCGCCGACTTCCCCGAAGGCCTGACCGGAGAGGACTGGAACCTTCAGGAAAACACCATCGCCGGCGAGCGCGCCCTTTATGACGGGCATGCCGTGGCGGCGGTGGCGGCCACGTCCAAGCTGCTGGCGGAAGAGGCGGCGCGGCTGATCGCGGTCGAGTACGAAGTGCTGCCGCATGTGATCGACGTCGACGATGCGATCAAACCCGATGCGCCGGTGATCCGCGCCGGGGCGGCCGATGCCTCGGTGCCCGAGGGGATGCCGCCGAACGTGGTGCGCTACATGGACTTTGGCCGCGGCGATGTCGAAGCCGGCTTCGCCGAAGCCGACCTGGTGATGGAGCGCAGCTACAAGACCGAGGCCACGCACCAGGGCTATATCGAACCCCATGCCTGCCTGGGCCAGTTGGGCGCCGACGGCAAGGGAGAGATGTGGGTCTGTACCCAGGGCCAGTGGTACATTCGCAAGATGTGCACCGCCGTGCTGGGGCTGGATGCCTCGCAACTGCGGGTGACACCATCCGAGATCGGCGGCGGTTTCGGCGGCAAGACGACGATCTTCATGGAGCCGCTGAGCCTCGCGCTCAGCCGCAAGGCAGGGGGCAAGCCGGTCAAGATCGTGATGTCTCGCTCCGAAGTTCTGCGGGCGACGGGGCCGACAGCCTCGGCCTCCATGGACGTCAAGATCGGCTTGAAGAAAGACGGAACGATTACCGCGGCGCGGGCCGAGTTCCGGATGCAGGGCGGCGCCTTCCCCGGCGCGCCGGTGGACATGGCACTGTATTGCTGCTTTGCGCCCTACAACCTGACCAATGTCGCCCACGTGGGTTATGACGTGCTGGCGAACCGTCCGAAATGCGCCGCCTATCGCGCTCCGGGCTCGCCCATGGGTGCCTTTGCGGTGGAAAGCCTGCTGGACGAGATGTGCCGCGCGCTGAAGATCGACCCGTTGCAGATGCGGCTGAAGAACGCCGTCAAGGAAGGCGACAAGTCGAGCTATGGGCCGCGTTTCGGCTCCATCGGCCTGATCGAGACGCTGGAGGCGACGCAGGCGCATCCCAACCTGTCGATCAAGTTGGGGCCGAACCAGGGGCGCGGTATCGCCGCGGGCTATTGGTTCAACCACAACGGCGAAACGTCTGTCAGCCTCGCCATTTCCGAGGACGGTACGGCACAGGTTTCGGTCGGCACCCCCGACATCGGCGGCTCGCGCGCATCCATCGCGCTGATGACCGCCGAAACGCTGGGCATCGGCTATGAGGACGTGCGCGTCAACGTGGTTGAAACCGGCGCATTGGGCGTGAACGAGCCGACGCATGGCAGCCGCGCGACCTTTGCCAGCGGCAAGGCGGCAGTGATCGCAGCGGGTCATGCGATCAAGGAGATGTGCCGGCGCGCCGCCACCGAATGGGGCATCGAGCCCGAGGCGGTGGAATGGGTCAACGGTGCGGCGCAGCCCGCCGGCCCGAACGCAGGCAAACACCCGCCGATGACCATCGCTGAAATCGCCGGCAAGATGGGCCAGACCGGTGGCCCCATCTCGGGGCACCATGAATCGGTACCCGAAGGGGTCGGCGCCTCGTTTGGCTGTCATGTTGTCGATGTCGAGGTCGATCCCGAAACCGGGCGCACCACGATCCTGCGCTATCTGGTGGTGCAGGACGCCGGGCGGGCGATCCATCCCGCCTATGTCGAGGGACAATACCAGGGCGGCGCTGCGCAAGGCATCGGCTGGGCCCTGAACGAGGCGTACATCTATGACGACAAGGGACGGCTGGCGAACCCGGTGTTCCTGGATTACCGCATCCCCGTCGCCTCGGATCTGCCCATGATCGACACTGTGATCGTCGAAGTGCCCAACCCGGGCCATCCCTACGGCGTCCGCGGTGTGGGCGAGACCGGCATCACGCCGCCGCTGCCGGCCATCGCCAATGCCATAGAGGACGCGGTCGGCGTGCGCATGGCGCATCTGCCGATGTCCCCGGCCACTGTGCTGGCGGCGCTCAAGGCGCGGGGCTGACCGGCATGGTCGCGGTTCACCTCTGGTCCAGCCTGACGCGGTTCACCGACGGCGCCCGCGTGGTAGAGGTGGAGGCCGCGACGGTGGCCGAAGCACTGAAACAACTGGTCGAGACCCATCCCGGTCTCGGCCCCATCCTCGACGGCGGTATTTCCGTGGTGATCGACGGCGAAATGGTTCCGAACCGCCATACCGCCATCGAACCCGGGGCCGAAGTCTATCTGATGCAGCGGCTCAAGGGCGGCTGACGCGGCCATCGCGGCCCTGCCCTGCCAGGCGCTGCAAACCGGGCGCAAGCGCCATCCGGTGCAACCTGCGATGTTACCGGATGTTTCGTTTGTGTGAACAATCCCTTGCCTACCCCTTCTGGTCATCCAGCGGTGTCTGACCTAAAAGCGCCGGATGACGGGGGCCCAAGCTTAATGACTGCCATCGACATTTCGGATCCGCGCGGGCTGATCGTCTGCCCGCATTGCGACGCGCTGTGGACCGCGCGCAAACCCGCCTTTGGCGAGGTTGCGGCCTGTGGTCGGTGCCATGTCGTGCTGGCCACTCCGCGCCGCCGTGCGGGGATGCAGATCATCTCGATGGCGGTGGCCAGTCTGATTCTGTTTGTTGGCGCAACCTTCTTTCCTTTCCTCACGATCGAAGTCAGCGGCCTTTCCAACGCCGCCTCGGTGCTGGACGTGGCGCTGGCCTTCTCCGAGGGGCTGCTTGGCGTGCTGGTGATCGTCACCGCGGCGCTGATCCTGGTGGTGCCCGCGCTGCGCACGGCGCTGTTGCTGTACGTGCTGCTGCCGCTGGTGTTCGATCACCCGCCCGCGCGCCACGCCAAGCGCGCTTTCCGCCTGGCCGAACAGCTGAAACCATGGTCGATGGCCGAGATCTTTGCGCTGGGCTGTGCCGTCGCGCTGATCAAGGTGGCGGACCTGGCGCAGGTGATGTTCGGCCCGGCGTTCTGGATGTTCGCCCTGCTGGTCATCCTGGTTTTGTTACAGCAAAGGTATCTGTGCAGTTGGTCGGTATGGGACGCCCTGAACACCCCCACGCAATAACGGCGCGGGCTGCCGGCCTGGTTGGCTGCCGCCGCTGTGCCCGGGCCTGGCCCATGGGCACAGAGCGTTGTGGCGCCTGTGGCAGCCGGTTGTCGTCGCGCGACTCGACCAGCCTTCAGCGGGTCTGGGCGTGGTGGATTGC
>JAGRMT010000066.1:22770-26557 GCA_020441125.1 Roseivivax sp.
CTGTTCATGACCAAGAGCGCGACCATCGTCGGCGGCGCGATCGAGTTGGCAGAGCATGGCGCGGTGGGCATCGCGGTGGTGATCCTCGTCGCCTCGGTGCTGATCCCCATCGGCAAGTTCGCCGCCATCGCCTACCTGGCACTTAGCGTGCGCGGGCCGGGCGGCCGCAAGGGCCACCCGCGCCAGACCCTGTTCGAGGTGGTCGAGTATATCGGCCGCTGGTCCATGATCGACGTCTTCGTCGTGGCGATCCTGGGCGCGCTGGTGCACCTGGGCACTGTGGCCTCCGTGCAGCCCGGCCCCGCCAGTTTGACCTTTGCCCTGTCCGTTATCTTTACAATGCTCTCGGCCCAGAGTTTTGACAGCCGAATGATCTGGGACCAGACCGACCCGCAGGAGGGACCAACCCCGTGACCACCCCCCCCGACGTGACGATTGAACCGGTACGCCGCAGCCTTTGGGAACGGGCCTCTGTGGTTTGGTTGGTGCCATTGGCGGCGCTGGCGATCGCGCTTGGCGTAGCCTGGCAGCATTTCGCATCGCGCGGGCCGCTGATCGAGGTGACCTTTGAAGAGGCGCAGGGCATCCATGCCCGCGAAACCGACCTGCGCTATCGCGACGTGACCGTGGGCGTGGTCGAAGAGGTCGCGTTTTCCTCGGACCTGGGCCGCGTGACGGTCAAGATCCGCCTGGACAAGGCGATTGCCGATTACGTCGACGACGACGCGCAATTCTGGGTGGTCAAACCGCAGGTGACAACGCAGGGCGTGTCCGGACTGGATACCGTGCTGTCGGGCGTGTTCATCGAGGGCGTGTGGGACACCGCGGCCGAAGGGCTGGTGGACATGCACGAGGGGCTGGACGAGCCGCCCCTGCTGCGGCCGGGCGAGAAGGGCACCATCGTCACCCTGCGCGCACTGCCGGGGGCCGGGCTGACCGAATCGACCCCGATCCTGTACAAGGGAATCGCCGTGGGGCGCGTGGGCGCGCCCGACCTGACACCGGGCGGCGGCGCCGCCGTGGCCGAGGGAGTGATCTATGCGCCCTATGACCGGTTGCTGACCAGTGCGACGCGGTTCTGGGATGTCTCTGGTATCTCGTTCTCGCTGGGTGCCGGCGGGGTGGAACTGGATTTCAGCTCCATCGCCTCGCTGATCGCTGGCGGCGTTGCCTTCGACACGCTGGCCTCGGGCGGTGTGCCGCTGACGAAAAAGCCGGTTTTCGATGTCTACCAGGGCGGCGACGACGCGCGAGAGAGCCTGTTCAACGACAACACCCAGCCCGGCGTTAACATGACGATCGTGTTCAACGACAACGTCAGCGGGCTGGCGATCGGCGCGCCGGTGGAATTCGGCGGCCTGACGATCGGCAAGGTTATCAGCCTGACCGGAATCCTCGATCCGCTGCGCTTCCGCGACCGCCGCGTGCGGCTGCTGGTCAACGTCGAGATCAAGCCCGGCCAGCTGGGCCTGGGCGACGATGCGGGCGAGGCCGAGGTGCTGGAGTTCTTCGACATTCGCGCCCAGCAGGGTCTGCGCGCGCGGCTGGCCACCGCCAGCATCCTGACCGGCGGGCTGAAGATCGAGTTCATCGACCTGCCCACCGCTACGGAAGACAGTCTCGATTACAGCGGCGATCCGTTCCCGGTGTTCCCCAGCACAAAGGCCGACGTGGCCGACGCTGCGGCCACGGCCGAGGGCGTGCTGACGCGAATCAACAGCCTGCCGATCGAAGAGCTGCTGCAAAGCGCCATCCGCTTCATGGAGTCGGCCACGGACCTGACATCTGATCCCAGCCTGCGAAAGGTACCGGACGAGGTTGCAGGCTTGCTGACCGATGTGCGTGGCCTGGTTGGCGCGCCCGAGATGCAGGCCCTGCCGGGGCAGGTTGGCGCGGTGATGGACGATCTGCGCGCCACCATGGGCGATTTGCGCCGCGTCGTTACCAACCTGGAAGAGGCGCAGGCGGTCGAGCGGCTGCTGGCCGCGGTCGACAGCGCTGGACAGGCGGCAGATGCCGTGACGTCCAGCGTCGACGGGATGCCCGAACTGCTGGAAACGCTGAACGGCGTGGCCAAGAAGGCCGAGGCCCTTCCGCTGGAGGAGCTGATGGCCCAGGCGACCCAGGTCGTGAACGCCGCCGACACGCTGCTGCGCGACGAAGGGCTGCAATCGCTGCCCGAGCAGCTGGGCGCGGCGCTGGATCAGGTGCGGCTGGCCCTGGCCGAGCTGCGCGACGGTGGCACGGTGGAGAACCTGAACGCCACGCTCGCCTCGGCACGGCAGGCCACGGCGGCGGTGGAGCAGGCAACGACCGAGTTGCCCAAGATCACCCGGCGCCTGGATCAGGTTCTGGCCCAGGCCGAGGAAACGCTCAAGTCGCTGGCGCCCAATTCCGAGCTGAACCGCGCGGCCCAAGGCGCGTTGACAGAGGTCGGCCGTGCTGCCCGCGCCGTCGAAAGCCTGTCGCGCACACTGGAACGCAAACCCAACTCCATTATTCTGGGACGATGATGAAACGGATTCTCTTTGCCGCCACCCTCGGTCTCGCCGCCTGCTCGGGCGATGCACCGATCCGCTACGCCGCCCCCGATCCCGCCCCGGCGGAACGGGTGCGCGTGCCCTATGGTTCGATCCTGGTGCGCGAGGTGTCGCTGCCGTCGCACGCCGCCAGCGAGGAAATCGCGATTGCCGGCGCCAGCGGCGAGCTGACCGGCAACGCCGCCTCGCTTTGGGCCGACGAGCCGGTGCGCGCCGTCACGCTGGGCCTGGCCCGCGCGCTGACCGAGATCACCGGCGCCCGCGTCGCGCCCGAACCGTGGCCGTTCGAAAGCTATCCCGATGTCGCCGTCGACGTGCGGATCGAGGAAATGCTGCCGATGGACGACGGCACCTATCGGGTGCGCGGAATGGCCTTTGTCGCCCCTGCCGGTGACAAGGGGCGCGACCGCGCCCGCAGCTTCGAATTGTCGGTGCCCTATGACCAGGCCTCTGGCTACAGCGCCATCGCCGCTGCCCGTTCGGCGCTGATCGCGCAACTGGCCATGATGGTTGTCCGGCAAGGAATGCGCTGATCGGCGCATTCCGAATGCCTGCACCCGTCCCGACCGATTGACGCAGGGGCGGGCGCAACGCTTGGTGGCCCCGCCCGGTATCGGCTAGCGTCATTCCATCGGTTCGATGGGAGGTTCGGCCATGAAACATGTGCTTGGCGCGCTTGTCTTTGCAATTTCGCCGCTAGTGGCCGCCGCCGATGTGCTGTCCGTTCACACCATTGGCGAAGGCATCTGGGCGATCGAGGGCCCAGCCACCCAGCGTGATGCCGAGAACCTTGGCAACAACGCGACCTTCGGTCTGATCGAAACTCCGGATGGCGCGCTGCTGGTCGATCCGGGCGGAACCTGGAAAGGGGCCGAAGCGCTGCATGCGGTGATCAGGGGACTGACTGACCAGCCCGTGCGCTTTGTCATCGACACCGGCGGGCAAGATCACCGATGGCTCGGCAATGGATATTGGAAGGCGCAGGGCGCCGAAGTGATCGCATCCGCCGCCGCTGTCGAAGATCAGCAGGCGCGCGCTTCGATGCAGATGACCGCGCTCTCAATGCTGGTTGGCGAAGGTCTGGCGGGAACCGAGCCGGTCTATGCCGACACCACCTTCGATACCGAATACAGCCTCGAACTGGGCGGCCTTCAGATCGAGATCGCCCACGCGGCGCCCGCGCACACTCCGGGCGACAGTTATGTCTGGCTGCCACAACAGAGCGTGGTCTTTGCTGGTGACATTGT
>JAGRMT010000067.1 GCA_020441125.1 Roseivivax sp.
AGATCGTCGGCCTGCTGAAGACCGGTTCGGCCTTCTATGCACCGGCAACCAGCGCCATCGAGATGGCCGAAGCCTATCTGAAGGATCAGAAGCGCGTCCTGCCCTGCGCCGCCTATTGCGACGGCGACCTGGGCGTGAAGGACATGTACGTGGGCGTGCCGACCGTGATCGGCGCCGGCGGCATCGAGAAGATCGTCAACATCAAGCTGACCAAGGAAGAACAGGCGATGTTCGACGTCTCGGTCAAGGCCGTTCAGGGCCTGGTTGACGCCTGCAAGGGCATTGATCCGTCGCTGGCATAAGCCACGCCGAAAAGGATTGGAAAACGGGGGCCGACGGCCCCCGTTTTTTTTGTTGCGCTAGTTCAGCAGCAAGGCGAAGGCAAATCCGCGGCCCCCGACCAGCTGGGTGAACCGGTCCCAATTGCTTGCCGACATGCGCGGCCCCTGTTTGGCATAGCGATAGAAGGCAACGCCGTGAATCGCGCCCAGCAGGTCGATCGCAACCGGGTCATCGAAATAAGCTGACACGTCGATCCCCGAGTCCGGAGGCATCAGCGGGTGCATCACCAGCAGTTGCCCGTCCAGCACCGCGCTGGCGTCCTCCAGCACACGCAGCCATGCCGCGCCTGTGCCTTCTGGCAAAGTGATGCCCAGCGCGCTTGTCTGCTGTGATGCCGGCACCCATTCGCGGTCATCGTCGGTTTCGGCTTCAAGCCGCTGCCAGAAGTCGCGGTTGGCGGCGACCATCGCGCGCCAGTGGTCGCGTGCCGCGGTCAGGTGCTGCTTGTCCGGTTGCTGTTGAAGCGCGGTCAGCACAACGTAGATCATCGCCGCTGTCGGCTCCCAGCCTGCCAACTCGGCCTGCAAGCCGCCGCTGTCACCGTCTGGGGCCGACGGCAATTTCGCCAGCCATCCCTCGATTTCGCTGTCCAGGGCCATTTGCTGCATTTGCGCATCCGATGCCCGGGCGCCCATTTCGTCGATCTGGGTATAGAGCGCGTCGAGTTGCACCTGAAGCGCCTGGCGTGTGGCGTCGTCGGACGCCGCATCGCGCTGGGCCTGCACCTTGGCGGCCTCGTCCTGAAGCGGGCCCATCTCGGCGTAGAGCGCGTTGACCTTGTCGCGCAGCACCGCCTGTTGGGCGATCAGCGCCTTAACATTGGCGCGCACCTCTTCGGGTGGGTACGGATAGGGCAAGCTGGGCAGGTTATCCAGCAGCGCCCGCGATTGCGCCAGATCTTCGGCGATCCGGGTTGCGTCGAAGGCCTGCACCAGTTCGGCGGTCGCCGACAGGGCATGGGTATAGGCCAGCAGCCAGGCCTGGTCGGCCGCGTCAAAGCGCACGACCACGTCTGCCAGATCGGTCCGCCCATCAACCGTGATCATGCGCCCGCCGGGAACGAACAACGGGCCCAGGATCTGGACTCCGTCTTCACCCGGGTCCTGTGCGCCATTACCGTCGACATCAAACCAAAGGTCGCCCAGGCGCAGCGTAAAGCTCTGCTCCTCGGCGCCGGGGCGGGTCAGGTCGGCGCGGGCGGTGTCGAGGTCGGTGGCAAACCGGGAGAACAGCGCGTTGACAAAGCCGGGTTGTGGCGGCGGCTTGCCGGCACCGCCAGGCGCCAGGCGCAACAGTGGCAACGGCACCAGAGTCTCGACCTGTACCGCGTTCATGGTCTGAAGCCCGGTTTCCACACCGCGCAGCACGCGCATCGCGCCCAGTTCGAACGCATTCTGCGCCGGGTCCTGTTCCAGCGTGGCAATACGCGCGGCCAGACCCTGTGTCAGATCGGCGGCGTGGCCTGCCTGCCCCGCCAAAATCGCGAGGCAGGTCGCCGCCCCCCAAAGATGAAACCGCATGAGCTGACTCCTTTGCTTCCGGGGATTTTGGCATCCCACAGCACGCAGCAGGGTCAGTCAATGATGGCAATCAATAGCCGGGGATCGGTCGGATCAGCCCGGCCAGGTCCGCCGGCCCGTCATAGCGACGCGTGCCATCGAACACTGGCGAGCGGTCAAGCGTGTCACCCTCCAGCAAGCGCTTGTAATAGGCGCCCCCGCTGGCGTGCTGGCCGCGCTCGGCGATATAGACGATGCCGGCGCGCCCGCGAGTGAAGGTGAAATGCAGAAAGGCGGCGATGCTTTCAGACACTGGCAACGGCCGGTCAACGTTGTGCGGCCCGCCGCTGAAGCGCATTCCGGCCTGCCATTTCAGCAGGCCCAGCTTGGTGCAATTCAGTCGGCCGGCAAAGTACCGGCGCGACACCTGGGTCATGATCGCGCGCTCCCACGGGGCGAGCCGGGCGTTGATCGGGCGATCCATCCCCATCCATTTGCGCACAGCCCGCCGCCCGACAGAGCCGAGCCGGTCGAGACGCGGATAGAACAGCCGGTCGCGGGCGCCGCCAGCAAACTGGATCGGCGGGCACGGGAACTTCTCGGCCCGGGCGCGGGTGATCGGGCGCATGGTATAGCCGTCGGGAAAGGCAGAGGGGCCGTCGAAGAACGGAAACGCCTGCTCCAGTGTCTGCGCCGCATCGGCGGGATAGACGTGGTCTGCCAACGGCCGGTCGTCGTACATGTCGATCATCAGCGTCACCACCGCCTGTGCGCCTTCCCGCTCCAACGCGGCGATATACTCGGCCACGGTCTGGCCGGGCTGGCCGGCAAAGACGAAGTGTTCATCCAGGTCCGGCACGAGGCACCAGCGCCCGGCGCAATGGGCATCGAGAATGTCAGAGCGCCACTGCACCTTGTCGCGGGCATAGCTGGACCCGGCGACCGGACGGAACACGGTGACATCGGGTTGCGCGGCCAGCAAATCTGGCGTGGCGTCGGTCGACCCGTCATCGACGATCAGAAAGCTGACCGGACCCATCGCCCGGTAATGGCGCAGGAATTCGGGCAGGATGTTCGCTTCGTTATGTGCCAGCGCCATGACCGGCAGCGCCTGCGGATCGTGTTTATCGGCACCGTGCCGCTGAACTGTCTGCATCCTGCCCCCCATCGGCCTAGCCGCCCCCTGATTAGCGCCTTGCCCGGCCTGCCGCAACGCGCCGGGCCGTCTGGCGGAGCGCGACCCAAGGTGATAGGCCCGCGCCAAACAGCCCGGCCCCTGCCATGACCCGACCCAAGGGCGCGATCTCGCCCTATCTTGCCCCCGGTTTCTATGATCGCGCCCTGGAGGAAGGACGCCACCGCGACATCGTCGGCGGGCGCTGGGACGAGACCGGACGATTGCAGATGCGACTGCTGACAGAGGCCGGCCTGCGCCCGCATCACCGGCTGCTGGACATCGGCGCGGGCGCGCTGCGCCTGGGCTGCCGCGCTGTGCCCTACCTTGAGCCGGGCCACTACTGGGCCACTGATGCCTCGCACGCGCTGATGGAGCGGGGACGGCAGGTAGAGCTGGCCGATCCGGCGCGCTTGCCGCCCGACCGGCTGATCGGGGATGCCGAATTCTCGCTGCCCGGGGTGCCTGCGGATATCGACTTTGCCATCGCCTTCGCGGTCTTTACCCACTTGCCGGCAGAGCGGCTGGACACGGCGCTGCGTTCGATCCGGGCGCGGTGCCCCAGCTTGACGGCGTTGCTGTTCACGGTGTTCCTGGCGCCCGATGCAGAGGCCGCGCGCGGCGCGCTGCGCCAGCCTGACGGTGTGGTAACCCACCCGGCGCGGCCGCCGTATCACCGGCTGGCGGGCGATGTCGCAGCCAGCGCGCAAAGCGCCGGGTTCACGCTGGAATTCCGCGCCGACAGGTTGCCGCGCGGACAGGTACTGGCATTCGCGCGACCGGCGAATCAAGGCGGCGGAGATGCGCGTGACCGTTAGCGCACCCAGCGAGAAGGCTTGTGATCACACGATTTCAGGCTGTGATCACAAATGTCGCTTTTTTACGGTAAACGCGGCCATGTGCGCAGATTTCCTTTAACTTATGGCGCGAAACCTGCGTAAACCCCCCACAATCGCAGCAAGACGGGACAGTTGATCCATGAACATCCACGAGTATCAGGCGAAAGCCCTGCTGCGCAGCTACGGCGCTCCGGTGTCCGATGGCCGCGTGGTACTGAAAGCCGAGGAAGCCAAGAGCGCCGCGGGCGAGCTCGATGGCCCGCTGTGGGTCGTGAAGGCCCAGATCCATGCCGGCGGCCGCGGCAAGGGCAAGTTCAAGGAAGCCGACGCCGGCGAGAAGGGCGGCGTGCGCCTGGCCAAGTCGGTCGATGAAGCGGCCGAGGAAGCCAAGAAGATGCTGGGCCGCACCCTGGTCACGCATCAGACCGGCCCGGCCGGCAAGCAGGTCAACCGCATCTACATCGAGGAAGGCTCGGACATCTCGCGCGAGCTGTACCTGGCGCTGCTGGTGGATCGCGGCTCGTCGCGCATCTCCTTCGTCTGCTCGACCGAGGGCGGCATGGACATCGAGGAAGTCGCGGCCAAGACGCCCGAGAAGATCCTCTCCTTCGCCGTCGATCCGGCCACCGGATACCAGGCGTTCCACGGCCGCCGCATCGCCTTTGCACTGGGGCTGGAAGGTGCGCAGGTCAAACAATGCGTCAAGCTGATGGGCATCCTCTACAAGGCCTTCGTCGAGAAGGACATGGAGATGCTGGAGATCAACCCGCTGATCGTCATGACGAACGGCGATCTGAAGGTGCTGGATGCCAAGCTGGGCTTCGACGGCAACGCGATGTATCGCCAGCCGCAGGTCGCCGAGCTGCGTGACACCACCGAAGAGGATCCGAAGGAACTGGAAGCCTCCAAGTACGATCTGAACTACATCGCCCTGGATGGCGAGATCGGCTGCATGG
>JAGRMT010000068.1 GCA_020441125.1 Roseivivax sp.
CGCGGAATTTCCACTGGATGTGGTATAGCGTCAGCGGCAGATCCTTGTAGCTGCCGACATGGCTGCGGAAGATGTCGGTGATCAGCTCCTCGTTGGTCGGACCGTAGAGCATGTCCCGGTCATGCCGGTCCTTGATGCGCAGCATTTCCTCGCCGTAATCGTCATAGCGGCCGGATTCACGCCACAGGTCGGCCGATTGCAGCGTCGGCATCAGCATCGGGATGTGACCGGCGCGGATCTGCTCCTCGTGCACGATCTGCTCCAGCCGGCGCAGCACCTTGTAGCCCAGCGGCAGCCAGGAATAGATGCCGGCCTGGGCCTGCTTGATCATGCCGGCGCGCAGCATGTACCGGTGGCTGACGATCTGCGCCTCGGAGGGCGTTTCCTTCAGGACGGGCAGGAAGTATCGGGACAAGCGCATCGGGGACCTCTTGCGGCAGCGTTTCGGGGGGTTTTGAGCCAAGTGACCCGGCTTGGCAAGAGCCGTACCGTGCCGGATCGACGGGTTTGCGCTGTGGGGAAAACTTGGCTAGGCTCGGCGGCGAGGTGACATCGCCTGACCGGCCTGGCCGGGTGATCGTGGAGAACGACTTGACCAGCCAGAACACGACCCGGGTCGCGCCGGGAACCAATGCCTATCTCGCCCTCGGGCTGGCCGAGGTTCCCTTCGCCGCCCTGTTGTTCCTTCCCGACGAGAAGCTGACGCTGATGTGGCGCAACCCGGCGCATGAGCGCATGTCGCTGTCAGAGGGGCGCGACGTTGTCGGGCTTGGCATGTTCGAGGCCTTCCCGCCCAGTTCCGACGCCGATGGATCCGCCGCGATGGCGGCGATCAAGGACACGGTGGCGCGCATGGTGCGCAGCGGCTCGGCCGAGCAGATCGGCCCTTACCGGTTCGATTTGCCAGGCCCCGATGGCGAATACCGAGAGCATCACTGGGAGATGCATTTCGCGCCGATCACGGTAGATGGCCGGATCGAGGCGATCCTGCAGACAGCGCAGGACGTGACCGAGACGGTGCTGACGCGCAAGCTGGCAGACACCCACCGGCGGACCTCGGCGGTGACAGCGGCGGTGGCCTATTTCAGTTTCGATCCCACCACGCAGCTGTTTCACCGGCACGAGGCGATTGACGCGATGTTCGGCTATGCGCCGGGCGAGGCGGGGCCGACCGCGGAAGCGTTCTTTGACCGGGTCCACCCCGAGGACCTGCCGGCCGTCTATGCCGAGGTCGAGCGGATCATGGCGGCCCCGCAGGGCGAGATCGCCTCGTTCGACTACCGCGTGACGCTGCCGGGCGGCGAGGAACGCTTCGTGCGCATCCGTGCCGAGGTGGCAACCGATCCTGAGGACCGCAAGCCCAAGCTGGTCGGCACCTTCGTCGACCTGACCGATATCGAGGAAAACCGGCGCAAGCTTGCACGGGCGCTGGAGATGCGCGAGGCGCTGGTGGAAGAGGCAAACCACCGGATCAAGAACAGCCTTCAGATCGCGCTGTCGATGCTGCGGATCGAGGCGGGCAACCTGATGCGCGAAGGCGGGGCGCTGGCGCAGAAGGCGCAGGCCTCGCTCCTGGCGGTGGAATCGCGGGTCCGCGCGGTGGCCGACGTGCATGGGTTGATGCAGGTCACCGACGCGGTGACCGCGACCAACCTGTCGGCGCTGCTGGATCGGCTGGCCGGGGCGACGCGGCGCAGCTCCGAGCTGCCGGACGAGGCCCTGGTTTTCGAGACACGCAGCCGCGCCGTGGCGATCGACAGCAACCAGGCGGTGGCGCTGGGGTTGATGGTGAACGAGCTGTTGACCAATGCCGTCAAATACGGCCGCCCCGATGGCGCGCGCCCGGTGCGGATGACGTTGTCCGGCACGGTGCGCGAGGGGCTGTCGATCGCGATCGAGAACGCCATCGCCGCCCAGGCGCCGGAGACGGAGATCAACTCGACCGGGCTGGGAGAGCGTCTGGTGGCGCGGTTCGCGGCGCAGATCGGCGCCAGCGTGGACAAGTCCGCCGAGGACGGGCGCTTTCGCACCACGGTGCTGGTGCCGCCTGCCGGATAACGCAGGATGGACCCCAAGGACCATTTCGGCGCCGATGTGGCGCGGCGCTATGACCAAGACCACGCCAATTCCGATGCCGTGGCAGAGACGGTCGAGGCGCTGCGCGCCCTGTCGGGCGGCGGGCGCGTGCTTGAGTTCGCCATTGGCACCGGTCGAATCGCGCTGCCGCTGGCGGCTATGGGCGTGCCGGTCGCCGGGATAGAGCTGTCCCGCGCCATGGTCGATGAATTGCGCAGGAAGGAAACCGGCGCGCCGATCCCGGTGGTGATCGGCGACATGACCACGGCGCAGGTCCCGGGCGCGTTTGCGCTGGTGGCGCTGGTCTACAACACGATCGACAACCTGACGACGCAGGCGGCGCAGGTCGCCTGTTTCCGCAATGCGGCCGCGCACCTGGAGCCCGGCGGGCGGTTCGTCGTCGAAACGCTGGTGCCGCCGGTGCAGAAGCTGCCCTTTGGAGAGACACGCAGCGCCTTCGCCTGCGAAGGTGGTCACATCGGCGTCGACGTGATCGACATCGCCACGCAGCTCTATTCCTCGACCCATGTCTGGCTGGATGGGAACGACAGCCGCGCGCTGACGGTGCCGTTCCGCTATGCCTGGCCGGCCGAGATGGACCTGATGGCGCAGATGGCCGGGATGGCGCTGGAGCACCGCTGGGCGGATTGGACCCGCGCGCCGTTCGACCGGTTCAGCCGGTCGCACGTGTCGGTATGGCGGAAGGGGTAGGAGGCAGAAAGACCTGAAGGAAGGCCGGCGCGCGTCCGTGGATGGGCGCTGGCCCGGTGGCTCTGCGAGCCGCAGTCAACGGGCCGGGGCGGCGTTCTATCGTCTCATCCCGCCGCCCGTTCGACGATCTTCAGGCACACCGACACCGCGCGGGCCATGTCCTGCACGCTGATCCATTCCAGCGGGCCGTGGATTTCCTGCATCCCGGTGAACACGTTGGGGCAGGGCACGCCCATTTCCGTCAGGCGCGAGCCATCCGTGCCGCCGCGGATCGGCACCGAGACAGGCTCCATCCCGACATCGCGCACCGCGGCGCGGGCCAGTTCGACCGGCGTCATGTCCTTTTCCAGCCAGTATCGCATGTTGCGGTACTGCGGACGGATGCTGACAGCGATCTGTGCGCGCGGTTCGGTCGCCGCGATGGTGTCGCAGACCTGGCGCAGGAGCGCGCCCTTGGCAGCCAGCCCGTCCAGTTCGAAGTCGCGCAGAATGAACTTCAGCCGCGCCTCGGCCGCCGTGCCGGTGATCGCGTAAAGATGCAGGAACCCTTCGCGCCCATCGACCATCTCGGGCACATTGGTGGTCTGCGGCAGCGTGTCGACGATCTTGGCCGCCAGGTGCAGCGCGTTGACCATCTTGCCCTTGGCCCAGCCGGGGTGGGCCGAGACGCCGGTCACCACCACCTCGGCCCCGTCGGCAGAGAAGCTTTCGTATTCGATTTCGCCCGGCAGCGCGCCGTCGAGCGTATAGGCGAAATCCGCGCCCAGGTCGGCAGGCAGGCGGGCATCGACGCCTCGGCCGATCTCTTCGTCCGGGGTGAAGGCAATGCGCAGCGGGCCGTGTTTCAGCCCCGGGGTGCTCAGCAGGTGCCGCGCCAGCGTCATCACGATGGCCACTCCCGCCTTGTCGTCGGCGCCCAGCAGCGTTGTGCCCGAAGCGGTGATGATGTCGTGGCCGACGACCTCGGCCAGGTGGGCCGAGACATCGGGCGACAGTTTCAGCTGGGGCGCATCGGCAAAGGTGATGTCGCCGCCATTGTAGGCGCGGTGCACCACCGGCTTGACCCCGGTGGCGTTGAACTGCGGCGCGGTGTCGACATGGGCCAGAAGCCCGACGGTGGGCGCGCCCGCCACCGTGCCGGGAACCGTGGCCAGCACGGCGCCATAGTCCGTGATCCGCACATCCTGCGCGCCGATCTCGGTCAGTTCGCGTTCCAGCAGCCGGGCCATGTCCAGCTGGATCGCGGTCGAGGGCGAGGTGGACGAGCTTTCGTCGCTCTGGCTGTCGATGGCGGCATAACGCACGAGGCGCTGTTCCAGCTCGGTGTCGAAGGCGGTACGCATGGGGGGGCTCCTCTTTGCCGGGCATCAGCGCCGCCGGGCGCACAGAAGTCAAGCCCGCCCGGGCATTCGGCCTGCACGGCCCTTGAAAGCCCCGGCGCGACGGGCGATGTAAGGCAAAGACGCAAAAAAGGGGCGCGTATGGCGTACTCGGTAGGCCAGCAGGTACGGTATTGGAGCATCGCCGCGGTGGTGTTTGCCGTCGTGCTTTACGCGCTGGGCAACGTGCTGCTGCCTTTCGTGCTGGGCGGCGCCATTGCCTATTTCCTGGATCCGGTCGCCGACCGGCTTGAGCGGATGGGTCTTTCGCGCGGGGCGGCCACGGCGGTGATCACCGTGGTGGCGATGGTCGTCTTCGTGGTCATGGCGCTGTTGATCGTTCCGCTGCTGGTGCAGCAGTCGATTCAGCTGTTCGAGACCGTCCCGGAGATGTCGAAGAACTTCCAGACTTTCCTGACCGAACGCTTCCCCTCGATCATGGTCGAGGACAGCGTGCTGCGGCAAAGTCTGGCCTCGCTGGGCGAAACGGTGCGCCAGCGCGGCGGGCAGCTGCTGGAGGCGCTGCTGAGCTCTGCCGCCGGGATCATCAACATCGTCACGCTGTTCGTCATCGTGCCGGTTGTGGCCGTCTACCTGCTGGTCGACTGGGATAACATGATTGCCCGGATCGACGATCTGCTGCCGCGCGACCACGCCCCGGTGATCCGCCGGCTGGCGCTGGAGATCGACGGCGTTCTGTCCTCTTTCGTGCGCGGGATGGGGTCTGTCTGCCTGATCCTTGGAACCTATTACGCGCTCGCGCTGTGGCTGGTGGGCCTGCAGTTCGGGCTGGTGATCGGCGTGGTGGCCGGGCTGTTGACCTTCATTCCCTATGTCGGGGCGATCGTCGGCGGGTTGCTGGCCATCGGCATCGCGCTGTTCCAGTTCTGGGGTGACTGGGTCTGGGTCGCGGCGGTCTGGGCGGTGTTCCAGTCCGGCCAGCTGGTCGAAGGCAATTACCTGACGCCCAAGCTGGTGGGCGGATCGGTCGGGCTGCACCCGGTGTGGCTGCTGCTGGCGCTGTCGGTGTTCGGCGCGCTGTTCGGCTTTGTCGGACTGCTGGTGGCGGTGCCGATGGCGGCGGCGCTGGGCGTGATCGCCCGCTTCGCCATCAACCAGTACAAGGACGGGCGGTTGTACCGCGGCCTGTCGGGCGGATCCGGCCGCTGAGATGACCGAGCAATACAGCCTGATCCTGCCGGCGCGCCCCGCGCTGGGCCGCGGCGATTTCTTCGTGACCGAGGCCAATGCCGTGGCGCTGGCGATGATCGACGGCTGGCGCGACTGGCCGGGCCGCAAGCTGGCGCTGGCGGGGCCGGCGGGCGCGGGCAAGACGCACCTGGCGCATGTCTGGGCGGCGGCTTCGGGCGCGACGATCCTGTCCGCGCGCAATCTGGCGCAAGCGGATATCCCGGTGCTGTCGGCAGCGCCGGTCTGTGTCGAGGATGTCAGCGCCATCGCCGGAGACGCAGCGGCCGAAACGGCGTTGTTTCATCTGCATAACCTGGTTCTGGCCGAAGGGCAGGCGCTGCTTCTGACCGATGCCGCTGTGCCGGCGGAATGGCCCCTGGCGCTGCCCGATCTGGCCAGCCGGATGGCGGGCACGCCGGTGGCGCGGTTGAGCCAGCCTGACGACGCGCTGTTGACGGCGGTGCTGGCCAAGCTCTTTGCCGACCGGCAGACGGTGCCGGCGCCCGATGTCATCCCGTACCTCGTCAAGCACATGCCCCGCTCTTTCGCGATGGCCGGGCTGGTGGTCGAGGAAATCGACCGCCGGGCCCTGGGTACACCCAGCGGGGCAAACCGCGTCAAGGCGCGCGAGGCGCTGGCGGCCCTTGCAGAGGATGGGGCGATGGGGCCAGAATAGAATTGTGAATTTGTTACAACCTCGCTCCATAAGCACATCATGACAGCCGATTTTCTGAAGTCCCCCTTGCCTGCGCCGGTCGACCTGGAAGACCTGGACCTGACCGGCCCGATCCGGTTCTTCAACCGGGAGCTGAGCTGGCTCGGCTTCAACTGGCGCGTTCTGGAAGAGGCCGAGAACCCGCGCGTGCCACTTCTTGAGCGGCTGCGCTTCGTGTCGATCTCGGCCACCAACCTTGAGGAATTCTATACCGTGCGCGTCGCCGGCCTGCGCGAGCTGGCCCGGGCAGGCAATACCACCCCGGCGGCCGACGGGCTGACTCCGGCGGAACAGCTGGTGCTGATCAACGAGGATGCGCGGCGGCTGATGCAGCGGCAGCAGACCGTGTTCGCCGATCTCAAGGTCGAGATGCAGGCGGAGGGGATCGAGATCCTCAGCCGCGATCAGATGACACAGACCGATCTGGATTATCTGGCCACCGCCTTCCTGGAGCAGGTGTTCCCGGTGCTGTCGCCGCTGGCAATCGACCCGGCGCACCCGTTCCCGTTCATCGCTAACACCGGCTTCTGCCTGGCGCTGGAGTTGCAGCGGGGAAAGGAGAAGCCGCTTCAGGCGTTGCTGCCGATCCCGGCCCAAATCGACCGGTTCATGGCGCTGCCGGCACCGGACAAGCGCCAGCGCTTCCTGCCACTGGAAGAGCTGTTGCTGCTGCATATCGACAGCCTGTTTCCGGGCTATCACGTCGCCGACCACTTCGAATTCCGCGTGCTGCGCGACAGTGACCTGGAAGTCGAGGAAGAAGCCGAAGACCTGGTGCGCGAATTCGAGGTCGCGCTGAAGCGCCGCCGCCGGGGCGAGGTGATCCGGCTGACGATCTCTGCCCGCGCGCCCGAGGCGTTGAAGCAGATCGTGATGCGAGAGCTGCACGTCGGCCGTGACGAGGTGGTCGAGATCGACGGCATGATCGGCGTCGCCGACCTGAAGGAGCTGGTGCTGGATAGCCGGCCCGATCTGCTGTGGCCGGCCTTTACCCCGCGCGTGCCCGAACGGGTGCAGGACCACGACGGCGACATGTTCGCCGCGATCCGGTCCAAGGACATGCTGCTGCACCACCCATACGAGACCTTTGACATGGTGGTGCGCTTCCTCAAGCAGGCGGCGGCCGACCCCAACGTCGTGGCGATCAAGCAGACGCTGTACCGCACCTCGCGCAACTCGCCCATCGTCGAGGCGCTGTGCGAGGCGGCAGAGGACGGCAAGTCCGTCACCGCGCTGGTCGAGCTGAAGGCGCGGTTCGACGAGGCCGCCAACATCCGCCAGTCGCGCCGGCTGGAACGGGCGGGGGCGCATGTTGTCTATGGTTTCCTTGATTGGAAAACCCACGCCAAGATATCGACCGTGGTGCGGCGCGAGGGCGACAAGCTGGTCACCTACACGCATTTCGGCACCGGCAACTATCACCCGATCACCGCCAAGATTTACACCGACCTGAGCCTGTTCACCTGCGATCCGGCGCTGGGGCGCGATGCCACCAAGGTGTTCAACTACCTGTCGGGCTATGCCAAGCCGGCCTCGCTGGAAAACCTCGCCATTTCGCCGCACTGGCTGAAGCCGAGAATGCTGGAGCTGATCGGCGCCGAGGCGGAGAACGCCCGCAAGGGCAAGCCCGCGGCGATCTGGCTGAAGCTGAACTCGCTGATCGAGCCGGACATGATCGACGCGCTTTACGCCGCCAGCCAGGCCGGGGTGAAGATCGACTGCGTGATCCGGGGCATTTGCGGGCTGCGGCCCGGGGTCAAGGGGTTGTCGGACAACATCCGCGTCAAGTCGATCGTCGGACGGTTCCTGGAGCATTCGCGCATCATCTGCTTTGGCGACGGCCACGCCCTGCCATCGCGCCAGGCGCGGGTGTTCATCTCGTCGGCCGATTGGATGGGCCGCAACCTGTCACGCCGGGTCGAGACGATGGTCGAGATCAACAACCCCACGGTCAAGGCGCAGATCGTCAGCCAGA
>JAGRMT010000069.1 GCA_020441125.1 Roseivivax sp.
AGGGCGGGTGGTGATCCCGGCAGGACGTAAACAATCCTTGCCAAATCAATGACTTAGGTTGCCCAACCTTCGTCAAACGCCCCATTGAAATCATTGGGGAAAAATCGCGTTTGCCCAACCTTGGCGTCAATGATGACGCGGCAAACGAAAACCCCGGCGCGCTGGCGGGCGCATCCGGGGCCAAAGACGTTGTAGAAAGCGTCATTTCGTGCGGCGAGTATATCGCAACGTTCCCCATTTTGGCAATGCATTGGGGGGCGCTGGCATGAGCAGCAAGCGCTCTTTCTCGACGCTGATCAAGCCGCAGTACCTGAAAGTGGTCCGATCTTTGGGCTACGCGCTGACGCTTGGCGACGCGGACGCCTGGATCGCCTTTTCTCAGATACTGGTGGCGCGCCTCGCGGACCAAGAACGGGCCGCAGTGGCCTACGCCGCGCTCATGTCGCTGGACGATCCTGCTACCGCGCTGGCGGTGGCTGAAACGGTTCTGGGCCGGGGCACGGGTATTCCGGTCGCACCGTTCTCGGACCTGGCGGGACAAGCGGCGTACTGGGCCGACATGGCCGATGCGGATGAGCTTGAAGCCTATTGCATGGCGATCTTCAACCGCCTGGAACCCGACACGCAGGCAGCGTTCGTCCGGTACGTTCAGACGAGGGCCGCAGCATGACCAGCTTTGTCGAGATCAACCGCGTTGTGGCCGACAACGCTGCGCCGTACTTCATGGTCTACTGCTGGTCCGCGCATTACGACAGCGGCTTTCATGTCGGCAGCTTTGATTGCCGCGACAGCGCGTTAGACGCTGCGAACGCCTTTGCCGACCTGCACGGCATTGAGGTTCAGTCCGCTCAAATCGTCCCACTGATCACGGGGGCGAAATGATGCGCGATTTTTCGGAGTGGGACGCCAAGGACCGCGCGCACCGCGAGCAACACCCGCATGACAGCGCCGAACAGCCGGCAAGCCCCAAGCACGCGGGCACCGACCTTTCAGAGGATGGCGTAGCGCTGCGCTTCACGGCGATTGCCGCCGGCACCATGCGCTTCGACCATGACCGGGGTTGCTGGTTCGAATGGACCGGTGACCGATGGCGAAGCGACAACACCCAGCTCGCGTACTCGCAAATCCGACAGATCGCGCGCGAGCTGTCCGAAGCGCTTCCGCCAACCCAAAAAGCCGCAATCCGCAAGGCAGCGTTTGCGGCCGGGGCCGAACGCCTGGCGCGGTCTGATCGCGCGCACGCGGTCAATCAGACAGTTTGGGATAACGACCCGTGGCTGCTGGGTTGCCCTGGCGGGGCCGTAGACCTGCGGACAGGCAAAATGTCGGCCGCCAATCCGCAAGACGGAATCACGAAGCACGCCGCAGTTGCGCCCGTCGCGGCCGACTGCCCGACCTGGCGCAGGTTCATGCACGAGGCCACGGGCGGCGACGCGGACATGATCGAGTTTCTTCAGCGCTGGTCGGGCTACTGCCTGACCGGCGACACGCGGGAACATGCGCTGATCTTTCTCTACGGGCCGGGCGGCAACGGAAAATCCGTTTTCCTGAACACGCTGACGAAGGTCATGGGCGATTATGCCTGCACCGCGGCGATGGATACCTTCACAGCGTCGCACGGTGACAAGCACCCAACCGACCTGGCCATGCTGCGCGGTGCGCGGATGGTGTCTGCCTCAGAGACCGAGGAAGGCCGGGCCTGGGCCGAGGCGCGCATCAAGCAATTGACCGGCGGTGATCCGATCACGGCGCGGTTCATGCGGCGAGACAACTTCACCTACCAGCCGGCGTTCAAGCTGACCATCGTTGGCAACCATGCGCCGGCTCTGGCCAACGTCGATGATGCCGCCCGGCGGCGCTTCAACATCGTGCCGTTCGTGGTCCGCCCTGAGAAGCCCGACCACGAGCTTGAGACGAAGCTGCAAGCCGAGTGGCCGGCAATCCTGCACTGGATGGTGCAAGGCTGTCTTGCATGGCTCGACAGCGGCCTGAAACAGCCGGAAAGCGTGCGCGCAGCGACGGCAGAATACTTTGGCCAGCAAGACCTTACGCGGCAATGGCTCGAAGAATGCACGCGGCTTGAACCCGGCAACTCGTATCTTTTCGAAGCAACCGCCGACCTGTTCCGAAGCTGGTCCGACTTCGCCAAAGCGAACGGCGAGGATTCCGGCACAGCAAAGGCGCTGGCAACGCGGATGCGCCGTCATGGTCTGCGGCAATCCATCCGGAAGATCGCCGGCAAGACCTATCGAGGGTGGGAAGGCGCCAGCATCAACAAGCCGGAGGGCTGGCACCATGACTGACAGGTTGCGGTTACGGGTCAGGTTACGGTTACGGATGGTTACATGTAACTTCCATTATCGACCCTACGCGCGCGCGTATGACATAGATAGGCAGTTACGTGTAACTAAGCGTAACCGCAACCTGACCCGTAACCGCGTCTCCTTCACCTGTGAGCCAGCGGGCCGCGCCGCGTTCGTGGCTTTGGTCCCAATGCCGCCGATTTGGGGGAGGGACGCGTGCGCGGAGCGGGGTTTTCCTTTCTCACTTCTGAAAAATTCGGGGGGGGAAAGATGACCGCTGAGGCTGTGATTGCCTTCCTGGAGACGCTGAAAATCCCTGAGGGTCCGCTTGCCGGGCAACCTCTGCGGCTGGCCGAGTTCCAGAAGCGTTTCGTTCGCGGCGCGCTCGAACCTGAGAACATGGTGGCATGTCTCAGCATCGGCCGGGGCAACGCGAAGACGGCGCTTTCTGCCGGCGTTTCATTGGCCTGCCTGATGGGCGTGATTGACGATCAGCCGAAGCGCGAAATCATCTTCGCGGCGCGAAACCGCGACCAAGCGAAGATCGCTTTTCAGTTTCTGCTGGGCTTCGTGGAGTGTCTGCCCGAGGCCGAACGAGAGCTGTTCACGGTGCGCCGTGGATCGAAGCTGGAAGTCGAGTATGCCGGCGCCAACGGCGGGCTGGCGCGCTGTATCTCGGCTGACGGCAAGTCGGTCCTGGGCGGTGCGCCGAACCTCGCGGTGATGGACGAGCGGGCCGCGTGGAGCGGCGAGAAGGGCGATAGCCTTGAGAACGCGATCCTGTCCGGTTTGGGCAAGCGCGGCGGCAAGGCGTTGATCATCTCCACCAGCGCGCCGGACGATGCGAACACGTTCAGCCGTTGGCTCGATGAACCGCCGCCCGGCACCTACGTTCAGGAACACCGGCCTGCGTTCGGCTTGTCGGCTGACGATCTCGACTCGCTGCTGATCGCCAACCCCGGCGCGGCCGAGGGTATCGGCGCAACACCCGAGTGGCTGGTGGCGCAGGCGCGGCGGGCTATCGCGCGCGGCGGCTCCGCGCTGGCCAGTTTTCGGAATCTGAACCGAAATGAGCGGGTGGCGATCGAGAACCGCTCGCAGGTGGTGACGGTTGATGAGTGGATGGGCGCGGAAGTCGATTCCGAGGCGCTTCCGCCGCGTGACGGACCTTGCATCATGGGCGTTGACCTTGGCGGATCGCGCAGCATGTCGGCTGCGGCGTTCTACTGGCCGAACACCGGGCGGCTCGAAGCATTTGGTAGCTTCCCCGCGCAGCCCGCCCTGGCGGATCGCGGCGCCGCTGACGGCGTGGGCGACCGTTACGAGCAGATGGCCGCACGGGGCGAGCTGTGGACGCAAGGCGAAGCAACCGTGCCGCCCGGCCCTTGGCTGGCGGCTCTGGTGGCCAAGCTGGACGGCACCATGCCTGTGTGCATCTGTGGCGACCGTTTCCGCCATGCCGAGTTTCAGGAGGCGATGCAGGCGGCCGGCCTGGCGCGCGTGCCGTTTGTCTGGCGCGGCTTCGGCTGGAAGGACGGCGCCGAGGATATCGAGCGGTTCCGGCGTGCGTTGTTCGAGGGGCACGTCGCCACGCGGCCGTCACTGCTGCTGCGCTCTGCCTTTGCCGATGCGGTTACGCTGATCGACCCGGCGGGCAATCACAAGCTGGCCAAGGCGCGCAGCCTGGGGCGCATTGACGCCGCCGCAGCGGCCATTCTGGCGGTTGCGGAAGGCGCGCGCCGCATGGCCCGGCCCGAACCCAAGGGAGGGCGGCTGCTATGGGCGTGAGGCGCGAGTACCGGCGACATTCGGCCAAAGTCACACGCGGGCCGCGCTGGAAAGCGCTGCGGCTGCAAGTGCTGCGGCGTGATGGTTTTGCGTGCCGCCAGTGCGGCGCCCGTGGGCGGCTCGAAGTCGATCACGTCAAGCCGGTGCGGGATCGTCCGGACCTGGCGTGGGTGCTCGACAACCTTCAAGCGCTTTGCCCCGGCTGTCACAGCCGGAAAACCCGGATCGAGGTCGGTATCGGCCGCGAAAACCCCGCGCGCGAAGCGTGGGCCGAGCTGCTGCGCGACATGCAGCGAAAACCCGTTGAGCAGAAAGGATAAACACCATGCTCGAATCTGTGAAAATCCAGCGCCG
>JAGRMT010000300.1 GCA_020441125.1 Roseivivax sp.
AATGGCAGCGCGGCCCGTCGCAATATGGCGTCAGCGCGCGATAGGCCATGGCCGGACCCAGGTCAGACCCACCGATGCCGATGTTCACCACGTCGGTCACGCCGCTGGCGCGCACCTCGTCCGCGACGGCTGACATCTTGTCCAGGGTGGACAGCACCTCTGGCATCACGTCGTGCCCATCGACCATGACCGGCTTGCCCGACAGGTTGCGCAGCGCTGTATGCAGCACCGCGCGGCCCTCGGTCTCGTTGATCTTGGCGCCGGCAAACATCGCGTCGCGCTTGGCCGCCACGCCGCGGCTTTCGGCCAGGGCCAAGAGCGCATCCTTCACCCGGGCGTCGATCTGGGTCTTGGAAAAGTCGAAGAGCATGTCGCAGGCGCGGATCGAGAAAGCCTCTGCCCGGCCCGGATCGGCAAACAAATCCAGCATCCGGCGGTCGGCCACGCCTGCCGCCAGGTTACGCAAGTCCTTGAACATGTTGGTCACTCCGCCCAGTGTACAGTGGCGCCGTCAAGCACGGCGCGGATCGGGGCCAGTTCTACGGGTTGTCCGCGCGATGCCTCAAGCGCGTCGCGCTTGGCCTGACCGAAGATCAGCACGTGTTTCTTCAAAGCCTCATTCAGCACCCGCCCTGTCAGGGTGACGCGCGGCTCGGGTGCGCCGGGGGCGCGCATGGCCATCAGAATCGGCGCATCGGGCGCCAGCGCCTGTTCCAGCCGGTCGGCGCCGGGAAAAAGCGAGGCGGTGTGCAGATCAAGCCCCATGCCCAGCAGCAGCACGGCGATCGGCAGGTTGGGCGAAAGCTGGCTTTCCAGTTCGGCCAATACATCCTCGGGATTTTCTGCGGCCGCATAGAGCGGCAGGAAACGCGCCACCTCGGCGCGGTTCACCAGAAGCCGCTCGCGGATCAGGCGGGTGTTCGACCGGGGGCTGTCCTCGGGCACCCACCGTTCATCGGTCAGCACCACATCGACGCGCGCCCAATCCAGGTCAGCGGCGCAGAGCGAGTCGAACACCGGCCCGGGCGAGGTGCCCCCTGGCACGGCCAGTAGCGCGCGCTCTTCGTGGTCCAGCGCGGCGGTCAGCTCTCCGGCAATCTTGTTGGCCAGGTTGATCGCCAGCATTTCGGCATCGGCATAGTCTTCGATTGCATAGGTCATGCGCGGATATCTCTCCATCGCCGCCCGTCGCGGTGCATCAGCATCAACGCGTCCTCGGGGCCGGAACTACCGGCATCATAAGGTTTGGGCACTTCGCGGCGCGAGGTCCAGCCCTGGATCAAGGGATCGGTCCACGCCCAGGCTGCCAGAACCTCGTCGCCGCGCATGAACAGCGTCTGGTTGCCGCGGATCACGTCCATGATCAGCCGCTCGTAGGCGTCGGGCACCTCCTCGGCGTCCGGTCCCAGAGCATCGGCAAAGGTCATGTCCAGCGGCACGTCGACCAGGCGCATCCCGCCGGGGCCGGGCTCCTTGATCGTCACGCCAAGGGTGATGCCCTCGTTCGGCTGCAACTGGATCGACAGCACGTTGCGGTGCCGGCCCGCCTCTTCGCCAAAGATGGAATGCGGCGTGTCCTTGAACACCACGGCGATTTCAGAGGTCCGGGCGCGCAGCTTCTTGCCGGTGCGCAGGTAGAATGGCGTACCGGCCCACCGCCAGTTTGAGATCATCACCTTGAGCGCGATGAAGCTTTCGGTGGTGGAACGGGCGTTGTCGACATCGTCGCGATAGCTGGGATCGTGATCCGAGGCGGCATACTGGCCGCGCACGATGTGGTGGTAGTCGACCGGGTTCAGCGCCCGGATCACCTTCAGCTTTTCGTCGCGCACCGCGTCGGGATCGAACTTGGCCGGGGCCTCCATCGCGATCAGGCACAACAGCTGCATCAGGTGGTTTTGCACCATGTCCCGCATCGCGCCGGACTTGTCGTAATAGGCGCCTCGCCCCCCCACGCCCACCGTCTCGGCCACGGTGATCTGGACATGGTCGACATACTGGCTGTTCCACAGCGGTTCGAACAGCATGTTGCCGAAACGGACGGCCATCAGGTTCTGGACGGTTTCCTTGCCCAGGTAATGGTCGATCCGGTAGATCTGCGTTTCGGCAAAGTGCTTGGCCAATGTCGCGTTCAGCGTCCGCGCCGATTCAAGATCGTGACCAAAAGGTTTTTCCACCACGATGCGGCTGTCCGAGGTGGCCAGCCCGAAGGCGTGCAGCCGTTCCGCGATGTCACCGAACAGCGACGGTCCGACGGAGAAATAGAAGGCGCGCACCACGTCGCCGCGCAGCCGGCCAGCCAGGGCCATCCAGCCCGACTCGCCCTTGATATCGACGGCGACGTAGGACACGTGTTCCAGGAACCCATCCAGCATGCCCGCGTCGCGCTTGGCCTGCGCACCGCCGAATTCGACGATCGCGTCGCGCACGATCTGACGGTATTCTGCATCGTCATGTTCGCTGCGCGCGGCGCCGATAATTGCGGCGTTGTCGGGCATCTGGCCGGAACAGAACCGCCGGAACAGGCCGGGAAGGATCTTGCGCCGGGCAAGGTCGCCCGTACCGCCAAAGATCACCAGGTCGAAGGTTTCGACGGGAATAACGCGAGATACCATCAGCTAAGCTCCGATTCGGCTTGGCGCGGGTCAATGTTAGCGCCAACATGGCCCCGATAACCGATACGCTCGTGGAAGTCTAACACTGCAAGCGTCAGTCTCAAGGGTGCGACAGGGTCATGCCTGGAATTCGATCTTTTCTTTGATCCGCCAGCCGCAGACCTTGGCAAGCCGCACGGCCCGCCTTGCACCATCCGCCGCCGCAATCTTGTAACGACCAAAGGTCGCCCGCCGGATTTGAGTGTACAATGGCCTTGCCCGCTCCGACCATGGGCTGTCTCTTTTGATGGAGGCTGTAAATGGCAACCCTTCACATAGAACATGCGATCTCTGATTTCGGTGTCTGGAAGGCGGCGTTCGACCGTTTCGCCGCAAAACGCACGGCGGCCGGCGTCACGGGACACCGTATTCACCTGCTTGGCGACGATCCGCAGTGGATCGTGATCCAGCTCGACTTTCCAACCGTCGCCGCCGCGGCCGGCTTCAAGCGCTTTCTGGAAAACGATGTCTGGTCGTCTTCGGCCAACGCGCCGGGCCTGAAAGGCGGCGCACAAGCCCGAGTGCTGGTTGACGCGCCTGACGCCTGACTGCCCGGCGTAGTCCTAGGGCCGGCTGATCTGTCCGCCGCCCACCGCCGCGCGCACACCGGTTGTTGCCGGGCACGAGGTCGGCAGCCCGCGCGCCACGCGCACGGCCAGGTAGGCGAAGGCCTGTGCTTCCAGCATGTCGCCGTTCAGCCCGGCCGCCTCGACCGGCATCACCGGGCAGTCCAATCCGGCCGCCAGCATTTTCATCATCACCGGGTTGTGCCGCCCCCCGCCTGTAACCAGAACCCGTTCTGGCGGGCTGGGGCAGAACTGCATTCCCTGCATCACCGCGGCGGCGGCCATCGCTGTCATCGTGGCGGCGGCGTCGGCGTCGTCCAGCTCTCGCACCAGGTCCAGCATGACGCGGAAATCGTCGCGATCCAGTGACTTGGGTGGGTATTTCAGGAAATACCCCTCGTCCAGGAACAGCTCCAGCGCGCCATCCTCGACCCGCCCGCGCGCGGCCAGCCGGCCGCCTTCGTCAAACGGCAGGCCACGCCGCTCTGTCATCAGATCGTTGATCGGGGCATTGGCGGGGCCGGTGTCGAAGGCCAGCAGCGCGCCGTCCTCTTCGGGCCGGGCCTTGCGCGGGTCGACCCAGGTCAGGTTGCCGACGCCGCCCAGGTTCAAAAAGGCCAGCGGCGCCGTTGCGCCCATCCAGCGCGCGCAGGCAAAGTGGTAGAACGGCGCCAGGGGCGCGCCCTGCCCGCCCAGTTCCACGTCGTTCGAACGAAAATCCCAGACAACCGGCAACCCCAGCGCCGCGGCCAGCGCGGCGCCGTCGCCCAGCTGGTGCGTACCGCGCCCGGCCGGATCGTGCGCCA
>JAGRMT010000070.1:0-4050 GCA_020441125.1 Roseivivax sp.
CTGGTCAAGCGCTTTACCGGCCAGTCGGTACCCGCCACCGGCATTTCGATCGGCGTCGACCGGCTGCTGGCCGCGCTTCGTGCCAAGGGGCGGGCCGGGGGCACCGCGCATGGCCCGGTCGTCGTGACCGTGATGGACCGCGACCGGATGGGCGACTATCTGGCGATGGCGGCAGAGCTGCGCAACGCGGGCCTGCGCGCCGAGGTCTATCTGGGCAACCCCAAGAACTTTGGCAACCAGTTGAAATACGCCGACAAGCGCAACTCTCCGGTCGCCATCATCGAGGGCGGAGATGAGAAGGCGCGCGGGATCGTCCAGATCAAGGACCTGATCCTGGGCGCACAGCTGGCCGAAAGCGCCACGCTGGACGAATGGAAGGACCGCCCCAGCCAGTACGAGACGCCGCGCGGCGATCTGGTCGCCAAGGTGCGTGAGATTCTGGGCCTCTACAAATGACCGCAGCCGCCATTCGCCTTGAGGCCGCACGCCTGCGCGCCGCGTTCGAGGCGGCAGGCGCCCTGCCGGTGGAGTGCGACATCCTTCAGCCGTCGGAAATCCTGCTGGATCTGTACGGCGAGGACATCCGCGCCCGCGCCTATACCACCGCCGATCCGGCGCGGGGCGAGGTGATGCTGCGGCCCGACTTCACCGTGCCCGTGGTGCAGATGCACATGGCCCGCGCCGCCGAACCGGCCCGCTATACCTACGCCGGCGAGGTATTCCGCCGGCAAGAGGATTTCCCCGACCGCACGCCGGAATACCTGCAAGTCGGGTACGAGCTGTTTGACCGCACCAACGCCGCCGAGGCGGATGCCGAAGTCTTTGCCCTGATCCACGCGCAGTTGCATGACCTGAACCTGCGTGCCGCGACGGGCGATATCGGCATCCTGACCGCCGCCGTCGCCGGGCTGGATACATCGGACCGCCGCCGCGCCGCGCTGATGCGGCACATCTGGCGGCCGCGCCGGTTCCGCGCGCTGCTTGACCGGTTCTCGGGCAAGGCGCCCGTGCCGCCGTCTCGCGCGGCGTTGCTGGCGTCGGACACTCCGCTGGCCTTCAACGGCGAGCAGATCGGCCTGCGCGAGCCCGAGGAAATCGCCGCCCGCGTGCAGGCCCTGCGCGACGACGCCGCCGAACCGCCCCTGTCGCGCGACCAGGTGGCGCTGATCGACGCGGTGCTGAACGTGCGCGAGACCTGCGATTACGCGGTCGAACATCTGCGCGACATCGCCGTGGATCTGCCCGCGATCCAGCCCGCCGTCGAAACGCTGGACGCGCGCTGCGACGCGCTGGCCGGGCATGGCGTCACCCTGTCCGAGGTGCAGTTCGAGGGCAGCTATGGCCGCACCACGCTGGAATATTACGACGGTTTCGTCTTCGGGTTTTCCGATCCCGCGCGGCCTGACCTGCCCCCTGTGGCCACTGGCGGGCGCTATGATGCGCTGACCCGGCAGTTGGGTGGCGGCGGGTCGATCCCGGCGGTAGGCGGCGTGATCCGCCCCGACATCCTGCTGACGCTGAGGGGGCTGGCATGACCGTCAAGCTGGGCGTGCCGTCCAAGGGGCGGCTGATGGAAAAGACCTTTGACTGGTTCGCGGCCCGTGGCGTGACCCTGGCGCGCACCGGGTCTGACCGCGAATACGCCGGTGCCGTCAGCGGTGTCGAAGGTGTTGATCTGGTGCTGCTGTCCGCAGGCGAGATCCCGCGCGAACTGGCCGCCGGGCGCATTCACCTGGGCGTGACCGGCACAGACCTGATCCGCGAAAAGCTGGTGCAGTGGGACCAGAAGGTGGAACCCATGGCCGAGCTGGGCTTTGGTCATGCCGACCTGATCGTCGCCGTGCCCAACGCCTGGGTCGACGTCGACACGCTGGATGATCTCGACGCCGCCGCCGCCGCCTTCCGCGCGCGCCACGGTTTCCGGATGCGCATCGCCACCAAGTATCACCGGCTGGTGCGCGATTACCTGCGCAACGGCGGCGTGGCCGATTACCAGCTGGTCGACAGCCAGGGCGCGACCGAAGGCACGGTCAAGAACCTGACCGCCGAGGCGATTGCCGATATCACGTCCTCGGGGGAAACCCTGCGCGCCAATCACCTGAAGGTTCTGGCCGAAGAACCGGTGTTGCGCAGCCAGGCCACGCTGTTCCGCAGCCGCACCGCACCGCTGGATGAAAGCGAGCGCGAAGCCCAGCGCGCACTGATCGCAACGCTGGGCCTGCGCTGAACCGCCGGATCAGTCCTGCGAGACCAGCTTGTCCTGCGTGCGCAGATCAAAGTCGCTGGCGTCGTGCCGTTCATGCAGTTGCAGGGCCGGATCGCCGCTGGTGCGGTTGACCATGCGCCCGCGCTTGACCGCCGGGCGGGCGTCCAGCATCTCGGCCCAGCGCAGCACGTTGCGATAGCTGGTCACGTCCAGGAACTCTGCCGCGTTATAGAGCCGCCCCAGTGCCATCTGCCCGTACCACGGCCAGATCGCCATATCGGCAATCGTGTACTCATCGCCCACGATATAAGCATTGTCGGCCAGATGCCGGTCCAGCACGTCCATCTGGCGCTTGGTTTCCATCGCATAGCGATTGATGGCGTATTCGATCTTTTCCGGCGCATAGGCATAGAAGTGGCCAAAGCCACCGCCAACGAACGGCGCGCTTCCCATCTGCCAGAACAGCCATGACAGCATCTCGGGCCGCAGGGCGGGATCGGAGGGCAGGAACTTGCCGTACCGTTCGGCCAGATGCATCAGGATGGCCCCGGACTCGAACACCCGCGTCGGCGGCGTTGTGGTGTGATCCATCAGCGCCGGTATCTTTGAGTTGGGGTTCACCGCGACAAAGCCGCTGCCGAACTGGTCGCCACTGCCGATGCGGATCAGCCAGGCATCGTACTCTGCCTCTGCCACCCCGGCCGCCAACAGCTCTTCCAGCAGGATCGTCACCTTGACGCCGTTCGGTGTGCCCATGCTGTACAGCTGGTAGGGGTGCTTGCCCACGGGCAGCGCCTTGTCATGGGTCGATCCAGCAATCGGGCGATTGGTGCTGGCGAACGCGCCGCCGTTGGCCTTGTCCCAGGTCCAGACCTTGGGCGGTGTGTAATCGGTGGTCATGCGCAGTTCCTTCATGCGATGTTGTCGCAACCTATGGTTTGTGCGGCGAATTGCCAGTGTGCTTTCGCGCACAACGCGTGTCCGGGGGTGAACAGCTACAGCACGCCGATCTCGGCCAGCGCGCCGGCCAGCTCGGGCGGCAGTACATCGTCCGCTTCGCGCCCCGGCCGCAGGTCGGGCGGCGCGTCGCCGGGGGCGAGGTAGCGCCAGCCCTGAAACGGGCGCTTGGGCGCCGCAGCGGTGCGGATCAGGCCGGGTTCCAGCACGATGGCGCAGCGGCGGATGCCGTCGCCGCGGTCCACCTCGTCCAGCCGCAGTATGCGCTGACGGCACTGCACCAGCCCCTTGATCACCCAGTAGATCGACCCGCCGTTCAGCACCTCGTCCTCGCGCTTGGGCCACATGCGCGTGACGTGGCGCGGCAAACCGTCGGCGGTTTTCGCATGTGGCGTCGCCTGCCAGGCGGCCAGGTCGTCGACATCCTCGGTGCCGACGCTCAGCTTGATCAGATGTACAAACTTATCCACAGAGTCGTCCCCAGCCCACGCAGGATATTGTAGACGCGCGGCGGGCACCTTCAAGCAGTTGTGGAAAATGGCTGCAACGGGTATCTTGGTTGCCCGCGAACACAAGGGAATCACCCGAAATGACCCGATTTGCCGCCCCCATCGCCGAACAGATCTGGGACATGAAGTACCGGCTGAAGCAGGCTGACGGCACGCCGATGGACCTGACGGTCGAGGATACTTGGCGGCGCATCGCCCGGTCGCTGGCCTCGGTCGAGAAGGACCCGGCGCAGTGGGAGGGCAAGTTCTACGCCGCGCTGGAGGATTTCAAGTACCTGCCCGCCGGCCGCATCACAGCGGGCGCCGGCACCGGCCGCACGGTGACGCTGTTCAACTGCTTTGTCATGGGCACGATCCCCGACAGCATGGGCGGCATCT
>JAGRMT010000070.1:4086-6229 GCA_020441125.1 Roseivivax sp.
AGCAGGGCGGCGGCATCGGCTACGATTTCAGCACCATCCGCCCCAAGGGCGCCCCGGTGGCGGGGGTGGCGGCGGACGCGTCTGGCCCCCTGTCCTTCATGGACGTCTGGGACGCCATGTGCCGCACCATCATGTCCGCCGGGTCCCGCCGCGGCGCAATGATGGCGACAATGCGCTGCGATCATCCGGATATCGAGGCGTTTATCGCCGCCAAGTCCGACAGCGCGCGGCTGCGCATGTTCAACCTGTCGGTGCTGGTAACCGACGCCTTCATGGAGGCGGTCAAGGCCGATGGCCCGTGGGACCTGCAATTCGGCGGCACGGTCTATCACACCGTCCAGGCGCGCGATCTGTGGAACCGGATCATGCGCGCGACCTATGACTATGCCGAGCCGGGGGTGATCTTCATCGACCGGATCAACCAGGCCAACAACCTGAACTACGTCGAACAGATCGCCGCGACCAATCCCTGCGGCGAACAGCCCCTGCCGCCCTATGGCGCGTGCCTTCTGGGCTCGATCAACATGTCGCGGCTGGTGACCACTCCCTTCGAGGATGAGGCCGCGCTGGACGAGGACGCGCTGGACGATCTGGTCGCCACCGCGATCCGCATGATGGACAACGTGGTCGACGCCAGCCGCTTCCCGCTGGAAGCGCAGCGGCAGGAGGCGCAGAACAAGCGGCGCATCGGGCTGGGCGTGACCGGGCTGGCGGACGCGCTGCTGATGGTGGGCTTGCGGTACGGCTCAGAGGAGGCGGCGCGCCAGACGTCGCGCTGGTTGCACCGGATCGCCCGCGCCGCGTACCTGGCCTCGGTGCAACTGGCGAAGGAGAAAGGCGCCTTTCCGCTTTTCGACGCCGACGGATACCTGGCCAGCGGCAACATGCGGAACATGGACGACGACGTGCGCGCCGCCGTGGCCGAACATGGCATCCGCAACGCGCTGCTGACGTCGATCGCACCGACGGGGACGATCTCGCTTTACGCCGGGAACGTGTCGTCGGGGATCGAGCCGGTCTTCGCCTATGCCTACACCCGCAAGGTTCTGCAAAAGGACGGCACCCGGACCGAGGAAGAGGTGGTCGACTACGCCGTGCAGATGTGGCGGCAGAAGTTCGGCGATGCGCCGCTGCCCGACTATTTCGTGAACGCCCAGACGTTGGCGCCGCAGGACCATGTGCGGATGCAGGCGGCGGCGCAGAAGTGGATCGACTCGTCGATCTCCAAGACGATCAACGTGCCGGAAGATATCGGCTTCGAGGAGTTCAAGGGCGTGTACCTGGCGGCCTACGAGTCGGGCTGCAAGGGCTGCACGACCTACCGGCCGAACGAGGTGACCGGGTCGGTGTTGAGTGTGGCAGAGGACAAGAAGGCCGCGCCAGAGGTCGTTGCCACCACCGACGCCGAACCGCAGCGCCCGCATGGCGACGTGATCTATATGTCCGAGCCTCTGGACCGGCCGCAGGCGCTTGAGGGGCACACCTACAAGCTGAAATGGCCCGACAGCGAGCACGCGATCTACCTGACGATCAACGACATCGTCGTGGGCGGCAAGCGGCGGCCATTCGAGGTGTTCATCAACTCCAAGAACATGGAACACTACGCCTGGACGGTGGCGCTGACCCGGATGATCAGCGCGGTGTTCCGGCGCGGCGGCGACGTGTCCTTCGTGGTGGAAGAATTGAAAGCCGTGTTCGACCCGCGCGGCGGGGCTTGGGTGCAGGGCAAGTACATCCCCTCGATCCTGGCGGCCATCGGCGGCGTGATCGAAAGGCACATGGTCAACATCGGCTTTTTGGCGGGCGAGGGGATGGGGCTGAAGTCAGACCCTCAGGCGCAGGTGGTCAACCTGGACGGCCCGCGCGCAAAGGCCTGCCCGTCCTGCGGCCAATACGAGATGCGGATGGTCGAGGGCTGCATGACCTGCGGCGCCTGCGGGCATTCCAAGTGTAGTGGTTAAGGGGCTTAGTCCAGTTGCTTTGCGATCCGTAGAGCGAGGAATGCATTTTGCGAGGGGTGATCCGTGTGATTGCGCCCTCGTGAAGTGTATATTGACGACTTCTGGCACTTTCGGAGAATTCCATTCGGCGGTGTTTTCACGGCTCGTCAGGCCGAACTGAACCGCGCCGAGTTTGCCGGAGG
>JAGRMT010000071.1:0-4677 GCA_020441125.1 Roseivivax sp.
TCCGCATGTAGGTGATGTGCCCGGCTTCATACAGCCGCTGCGCCGCGTTCATCGTCTGGCGGGCGCCCATGCCGAACTTGCGGCTGGCTTCCTGTTGCAGGGTCGACGTCATGAACGGAGCCGAGGGATTGCGAGAGCCAGGCTTGGCCTCGACCGATTCAATCTTCAGGTCGCGGCTTTTCACCGCCTGCACGGCCATTTCGGCCTGCGTGGCGTTGGCCAGGTCGTGCTTGTCCAGCTTCTTGCCCGCAAGCGAGACCAGCCGCGCCTCGTATTCCTGCCCGCGCGGGGTGGCGAGCATGGCCGAGACGGACCAGTATTCGCGGGCGCGGAAGGCTTCGATCTCCATCTCGCGCTCGACGATCAGGCGCAGGCAGACGGACTGCACCCGGCCGGCGGAACGCGCGCCGGGCAGTTTGCGCCACAGCACCGGCGACAGGTTGAAGCCGACAAGGTAGTCCAGCGCGCGGCGCGCCAGGTAGGCGTCGACCAGCGGGGCGTCGATATCGCGGGGATTGGCCATCGCCTCGGTCACGGCGGCCTTGGTGATGGCGTTGAAGGTCACGCGCTTGACGTCGGTCGTCTTCTTGATCGCGCGGCGCTTGGTCAGCGCTTCCTTCAGGTGCCAGCTGATCGCCTCTCCTTCGCGATCCGGGTCGGTGGCCAGGATCAGCGCGTCGTCGGTCTTCAACGCCTCTGCGATCGCGGCGACGTGCTTTTTCGAGTCGTTGGCGACTTCCCACGTCATCTCGAAAGCGTTTTCGGTATCGACAGAGCCGTCCTTGGCCGGCAGGTCGCGCACGTGGCCATAGGAAGCCAGCACGGTGTAATCCTTGCCCAGATACTTGTTGATCGTCTTGGCTTTGGCCGGGGATTCGACAACGACAACGGGCATGGGCGAAATAACCTCTGGGCACGGAATTGGCTGCGCATATGGCTGCCGAAGTTGCGGCCTGCAAGCGGCAAATGTCAACTTTCGCAGGTAGGACGGCAAGGCTCAGCGCGATTCAGCCTGTCATGGCAGGGGGTTGAGGGGTATCAAACGATGCCGGCTTCCATTGGCGCGTCAGGTCGGCGCAGCGCCCAATTGTGCGGCACAAGGCGGCAAGCGGCATCGCGCGGGCGGCAGCGCGGGTCTGGCCGTAGCGGCCGTGGGGCGCGTGCAGCGGGGCTACACGGCGGCTGGCCGGTCGGCTCAGACGATTCGGGTCAGCATCCCGCCGGGCTGGCGCATGACCTTGCCGTCCAGTTCCAGGTCAGTCAGCGCCGGCGCAACATCGCGCGCCTGTACGCCCAGGTCGCGGATCAGCTGGTCTTCGGCCAGCGGCGACGGGCTCAGCCGGTCGAGAATTTGCCGGTGCAGCGCATGGATCTTGCGCAATGCCGGATTGGGCGGGCGTGCTGGCGCTTCGACCCGGCCAGGCACAGGATCGGGCGAATTGACCGCCGCCGCAGGCGCGCGCAGCAAGGGTAACGCCAGGCCCAGCGCCTCTGCTACATCGTCGGCACCGCGCACCAGACGCGCGCCGTCACGGATCAGCATGTTGCACCCGCCCGAGCGCGCATCGAACGGATGACCGGGCACGGCCAGAACCTCGCGCCCCTGGTCCAGCGCGGCGCGCGCGGTGATCAGGCTGCCAGAGCGCGCGGCAGCCTCTACCACCACGACGGCCTGCGACAGGCCTGAAATGATGCGGTTGCGCACCGGGAAATGGCGTGACAGCGGTTGCAGTCCGATTGGCTGTTCTGACAGGCGAAGCCCGCCACGCTCCACCATGTCGCGGGCAAGGCCGGCGTTTTCCGACGGATAGATCACATCGACCCCGCCGGCCTGCACCGCGACGGTGCCGGTGTCCAGGCTGGCCAGGTGCGCAGCCGCGTCGATACCTCTCGCCAGCCCAGAAACGATGGTGAAACCGGCCTGCCCTAGCGCCGCAGCCAGCGAGCGCGTCATGCGCGTACCCAGTGACGAAGCATTCCGCGCCCCGACCAGCGCGATCATCGGCCGGCGCAGCACCGCGGTGTCGCCCAGCGTCCAGAACATCGGCGGAGCATCGGCGGTTTGCGCCAGCATCGCGGGATAGGCGGGCGTGCCGCGAAACACCAGCGTGGCGCCGGCGCGCGCACCGGCGCGCATCTCGCCCTCGGCCACGCTGATCGGACAGGGCACGTAATTTGGTACGCCGGCACGGGCGGCAACCTCTGGCAGAGCATCCAGCGCGGCGGCGGCGCTTCCGTGTTCCGCCAGCAGCCGATAAAACGTCACGATCCCGACGCGGCGCGAGCGCAAGAGGCGAAGCCAGGAAACCCGGTCATCTTCCGTGGTGGGTGGGAGTAGGGGGTGGGTGGAAGAAAGTGTTTCGCCGGTCATCCTGACAACGCCTCTTGCAAGGACGACGCTAGGCGAAAAGTCGTTAACGATAGATAAACGCGACGCGGTGAATTCGCGCCTTTCGCGAAATATCTAACGACCCGATCCACCCACGGTGAGACCGCCGATCATCACTGTCGGCTGTCCCACGCCCACCGGCACCCACTGGCCCTGCTTGCCGCAATTACCCATCCCCGGGTCCAGCGCCATGTCGTTGCCCAGTGCCCGGATCTGCTTCAGCGCGGTCGCGCCGTCGCCGATCAGGGTCGCCCCCTTGACCGGCGCGCCCACCTTGCCGTTCTGCACGCGATAGGCCTCGGTGCACGAAAACACGAACTTGCCATTGGTGATGTCGACCTGCCCACCACCAAAGCCAACAGCCCAGATCCCGTCTTTGAGATCGGCGACGATGTCCGCCGGGTCGGCCTGCCCGCCCAGCATGTAGGTGTTGGTCATGCGCGGCATCGGTATGTGCGCATAGCTTTCGCGCCGCCCGTTGCCGGTGGCTGCCACGCCCATCAACCGGGCGTTCTGCCGATCCTGCATGAAGCCAACCAGCACCCCGTCCTCGATCAGCACGTTGCGCGCCGAAGGCGTTCCCTCGTCATCGACGGTGATCGAGCCGCGCCGGTCGGGAATGGTACCGTCGTCCAGGACCGTCACGCCGGGCGCCGCCACTTGCTGGCCCATCAGCCCGGCAAACGCGCTGGAGCCCTTGCGATTGAAGTCGCCCTCAAGCCCGTGCCCCACCGCCTCGTGCAGCAGGATGCCGGGCCAGCCCGGCCCCAGGACCACATCCATGACCCCGGCGGGCGCCGGCACGGCTTCCAGGTTGACCAACGCGATGCGCAGCGCCTCGCGCGCCTTGGCCTGCCAGTCTTGCGGCTCTAGCAGACCGTCCAGCGTGACCCGGCCGCCACCCCCTGCGGTGCCGGATTCGCGCCGCCCGTCCTGCTCGACGATCACACTGACATTGACCCGCGTCATCGGCCGCACGTCGGTGACCAGCCCGCCCTCGGGGCGCAGGATCGCCACCTCTTGCAGCGAAGCGGCGATGGTCGCCGTTACCTGAACCACCCGGCGGTCAAGCCCGCGGGTGAAGGCGTCGATTTCCTTCAGCGTGTCCACCTTGACCGGAAAGGCATGACCTGCAATCGGATCGGCATCGGTGTAAAGCTTGCGGTTGGTGCCCTGCGGCGCCGCGGCCATCACCCCGCCGCCATCGCCCACCGCCAGCCGCGCGGTTTCGCCGGCGCGGCGGATCGCCTTTTCGCTGATCTCGGTGGCATGGGCGTAACCCGCCACTTCGCCCTTGACCGCGCGCAGCCCGAAACCCTCGGACGCGTCATACGACGCAGTCTTGATCCGCCCGTCGTCCAGCACCAACTGCTCGGAGCGGCGACGTTCCAGGAACAGCTCGCCATCCTCGGCCCCGGCCAGAGTCTCGCGCAGAAGCGCCAGCGTACGGTCCTGGTCCAGCGCGGTTTCGAACGGGCGGAACGGGGTGTCAGACATCGGGACTCCTTCGCAAATTTGATCCAGATCAAAAAAAGCGCCGTTTTGCCGCAATGCGCATTCTTTATCTGGCCCGAAGAATATGGTTTTTAGATCCGACAACACAATGGGGAGGTAGAGGCGCGCGCAGCGATGCGATTCGCGCCCGTGCCGGCCTCACAAAACGACCAGACGCAACCGACCAGGGTGAAATATGCGACGAATCTCCATGCTGACGGGCATCTTGGGTGCCTTCCTTGCCGCACCGGCCTTGGCTCAGGACGGGCTTGAAGTGGTTGGCGGCCCGAAAGACGGGCTGATGGGCTTCCAGCCCGCCGCAACCGAACTGGCCCGCGATCTGCAGTGGCTTGACCACATGGTGCTGATCATCATCACCGCCATCTGCATTTTCGTGATCGGCCTGATCCTGTGGGTCATGGTGCGCTTTAACGCCAAGGCCAACCCGAACCCGGCCAAGTTCACCCACAATACCCCGGTCGAAGTCGCCTGGACGGTGATCCCGATCGTGATCCTGGTGTTTATCGGCGCCTTCTCGCTGCCGGTGCTGTTCAAGCAGCAGGAAATTCCCGACGGCGACATCAACATCAAGGTGACCGGCTACCAGTGGTACTGGGGCTATGAGTACACCGACGAGGAATTCGCCTTCGACAGCTTCCTGCTGCCGAAAGAAGACCTGGAAGCCGCTGGCTACACCCAGGATCTGTACCTTCTGGCCACCGACACCGCCGTGGTCGTGCCCGTTGGCAAGACCGTGGTCATGACCGTGACCGGCGCCGACGTGATCCATTCCT
>JAGRMT010000071.1:4693-17147 GCA_020441125.1 Roseivivax sp.
AGCAGGACGCCGTGCCGGGCCGCCTGGCGCAGCTGTGGTTCAAGGCCGAGAAAGAAGGCATCTTCTTCGGTCAGTGTTCGGAACTGTGCGGCAAGGACCACGCCTACATGCCGATCACCGTCAAGGTGGTCAGCGAGGCGGCCTATGCCGAATGGCTGGCCGGCGCCAAGGAAGAGTACGCGGGCATCCCGCGCTCGATCCAGGTCGCTTCGGCTGACTGATGACACCATGCGGGCGCGCGCCCCTCGCGCGCCCTTCGCCAGGATCGTGACATGACCGACACCAGCATCACCACAAACGCAGGCCAGGGCGAAGCGCAGTTCAGCGATTACTTCGCCTTGCTCAAGCCGCGCGTGATGACCCTGGTCGTCTTCACCGCGATGGTGGGCCTTCTGGCCGCGCCGGTGCCGGTTCATCCGTTCCTGGCCTTCTGCGCCGTGCTGTTCATCGCCATTGGTGGCGGTGCCTCGGGCGCGCTGAACATGTGGTGGGACGCGGATATCGACGCCGTGATGCGCCGCACGCAGAAACGCCCGATTCCGTCCGGCAAGGTCGCCCCCGAAGAGGCCATGGCAATCGGCCTGGCGCTGTCGGGCTTTGCCGTGATGTTCCTGGGCCTGGCGTCGAACTGGGTTGCTGCGGCGCTGCTGGCATTCACCATCTTCTTCTACGTGGTCATCTACACGATGTGGCTGAAGCGCTGGACGCCGCAGAACATCGTGATTGGCGGCGCCGCCGGGGCCTTCCCCCCGATGATCGGCTGGGCCGCGGCCACCGGCAGCGTCAGCGTCGAATCCGTGCTGATGTTCTGCCTGATCTTCATGTGGACCCCGCCGCACTTCTGGGCGCTGGCACTGTTCATGCGCAGCGACTACGACAATGCCAAGGTGCCGATGCTGACCGTGACCCACGGCCGCCGCGCCACGCGCAACCACATCCTGGTTTACACGCTGCTGCTGGCGGTGATGGCAGTCGCTGCCGCTTTCACGTCGATCGGCGGGCCCGTCTACCTGGCTACGGCGCTGGTGCTGAACGCGCTGTTCATCAAGGGTGCCGTCGCGATCTGGCGCCGCGACGAGGACGCCAGCGAGGCTGACAATTTCAAGGCAGAGAAGCGCTTCTTCAAGCTGTCGCTGCTGTATCTGTTCGCCCACTTCCTGGCCATCCTGGCCGAAGCCGGGCTTGAGCGTTTTGGCCTGGGAGGCTGGGCATGATCGGGCAGCAGCACGAGATTCACCGCCGTCGCCTGGGCCGCAACGTCGGCGTCGGCCTGGCGCTGGCCGCTTTCATCGCGATCGTCTTCGGCATGACCATCGTCAAGGTGTCGCGTGGCGACTACGAGATGAAGCCGCAGCAGGTGCAGAAATGAAGCGCTGGACCGGGATCCAGAAAACCGTGGCCAGCACTGTTGGCGTCGTCGTGCTGTTCGGCGCGCTGGCCTGGGCCGCGGTGCCGCTTTACGATCTGTTCTGCAAGGTGACCGGCTTTGGCGGAACCGCCATTCGCGCCGAGGCCGGCAGCGAGGAAATCCTCGAGCAGACGATCAAGGTTCGCTTCGACGCTTCGAAGGAGCGCGGCATGCCGTGGGAGTTCAAGCCCATGCAGCGCGAGATGGAACTGCGCATCGGTGAGACCGGGCTGGCCTTCTACGAGGCATACAACCCGACCGACCGCGCCGTGGCCGGACAGGCCAGCTATAACGTCACGCCCTACGAGGCGGGCGGGTTCTTCTACAAGATCGAGTGCTTCTGCTTTACCGAGCAGGTTCTGCAACCCGGCGAGCGGGTCGAAATGCCCGTCACCTTCTATGTCGATCCCGAAATCGCCACCGATCGGGACGGCAAGCATGTCCATACCATAACCCTGTCGTACACCTTCCACGAGATCGCCCTGCCAGAAACGCAGGCGGCCTTGCAGGTGACCGGCAGCCAAGACGTCAACTGACGCCAGTCAACGAGGGAGCCAAAATGGCGCATAGCAAAGACCACGACTACCACATCCTGACCCCCTCCATCTGGCCGCTTCTGGGCGCGGTCGGCGGATTTGTCATGTTGTTCGGGGCGGTTCTGTTCTTCCACGGAAGCGGGCCCTGGATGATGCTGATCGGCATGGCGCTGGTGATCTACGTCATGTTCGGCTGGTGGTCCGAAACCGTGGCCGAAAACTTCGCCGGCGATCACACTCCGGTGGTGCGGATTGGCCTGCGTTACGGCTTCATCCTGTTCATCATGTCCGAGGTGATGTTCTTCTCGGCGTGGTTCTGGACGTTCTTCAAGCACGCCATGTACCCGATGGGGCCGGAATACCCGATGGTCGACGGCATCTGGCCGCCCGCCGGGATCGAAACCTTCGACCCGTGGCACCTGCCTCTGATCAACACCCTGATCCTGCTGTGCTCGGGCGCCGCGGCCACCTGGGCGCACCACGCCCTGGTGCATGAGAACAACCGCAACGACCTGAAGTGGGGCCTGATCATCGCCATCGCCCTGGGTGCGTTGTTCACCGTGTTCCAGATCTACGAATACAGCCACGCGGCCTTCGGCTTTGCCGGCAACATCTATGGTGCCAGCTTCTTCATGGCCACCGGCTTCCACGGCGCACACGTGGTGATCGGGACGATCTTCCTGTTCATCTGCCTGATGCGGGCTCTCAGGGGTCACTTCACCCCCGAGTCCCATATCGGCTTCGAGGCTGCCGCCTGGTACTGGCACTTCGTGGACGTGGTTTGGCTGTTCCTGTTCGCCGCTGTCTACATCTGGGGCCAGTGATCCGGCCTGCGCAGGCCGCGGGACTTGCACCCGCAGCCTGATACGATAAAGCAAAGCGCGCGGAGTTCCGCGCGCTTTTTTCTTGCAGACAAGGGCCCAGATCCCGTGACGCGCTATATCGCCCCCCTGATCTTCGGCCTGATCGGCGCCGGGATTCTGATCTGGCTGGGCACCTGGCAATTGCAGCGGCTGAGCTGGAAGGAAGCGATGCTTTCGCAGATCGAGGCGCGCATTTCCGGCCCAGCCGCCCCCTTGCCTGCCACCCCCGTACCCGAGACGGACCGCTACCAACCGGTCGACCTGACCGGCACGATCGAGCCGGGAGAGCTGCACGTACTGGTGTCGATCAAGCAGGTCGGCGCCGGCTACCGCCTTGTGGTGCCATTCCTGACCGATGACGGCCGCCGCGTGCTGCTGGACCGCGGCTTTGTCCCGACCGAGGCACGGGACACGCCCCGCCCCGCCGGTGCCGCACGGGTTTCCGGCAACCTGCACTGGCCCGACGACCGCACCAGCGCGACGCCGCAGAACGACGTGCCCGGCAACATCTGGTTCGCCCGCGATGTCGCCGACATGGCAAAGGCGCTGAACACCGAACCGCTGCTGATCGTGGCGCGGCAGGAAACGCCCCCGCCGGGCGGCATCAGCCCGGTGCCGGTTGACACCTCGGGCATTCCCAACGACCACCTGCAATACGCCATCACCTGGTACCTGCTTGCCGCCGTCTGGCTGGGCATGACCGGGTTCCTGCTGTGGCGGATGCGGACACAAACGGAAGGCTGACCCCCATGATGTACATTTCGACCCGTGGCAAGGCGCCCAACCTGCCGTTCGAAGACGCAATGCTGTCCGGCCTTGCCCGCGACGGCGGACTGTACGTGCCCGAAACCATTCCGCAGATGAGCGCGGCAGACATCCGTGCCCTGCACGGCCTGTCGTATGAGGAAACAGCCTTCCGCGTCATGCGCCCGTTTGTCGGCGACACGTTCTCCGACTCGGTTTTTGCCGACCTGATCGCCAAGGCCTATGCCGGTTTCGGCCATGCCGCGCGGGCGCCGCTGGTGCAGCTGGCACCGGGGCATTTCCTGCTGGAGCTGTTCCACGGCCCGACGCTGGCCTTCAAGGACTTTGCCATGCAGCTGATCGGCCAGCTGTTCCAGGAGGCGCTGAGCCGCCGCGGCGAACGGGTAACCATCGTCGGGGCCACTTCGGGCGACACCGGCAGCGCCGCGATCGAGGCGTTCAAGGGACTGGACAATGTCGATGTGTTCATCCTCTTCCCGCATGGCCGCGTGTCCGAGGTGCAGCGGCGCCAGATGACCACCCCGGCCGAAGCCAACGTGCACGCACTGGCGGTCGACGGCACCTTCGACGATTGCCAGGCGCGCCTGAAGGACATGTTCAACGACTTCGCCTTCCGTGACGGTGTCCGGCTGGCCGGCGTAAACAGCATCAACTGGGCTCGGGTTCTGGCGCAGGTCGTCTATTACTTCTCGTCGGCGGTCAGCCTGGGCGCGCCGGATCGCGCCATCAGCTTTACCGTGCCCACGGGCAATTTCGGCGACATCTTTGCCGGCTACATCGCCAAGCGCATGGGTCTGCCGATCGACCGGCTGGTAGTGGCCACCAACCAGAACGATATCCTGCATCGCTGCCTGACCGGCGGCGACTATCGCACCGACACCGTGGTGCCCTCGATCTCGCCCTCGATGGACATCCAGGTATCCTCCAACTTCGAGCGTGCCCTGTTCGATGCCTATGGCCGCGACGGCGCCGCCGTGGCGCAGCTGATGGACGAGTTGAAATCCGGCGGCGGGTTCCGCGTCAGCCAGGGCGCGCTGCAGGCGCTGCGCGAGCATTTCGACAGCGGCCGCGTCAGCGAGGCGGAAACCCTTGACGCCATCGCGCGCACCCATCGCACCACGGCCGAGCTTTTGTGCCCGCATTCAGCCGTCGGCGTGCAGGTGGCCGAAGCGGCACGGCGTCCCGAAACCCCGATGATCACTCTGGCAACCGCCCACCCGGCCAAATTCCCCGATGCGGTGGAACGCGCCAGCGGCATACGCCCCCCCTTGCCCCCACGCATGGCTGACCTGTATGAGCGTGCTGAGAGGGTGACACGCGTGGCCAACGATCTGGGCGCGCTGACCTCGCTTATTATGGAGCGTATCGCCAAGTGACGGTCGAGCAGACAACCCTGTCCAACGGGTTCCGCATTGCAACCGAACACATGCCGGGCCTGCAATCCGCGGCGGTCGGCATCTGGGTCACCGCCGGTGGCCGGCATGAACGGCCCGAACAGAACGGCGTGGCGCATTTCCTTGAGCACATGGCCTTCAAGGGCACCAAGAAGCGCGATTCGCGCCAGATCGCCGAAGCGATCGAGGATGTAGGCGGCTATATCAACGCCTACACCAGCCGCGAAGTCACCGCCTATTACGCGCGGGTGCTGAAGAACGACGTGCCGCTGGCACTGGACGTGATCGCCGACATCCTGCTGCACCCGCTGTTCGACCCCCGCGAAATCGAGGTCGAGCGGCACGTGATCCTGCAGGAAATCGGCCAGGCGCTGGATACGCCGGACGACGTGATCTTCGACTGGCTCCAGGCCAAGGCCTATCCCGATCAGCCGCTGGGCCGCACCATCTTGGGCGAAGAGGTCAACGTCCGCAATTTCAGCCGCGACGACCTGGCCGGATTTGTCGATGAACATTACGGCCCCGACCAGCTGATCCTCGCCGCCGCCGGCGCGGTTGACCACGACCAGATCGTGCGCATCGCCGAGCAGCTGTTCGGCGCAATGCCGCCGCGCAGCCACAAGACGGCCGCTCCGGCCCGCTTCTCTGGCGGGGAAAGCCGCCAGAACAAGAAGCTGGAGCAGGTCCACATGGCGCTGGCCTTCGAAAGCCCCGGCTACCGCGATCCGGCGTTCTATACGGCGCAGGTCTATTCGGTGGCGCTGGGTGGCGGCATGTCCAGCCGGCTTTTCCAGGAAATCCGCGAAAAGCGCGGGCTGTGCTATACCATCTTCGCCCAGACCGGCGCCTATGCCGATACCGGCATGACCACGATCTACGCCGGCACCGGCGCAGGCGATATCGGTGAGCTGGCTTTGCTGACCATCGACGAGTTGAAGCGCGCCACCACCGACATGTCTCCGGCGGAAATCGCCCGCGCCCGCGCCCAGATGAAGGCCGGATTGCTGATGGGGCTGGAAAGCCCCTCTTCCCGTGCCGAACGGCTGGCCCGCATGGTGCAGATCTGGGGCAAGGTGCCGCCGCTTGAGGAAACAGTGATCAAGATCGACGCGGTGTCGGACGCCAATGTCCGCGACTTCGCCGAGTATATCGCCGCCAAGGCCCCTGCAGCGCTGGCGCTGTACGGGCCGATCAAAGGCGCCCCCGCCCTGCAAGCCCTGCAGGCGCGCCGGGTCGCCTGATGTTGGCATTCCGGCGCCGCCTGCGGCTTGAGACGGACCGTCTCACGCTGCGTGCGCCGGTTCACTCCGATTTCAACGCCTGGGTGGCGCTGCGCCAGTCCAGCGCCGAGTTCCTGACCCCGTGGGAGCCGACATGGTCGCCCGACCATCTGTCGCGCCGCGCCTTCACCAACCGTGTTTACTGGGCGCGCCGATCCATCGCCTCTGGCAGTGCGGTGCCGCTTTTCCTGATCCGGCGCGACGACGGCGCGCTGATCGGCGCGATCACGCTGGACCACATCCGCCGCGGCCCGGCGCAGACCGGCACGCTGGGCTACTGGATGGGCGCGAGCTTTGCCCGACAGGGCTATATGCGCGAAGCAGTCGCGGCGCTGGTGCACCATGCATTCGACCGGATGGACCTGTCCCGAATCGAGGCGGCCTGCCTGCCGGAAAACGCCGCCTCGCGCGGGCTGCTGGAGCGCAGCGGCTTCAAGTACGAAGGCGTAGCGCAAAGCTATCTGCAGATTGACGGGCGGTGGCGCACGCATGTGCTGTACGCAATGCTGCGCTCTGACCGGCGCGGACGCACCGATGTCGGCTGATTGATTTGCCACGGCGGTAACGCGGGCTATCATCGCGGCAGGAGGTTATGCCCATGCTCCGCTTGATGCTGGCCCTTTGCCTGGCCGCCGCCCCCGCTGCGGCGCAGGATCGCCGCACGCCCAGCCACTGCATTGCCATTGCCGATGCGCTGCCCGGCGCGGCCTATATACACAAGGCCGCCTGGACAGACCCTGTTCCTGAATACGCAGTGCGGATCTCTTTTGTCTCGCACGCTTCGTTCCTGATCCAGACACCGGGCGGGCTGAACGCGGTGACCGATTTCACCGGTTTCATCGGCAGTGCCGACCTGATCCCCGACGTGGTGACGATGAACCACGCGCATGAAACCCACTGGACCGCCTTCCCCGACCCGGCGATCCCGCATGTGCTGCCGGGCTGGGGGCCGTATGGCCAAGGGATCGAGCATCACCTTGACCTGGGAGAGATGCTGATCCGCAACGTCTCGACCGACATTCGCTCTGGCTTTTCCGGGGCAGAGCCGCGCGGCAATTCGATCTTCATCTTCGAAGTGGCCGGCCTGTGCATCGGCCACCTGGGCCACTTGCACCACGAACCCACACCCGAGCAATACGCCCTGATCGGCCGGCTGGACGTGGTGATGGTACCTGTCGACGGCGGCTATACGCTCGACACCGGCACGATGACCCGGATCGTCGAGCGGCTGCGCTCATCGGTGGTGATCCCGATGCACTGGTTTTCCGACCTGGCGCTGTCGCGCTTCCTGACCAATGTGCAGGACGTCTTTGCCATAGAGCATCCCGATAGCAGCGAGCTGACGCTGTCGCTGCGGGACCTGCCACAGCGCCCCACGGTCTATGTGCTTCGGCCGCGTCTGCTGCGCCCGGCCGAATAGCCGCTTGAATTGCCCGCCCGTGACGGCGAGGGTAAGGCGCCCGAAGCCGGATCGAATTCTATGCCCCTGACCGCCGCCGACGATGCCTTTGCCCAGACTTTGACGCGCGAATTGCCGGAGGGCGCCCTGCGCCGGGCAGAGCCACGGTATCTCGAAGAACCGCGCGGCCACTGGCACGGCGTGTCGCAATGGGTCGCCCTGCCGCGCAGCACCGAAGAGGTCGCGCAGATCGTTCGCGCTTGCCATGACGCCCGCGTCGGCATTGTACCCTATGGCGGCGGCACCGGGCTTGTCGGCGGACAGGTCGCCCCGGACGGCCCGGCACCGCTGATCGTTTCGATGGAGCGCATGTCCGCGATCCGCGCTGTCTATCGACAGGAAAGCGCGATGATCGCCGAGGCCGGCGCGATCCTGGCCGAAGTGCAGAACGCCGCGGCCGAGGCGGGGCTTCTGTTTCCCCTGTCGCTGGCCTCCGAAGGATCTGCGCGCATCGGTGGATTGCTGGGCACCAATGCCGGCGGCGTCAACGTGCTGCGCTACGGCAATACGCGCGACCTGACGCTGGGGATCGAGGCCGTGCTGCCTGACGGGCAAGTGCTTCATGGGCTCAAGCGGCTGCGCAAGGACAACACCGGCTACGACCTGCGCCACCTGCTTATCGGCGCCGAAGGCACCCTGGGCATCGTCACCGCCGCCGCGCTACGCCTGTCGCCGCGCCCGGCCCGCACCGGTACGGCCCTCATGGTCGTGCCCGGCCCGGCCGAGGCGCTGGCCCTGCTGGCACTGGCACGCTCCCAGGTGGGCGAAGCGGTCAGCGCCTTTGAACTGATCAGCGGCATGGGCTTTGCCTTTCTGGCCGAAACCCTGCCCGACCTGCGCCAGCCCTTCGCCACCGCGCCAGACTGGTGCGTTCTGATCGAGCTGGGCATGGACGCCACGCAGGACCCGGCACAAGCGCTGGAGGTGCTGTTCGAGGCCGCGGCCGAGGCGGGGCTGGTGCTGGACGGGCTGATTGCCCAGTCGCAGGCCCAGTCGGCCGATTTCTGGGCCATCCGCGAACGCATTCCAGAGGCGAACCGCATGATCGGCTCGATTTCCAGTCACGATATTGCGCTGCCGCTGGGCGCAGTGCCCGAATTCATCCGTCAGGGCCACGCGCTGCTGGCCGGCCTGGGCGATTTCCGCATCAACTGCTTTGGCCACCTGGGCGACGGCAACCTGCATTACAATGTCTTTCCTGCCCGCGGCCGTACCAAGGCCGACTATGCCGGCCAGCGCGACCGGGTTCAGCAGGCGGTGCACGATCTTGTCCACGGCATGGATGGATCGTTCAGCGCCGAACACGGCGTCGGCCGGCTGAAGGTTGGCGATCTTCAGCGCTACGGAGACCCGGCCAAGCTGCACGCGATGCGCGCGATCAAGGCCGCACTTGATCCGCGCGGCATCATGAACCCCGGCGTGATGCTGGCGTGACGGTCAGTTGACAGCCCGGCGGAAAGCGCACCCGTCCGAGATCAACTCCGGCGGAGTCAGGCACAGCCCCTTGGCCACCTGGAAGGCGGCCAGCACCTTGGGCACATAGTCGCGCGTTTCGGCATAGGGCGGCACGCCGTTGTGCTGCGCGATTGAATTCTCGCCCGCGTTATAGCCGGCCAGCACCAGGATCGGGTCGCCGCCGAACCGGGTCATCAGGAAATCCAGGAAACGCACGCCCCCGGCAATGTTCTGCGCGGCGTCCAGACTGTTGTCGACGCCAAAGCGCTTGGCCGTGTCGGGCATCAACTGCATCAGCCCCTGCGCCCCTGCCCCGCTGACCGCTTCTGCCTTGCCCGCGCTTTCCACCGCTATCACCGCCAGCGCCAGCGCCGGGCTGACCTGGGTGCCAACAGAGGCACGCAGGATCTCTGCGCCATGGGCGCCCGCGATATCTTGCAACAATTGCAGCCTCGGCTGGCTCACCCCCTTGCCTTGCGGCGGGGTGCTAAGCCGTACCAGCGCCGGTTCCAGCCGGCTGGGCCCGGTCAGCGTCAGATCGGGTGACACATCCTGCCAGAACCAGTCATAGCGCGCCGTGGCCACCGGCGCGCTGTCCGGCGCGTCTGCCTGCTTGGCGGCCCTGGGCGGCACCGGCGCTGCCGGGCGCGGCTGGATCTGCACGGTGATGCGCTTTTGCGTGCCCGCGGCGGGCGGCTTGATCCGCTTGGCCGCGAATTGCGGAAACGGCGCCGGGGTCTCTGCCACAAGCGGCGAACACAGCATGGCGATACATGCCGCGGCAAGGATGACGATACGCATGACGGGCCTGCTCTGCCTCGTGATTTTGCCCGACAATGCCACAAGGCGCCCGCCCGTCATAGCCGTGCGCAGGACGAAGGGCGCCAGCCATTGCCGCAAAATCACACCACACCGGCCCAGCTTCCGCCATAGCGGGCTGGTTTGATTGATCATGGCGCGGCAAAGGTCTGGGATCGTCTCAATTGCCAATCGTCGCGTTAACGAGTGAACACAATACCTCTGGAGACACTACCATGATCAAGTTCGTGAAGAACTTCCGCAAAGACGAAGATGGCGCCGTCACCGTCGACTGGGTCGTGCTGACCGCAGCCGTGGTGGGCCTGGCGATCGCCGCCTACTCGACAATCGAAAAACAGTCCAACAAGCTGATCAAGGCCGCCGCTGGCGCAGTCGCCGCGGAAAACGACTTCTGATTTGCCAACTGTTAAGATTTGAACGTGTAGACGTGGCCCGCAAGGGCCACTTCTTTTTTTCTGAAGTCTGAACGCCTGGTTAACAGTGTGTTTCCAATCCATGTCCGAGGACCGCGGTTTTGCTGCATCCCGGACACGAAGCTGCCCCAATCTTCAACGAAAACTGAGTTCATACCGCAGCGGACGTATGCCTGCAACCCAGCGCCCTGCGGTCAACGAGTGAGCCCTGTTATTCTTTTTTGGAGACCAACCATGATCAAGTTTTTCAAGAACTTCCGCAAGGATGAAGACGGCGCCGTGACGGTGGACTGGGTCGTTCTGACCGCAGCCGTCGTGGGCCTGGCAATCGCCGCCTACTCGACCATCGAGAAGCAGTCGAACAAGCTGATCAAGGCCGCCGCCGGCGCCGTGGCAGCGGAAAACGACTTCTAAGATCGCTTCCCTGGACGTTCAAAGGCGGCCCCTTGCCGGGGCCGCCTTTTGCTTGGGCGTTTATCGGATCGTCCAAGAACCACCTGCCGATCGGCATTGTTTCGACATATTCACCTGACATGTCTGGTCAGCACGACAAGAGCCGCGGCAACACGCTGGCGGCCATGCACACAGAGGTAAGGGTATGCGACTGATTTTCGGATTGGTCCTGTTGATCGGGTTGGCGCTGGCCGGTGGTGCCGTCTACATGGCGCAAACCTACATCGGATCGTACGAACAAGCGCTGGAAGCCGAGCGCAGCAGAACCTCCGGGTCTGTGCCGCTGGTCAAGATCTACCTGGCCAAGCGCACATTGAGCTATGGCGAACCGATCACCCCCGAGGATGTGTACCTGGCGCAATACCCGCGCGAGTCGCTTCCCGAAGGCACCTATTCCGCGTCCCACCCGTTGTTCGTCGAAAACGAAGAACGCCGCGTGGTGCTGCGCGACATCGAGATGAACGAGGCGATCCTGGCGGTCAAGCTGTCCGAACCGGGCGCCGAGGCAGGCCTGACCTCGCGGCTTGAGAAAGGCCAGCGCGCCTTTACGATCGAGGTCGACGTCGCATCGGGCGTGTCCGGTTTCCTGCGGCCCGGCGACCGGGTTGAGGTGTACTGGACCGGCCGTCCGCCGGGCACAGATCCGGCCGTGCGCCGCGGCGACGTGACCCGCCTGATCGAGACCAACGTCCGCCTGATCGCCATCGACCAGAACTCCAACAGCACCCAGCCCGGCCAGGCGACGATCGCCCGCACGGTTACCGTGGCCGCGACACCCACGCAGGTTGCCTCGTTGGCCACGGCGCAGACGTCCGGCCGGCTGACCCTGTCGCTGATGGGCCTGGACGAAGAAGATGCCCCGGCCGCCCCGGTCGAGGTCGACATGAGCACGATCCTGGGCCAGGAAGCCGAAGTTCAGACCGTCGAGGTGGAAAAACCCACGGTCTGCACCATGCGCATGCGCCGCGGTTCAGAAATCGTCAACGTGGAAATTCCCTGCACGAACTGAGTGATTGCAACGGCTTAACAGCGAAGCGCCCCCATCCTGCCGGACGGGGGCGTTTTGCTGAATAGCGCGCATTGTTGCCGCCTACCCACAGCAGGATGCGCGTCAAACCCATTGATTCTTGCAAAAAAAGTGAAACTGACGCAGGATCGCTCCAAAGGCAGGCGCAAGACCTGTTTCCGAGGCGTGATCAAGAGGCAGGTCACATGCACATCGACAAGATTTTCAAGGCGGCTCTTCTTGGGCTGGGTTTGGCGGTTGCGCCTTACTGGACGGGCGCGGTACAGGCCGAAACGCTCCGCATCATCACTGGCAACGCATCATCGACGCTGAACGTGCCGATGAACCGGGCCGTGGTGGTGGAAAGCGAAATCCCCTTCGCCGAGTTGAGCATCGCGAACCCCGAAATCGCCGATATCTCCTCTTTGTCCGACCGGTCGATCTATGTGCTGGGCAAGACGCCCGGCATCACGACGCTGACCATCCTGGATGGCAACGGCAAGCTGATCACTAACGTCGACGTGCGCGTGGCCGCCGACGTGACCGAATTCAAGGAACGGCTGCAACAGATCCTTCCAGGCGAGAAGATCGAGGTGCGCACCG
>JAGRMT010000072.1 GCA_020441125.1 Roseivivax sp.
CGTTGGCGCCCAGGCGGCCCTTGTTCTCGGTGCCGTCCAGTTCGATCATGGCGGCGTCCAGCGCTTCCTGCTCGGTCGCGTCCATTCCCACCAGCGCCTCGGCCAGTTCGCCGTTCACGGCTGCGACGGCTTCGAGCACGCCTTTGCCCATGTAGCGCGACTTGTCGCCGTCGCGGCGCTCGACCGCTTCGTGCACGCCGGTGGAGGCGCCCGATGGCACGGCGGCGCGGCCCATCGTGCCGTCTTCCAGCAGGACGTCGACCTCGACCGTCGGGTTGCCGCGGCTGTCCAGGATCTCGCGCGCGTGGATATCGATGATAATGCTCATGTGGGCCTCGCTTCAGCGTTGCAGGGGTTGCGGCGTCTATAACAGCGGGCGGGCGAAAGTAAACACGACCCGCGCGAATGGCTCAAAGGCTGTTGCGGCGGCGAAGGCGGGCCTCGCGCCACAGTGTGTAAAGCCCCGTGGCCATGACGATTGCGGCGCCGATCATCGTAGGCGCGTCGGGCCGTTCCCCGAACATCGCCAGGCCGATCAGCATGGCAAAGATCAACCGCGTGTAGCGGAATGGCGTCACCGTCGAAACATCGCCGATCCGGGTCGCGATGGTGATGGTGTAATAGCCGGTGATGCCGAAACAGGCGGTCAGCAGAAGCAGCCCGACAACCTCGGACGTGATCGGGCGGATATCGCCGCCAAGCAACAACAACAGCAGGCCGGCCGGCACCAGCGATGCAAAGCCATAGACCGACAACTGAAGGTTGTGCACGTCGCGCCCGACATAGCGCGCGCCCAGGTCGCGCGCCGCCAGGCAGATCACGCCGATCACGCCATAGACGGCGTTGATGTCAAATCCCGCAGTGCCCGGCCGCAGGATGATCAACACCCCGATCAGGCCGATGATCACGGCCGTCCAGCGCCGCCAGCCCACCGGTTCGCGCAGAAACAGCGCCGCTGCCAATGTCATCAGCAGCGGCGTCGCCTGGATGAACGCGGCGGTGGTGGCCAAGGGGATGCGCGCGAGCGCGGTGACGAAGGCCATCACCCCGATGATTTCCGCAAGGTTGCGAATGACAATCGGCGTCGACCATAGCGCCGGGGTCAGCAACCGCACGCCGCGGCGCCGCGCCAGCACGGAAAACACCGTGGCCCCGATCAGCCCAAGCACCAGCGTGATCTGCCCTGTATGCAGCGCGCCCGCCATCAGCTTGATCAGCGCATCTTCGACCGCGAACAGCGCCATGGCCAGAATCATGAAAAGGCTTCCGCGCAGATTGTCCATTCGCCCGGCCTCCTTCGCGCCGCCCGCCGGCCTTACGCCCGCGGCACGCGCCCGGCAACCCCGGCGGCGGGTGGGCTGCGTCTCTGCGGCCTCTGGCCAGCAAAGCGGCGGCGCGCTACAGCCTTGGCCATGCAGACATCCATCCCACTTACGCAGGACCTGGTGCTGATCGGCGGAGGGCACACCCATGCGCTGGTGCTGCGCATGTGGGGCATGGCGCCGTTGCCCGGCGCGCGGCTGACGGTGATCAACCCCGGCCCGACGGCACCCTATTCGGGGATGTTGCCTGGCTTTGTCGCGGGCCATTACGATCGCGCGTCGCTGGACATCGACCTGGTGAAACTGGCGCGCTTTGCCAGCGCGCGGATTGTCGTCGGAGCGGCCGAGGCGATCGACCTTTCCGCGCGGCAGGTGATCGTCCCGGGCCGTCCGCCAATCGGGTTCGATGTTGCCTCGGTGGATATCGGCATCACCTCGGCCATGCCCGACCTGCCGGGCTTTGCCGCGCATGGCATACCGGCCAAGCCGTTGGGCGCCTTTGCCGAGCGGTGGGACGCCTATCGCAATGGCTGCGGCCCGGCCAGCGCGGCGGTGATCGGCGGAGGCGTCGCCGGGGCCGAACTGGCCATGGCCATGGCCTTTGCCCTGCGCAGGCGTGCCCGCCCGTCCACGGTGACGCTGGTCGAGCGCGGCACGGCCCTGTCGGTGCTGGGCGCTGCGCCGCGTGCACGGGTGCTTCGCGCGCTGGCAGCGCAGGGTGTGACGCTGATCGAAGGCGCCGAGGTTACCCGCGTCACGGCGGCTGGGCTTGAGCTGGCCGACGGGCGTGCGATCGCGGCCGAGTTCGTTACCGGAGCGGCGGGTACCTGGGCGCACCCCTGGCTGGCGGCCAGCGGGCTGGCACTGCACGAGGGGTTCATCACGGTCAACGACCGGCTGCAATCTTCGGATCCGGCGGTGTTTGCCGCGGGCGACTGCGCGCATATGGGCTTTGCCCCGCGGCCCAAGGCCGGGGTCTTTGCCGTGCGCCAGGCGCCGGTGCTGCATGCCAACCTGCGCGCGGCGTTGGCCGGAACCACGTGGAAGCGGTACCGGCCGCAAAAGGATTACCTCAAGCTGATTTCACTGGGCGGCCGGTCGGCGCTGGCCGAAAAGGCGGGCCTGCCGCTGTCTGGCCCGCTGATGTGGCGGTGGAAAGATCACATCGACCAGAAGTTCATGAACAAGTTCCGCAGTTTGCCTGTCATGGCTCAACCAACTCTGCCGGCGGTGCGGGCCAAGGGAGATCTGCCGCGCAAGCCGTTGTGCGCCGGTTGCGGCGCCAAGGTGGGGCGCGGCGCCCTGCGCGGGGCGGTGTCGCGCCTGCCGGTTTTGCGCGACGATATCCGCCCGTTGCCGGGCGATGACGCGGCGCTGCTGCTGACCGGCGGCGCGCGGCAGGTATTCACCACGGACCACCTTCGCACGGTGACCGAGGATGCCGCGCTGATGGCGCGGATTGCGGCGGTTCATGCCCTGGGCGATGTCTGGGCAATGGGGGCCGCGCCGCAGGCCGCGCTGGCGCAGATCACCCTGCCGCGCATGTCCGCGCCTCTGCAGGAACGCACCCTGACCGAGATCATGGAGGTGGCCGGCGCCGTGCTGGCCAAGGCCGGCGCGCAGGTTGTGGGCGGGCACACCACCATGGGCGACGCCCTGACAATCGGATTTGCCATCACCGGCCTGCTGGAGCGCCAGCCGATCACCCTGGGCGGCGCGCGTGAAGGCGATGCGATGATCCTGACCAAGCCGATTGGCACCGGCGTGATCCTGGCGGCCGAGATGGCAGGTCGGGCCGATGGCGCCGATGTCGCCGCCGCGTGGCGCAGCATGGGGCAGGGGCAGGCCGCCGCCGCTGCCATCCTGTCCGGTGCCCATGCGATGACCGATGTCACCGGCTTTGGTCTGGCCGGACACGCGCAGGGCATCGCCGAGGCTTCGGGCGTGGATATCGCGCTCGACCTGGCCGCGGTGCCGGTGCTGGACGGGGCAGAAGCGCTTTCGGCGGCGGGCACCGCGTCGTCGCTGTTCGAAGACAACCGGATGCTGGCGCCGCTGGTGCCGGACAGCGGCCGCGCAGCGCTACTGTTCGATCCGCAAACCGCCGGTGGGCTGCTGGCCGCCGTGCCTGGCGATGTTGCTTCAGAGTTGACGGATAAGTTGAAGGCAGCTGGGTACCCGGCTGCGATCATTGGAAAAGTGACCAAGGGCTACGGTCAGGTAACTCTGGCCTGATCCACCGTTTCGGCCACCGCGCGTGCCACGCGGGCGATCCCGTCCTCGTCCAGCGATTCTGCCTGGACCTGCGCGAGCAGCCCGGCGCCGATCACCTTGCGCGACTTGGCATAAGCCGGATCGTAATGGTCTTCCATCAACGCCCGGGTCAGGTCGGCACGCGCGTCGGCGTCGATCAGCGCCATCCAGCGGTCAACCACTTCGTGCCCGCGATGGGCGACCAGCGGCGCCAGGTTGCGGCGCAGGCGCGGCGCATCGGCCAGCACGTCGGCATAGGCGCGGGTCAGGTAGGCGGTCCGGGCCGTAATCGGGGCGGTGACCTCGATCCGGGGCGCGGCAATCATCGCCGCCCAGAGTTGCGGCGGCACGATGCGGGCACCGATCTTGCTGCTTTCCGCTTCGACCACCACCGGCCGGGCAGGGTCGAGCCGCGCGAGTTGCGCAGCGACAGCGCTTTCGAAGGCTTTCTGGCTGGGCTGATCGCCCATCGAACCCAGAAGCGAGCCCCGATGATTGGCCAGCCCCTCCAGATCCAGCACTTGCGTGCCCAGCCCCGCCAGGTGGTGCAGGATCTCGGTCTTGGCGGTGCCGGTATAACCGTCAAGCAGGATCAGGCGGTGCGGCAGCGGCGTGTCATACAGGATGTCATGCACCAACCGGCGATAGGTGCGATAGCCGCCGGCGATCACCTCGGCCCGCCACCCGATCTGCTGGAGCATCCAGGTCATCGAGCCGGACCGTTGCCCGCCGCGCCAGCAATACACCAGCGGCCGCCATGCACCATCGTGATGTGCGAGCGGCCCCTCGACATGGGCGGCCGCGTTGCGGAACACCAGCGCCGCGCCCAGCTTTCGCGCCAGAAAGGGCGATTGCTGCTTGTATATGGTGCCAACGCGCGCGCGCTCTTCGTTGTCCAGCACCGGCAGGTTGATCGCGCCGGGGATATGATCCTCGGCGTATTCGGCAGGGCTGCGCACGTCGATCACGGTGTCATAGCCGTGGTCGAGCAGATCGCGCAGCGTCTCGAAACTCAATGCCATCCGAAGGTCGGCCCGTTAAGCCACAAGCTCGGCCAGGTGGCCGGCGCTGCCTGTCAGGGCCGAGTAATCGTCGGTGACAAGCTGAACGGGGAACTGGCGCATGTAGTCAGAGAAGCGCCCCTTGTCCAGAAACGCCGCCTCGAACCCCAGCGGCTCCAGGAACGGCGCGATGTGCGCGGCCACGCCGCCACAAAAGTAAATGCCGCCGAAGGGCAGGTGGATCAACGCGAGGTTCCCAGTGTAACGCCCCAACAGGCGGACGAAAAGCGCCATCGCCTCTACGGCGCGCGGATCGCTTTTGTGCTGGCAGGCCGCCACGATCTGGGCGGCAGTATAGCCGGGGAACGGCTCTTGTGCGTCGTCGCAAAGCCAGGCGTACAGGTTGACGATGCCGCGGCCCGACAGCGCCTCTTCGGCGCCGGCAAAACCATGAGCCCGCGCCAGGAAATCCAGCAGGCGCAGGTCGGCCTCATCCTGCACCGGCAGGTTGATGTGCCCGCTTTCCGAGGCCGGAACGACCGTGCCTGCCGCCGTATGCACCACCAGTGCGGCGTTCAGCCCGGTGCCGACATTGACCACCAGCCGCGTTGCGCCAGGCGTGCTGGCGGCGCCCGCGCGAACCGGTTGCAGGCTGTCACCCGAAAGATGGGCCAGCGCATGGCCCTGCGCCTGCATGTCGTTGATGACTGCCACCGTCTTGGCGCCGGTGGCCGCCGCGATCTCGTCCCGGTCGACCCGCCAGTCCAGATTGGTCAACGTGCCGATGCCGTCCTTGACCGGCCCGGCCAGATCGACCGCCGCCGCCGCAACGGACACGCCCTGTTGCGCCAGGTACCCGGTCAGGATCGGCACGATGCCCGAATGCTCGGCGTTGCGAAACCGCTGCACCGTCTCGCGGCGCAAAGTGGCGCCGTCTGCAAGGGCGACGCGGGTATTGGTGCCGCCGATATCGGCGACCACGGCCAGGCTCTGTGTCATGCCACTCCTCAGCGGTTCAGCGCTGCTTTCATTGCGTGATACGACGCTTTGGGCGTGCGTTCCAGCGTGTCGAAGTCAACATGCACCAGCCCAAAGCGTTTTTCATAGCCCAGCGACCACTCGTAATTGTCCATCAGCGACCAGACGGTATAGCCCTTGACCGGCACGCCTTCGGCCATCGCGCGGCGAACCGCTTCAAGATGCTGGTTCAGGTAGTCGATACGCGGCTGATCATCGACCGCGCCGTCGGTCACCACGTCTGGGCTGGCCATGCCGTTTTCGGTGACGTAGAGCGGCAGATCGCCGGTATAGTCGCGCCGCGTCCGGGTCAGGAAGTTGTACAGCCCATCCGGGTAAATTTCCCAATCCATCAGGGTCTTGGGAAGCGGTCCTTCCATTTCTTGCAGAGCGGGCCAAGGGGTGTTGGCCGGGGCGATCAACTTGCGCGTGTAGTAGTTCAGCCCGCACCAGTCCACCGGCGTTCCGATCACGTCGAAATCGTCCTGCCAGCGGTCCGGCATATGCGGGCCCAACCCCTCCAGCACCACTTCGGGATAGCTCTTGTTGAACACACCGCCGATGAAAAAGCGGTTGTAATACCCGTCGTAAAGCTCTGCCGCTGCTCGGCTTTCCTCGGTATCGTCCCAGGGCGCGGCCCATTCGTGGTTAAACACCGCACCCAGGTTGGACATGCCCAGGCCGCGCATTGCCTGGATCGCCGTGCCATGGGCCAAGAGCACGTGGTGCATGGCGCGGGCGGTGGCGCGGATATCGCGCAGACCGGGGGCGTGCAGGCCCATGAAGTGCGACAGCCAGCCAACGCACCACGGCTCGTTGATTGGCGCGACAGAGAACATCCGGTCTCCGATCCGGCCCATGATGCATTCGGTGAAATCGGCAAACCAGCCGGCGATATCGCGGTTGCGCCAGCCGCCCAGATCGGCCAGGGGCGAGGGCAGCTCCCAATGGTAAAGCGTCGCCATCGGCTTGATCCCCCGCGCCAGCATCGCGTCGGTCAACCGGTCATAGAAATCCAGTCCGGCCGGGTTGGGCGTGCGCCCGTCAGGCATCACCCGCGCCCAGCTGGTCGAGAAGCGATAGGTGTCGAACCCCGCCGCCGCGACCAGGTCCAGATCCTCGCGGTAGCGGTGGTAGTGGTCGCAGGCCCGAGCGCCGTTCTCGGCCCGCACCACGTTGCCGGGGGTGGCGGCGAAGGTGTCCCAATGGGTCTGACCGGCGCCACCAAAGGCGTGGCCCTCGATCTGATAGGAAGAGGTCGCGGTCCCGAAGAGGAACCCTTCGGGAAAATCGGAGCGAGAATATTGCATGGCTCAATCCTTGGGGGCAGGGCCGGTGGATGTGCCGATGATCAGTTCGGCCTCCAGCAGCTGGGTGCGGGCCGACGCCCGCTGGTGGATGATGTCAAGCAGCAGCTGCGCCGAGCGCACGCCCGCTTCGCGCACCGAGGATCGCGTGGCGGTAAAGATCGGCACGTCCAGCCCGTTCTTGAGGTAGCTCAGGTCGTCGTCATGGGTGATCACCGAAATATCGCGCCCCATCTTCAGCCCTGCATCGACCAGGGCGCGCTGCACCCCCAGCGCCGAAATCATTGATGAGACCAGGAAAGCGGTCGGCGGATTGGCCATCGCCAACATCTCACGCGCGCTGCGATAGCCATAGACCTCTGTCATCTCGGCCGAGCGCATCAGCGCCGGATCGGGGGCGATACCGGCCTCGGCCAGAGCGTTGCCATAACCGATCCGCCGACGATAGGCGAAGTCCATGTCTTCCAGCCCGTTCAGCAGGGCGATGCGGGTGTGGCGCAACTCTAGCAGGTAGCGCGTGGCGCGTTCGAAGGCGCGGCGGTTGTTGATATCGACCCAGGCGTAATCGCCGGTGGTCCGGCTGGACCGCCCGTGCACCACGAAGGGCAGGTCGAGATCGAGAAGCAACGGGATGCGCGGGTCGTCAATCTTGGGGCCGTGAACGATGATCCCGTCGACATTGCCGCGCGACTTGATGGTGCGATAGGTCTCGGCCTCGGTCGCATCGTCGACCAGGGTCAGCACCATGTCATAGCCGGCCTTGGAATAGGTCTCGCCCGCGCCGGAAACGTAATCGCCGAAGATCGGGTTGACCATCTCGTGCTTGGATGAGACGGGAATCACGTGTCCGATCGCCAGCGCGCGGCCCGTGGCCAGGCCGCGCGCCCGCGCGTTGGGGCTGTAATTCATTCGCTGCGCCGCCTCTGCCACGCGCTGCCGCGTGGTTTCGCTGACCTCGGGATAGCCGTTCAGCGCCCGGCTAACCGTGGTCTGCGAAAGGTTCAGATGTTCGGACAACTGCTTGAGGTTCAACGGAAGGTTTTCCAAAGCGCTATGAATTCACACCTCTATAATGCATAAAACCTGACGGCTGCAAAGGCCTGCGCGCAGAAATCTTTAGCTGCATCGCAGCATGTTTTTTCTCGATATGGCCGATATTTATCCCAGTTGACTTGCAACAGGGTTTCCGTCACTTTCGCGCCAGTCAAAGCGCTTTGGCATTTGAATGTCTGCGGCGCTGGGTTACGGTGTGTTCAATGGAAACCGGGAGGATCACCACATGAAACACAACTTGATGACGGGTGTCGCGCTGGCCGCGATGCTGGCCGGGGCCGCCGGCGCGCAGGACCTGAAAGGAGAGCAGGTCACCGTGTTCGGCCCGTGGCTTGGACCGGACCAGGAAGCGGTCGAGGCGGTGCTGAAGGACTTCGCCGCCAAGTCCGGCGCCGATGTCCGCTATGTCGGTTCGGACAGCTTCGAACAGCAGATCGTTGTTGATGCCGAAGCCGGCTCTGCTCCGAATATCGCCGTATTCCCGCAGCCCGGCCTGGCGTCCGATATGGCCAAGCGCGGCTTCCTGACCCCGCTGGCCGAGGGCACCGACGCCTGGGTGCGTGACAACTACGCCGCTGGCCAGTCGTGGATCGACCTGGGCACCTACGCTGGCAAGGATGGCGCCGACCATCTGTACGGCTTCTTCTACAAGGTCGACGTCAAGTCGCTGGTCTGGTACTCGCCCGAGAACTTCGAGGACGCGGGCTACGAAGTGCCAACGACCATGGAAGAGCTGAAGGCGCTGACCGAGAAGATCGTCGCCGATGGCGGCACCCCGTGGTGCATCGGCCTGGGTTCGGGCGGCGCCACCGGCTGGCCGGCAACCGACTGGGTCGAAGACATGATGCTGCGCACGCAGTCGCCCGATGTCTATGACAAGTGGGTGTCGAACGAGATGCCGTTCAACGATCCCGCGGTCACCGCGGCAATCGACGAGTTCGGCTGGTTCGCGCGCAACGACGCCTTCGTGGCGGGTGGCGCGGGTGCCGTTGCCTCGACCGACTTCCGCGACAGCCCCAAGGGTCTCTTCAGCGCGCCGCCGCAGTGCTACATGCACCGCCAGGCTTCGTTCATCCCGGCCTTCTTCCCCGAAGGCACCGAGGTGGGCACCGATGCCGACTTCTTCTACTTCCCGGCTTATGCTGACAAGGACCTGGGCAGCCCGGTTCTGGGCGCCGGCACGCTCTGGGCGATCACCAAGGACAGCCCGGGCGCCCATGCCCTGATCCAGTACCTGCAGACCACCGACGCGCATGAGATCTGGATGGCCAACGGCGGCTTCCTGACCCCGCTGAAGGGCGTGGATGCCTCCAAGTTCTCGGACGCGCCGACGGCGAAGATGAACGAGATCCTTCTGGGCGCCACCACGTTCCGCTTCGACGGCTCCGACCTGATGCCGGGCGCAGTGGGCGCCGGCAGCTTCTGGACGGGCATGGTCGATTATGCCGGCGGCAAGTCCGCGGCAGACGTCGCCGACGCGATCCAGAAGAGCTGGGACGCGATCAAGTAAGCGCACGCCAATGAACATGGCCGCCCCGGTACGGTGCCGGGGCGGCCAAACCAACAAGCCGGGCACACCCGGCTGTCAGGGAGGGCGCCATGCATCCAGCAATCCTGGGTCTGTTGACGATTGTGATCGGTGTCGGGGCTTGTGTTGGATATTTCTATTTTTCCAACCTGTTCCTGGACAAGGTTCTGTTCCCGCCGAAAGGCCCGAACGCCGGGCGCAACATCAACCGCGCCAACATGATCCGGCCCTGGCTGTTCCTGCTTCCCGCGCTGTTCGCCCTTGGCCTGTACCTGGCCTATCCGGTGGTCGAGACGATCCGCCTGTCATTGACCGACCGCGACCAGGGTGGCGCCTTTGTCGGCCTTGCCAATTACAGCCAGATGCTGGGCGAGCCCAAGTTCTGGGAAGCGATGCGCAACAACATGCTGTGGCTGATCGTGGTGCCGGCGCTGTCCACCGCCTTCGGGCTTCTGGTGGCGCAGCTGACCGACCGACTGGCCTGGGGCAACTTTGCCAAGTCGCTGATCTTCATGCCGATGGCGATCTCGTTTGTCGGCGCAGCGGTGATCTGGAAACTGGTCTATGACGCCCGCCCGCCGGGAACCGAGCAGATCGGCGTGCTGAACGCGCTGTATATCTGGTTCGGCGGGACCGAGCCTCAGCAATGGCTGACGCTTCCGTTCTGGAACAACTTCTTTCTGATGATCGTGCTGGTATGGATCCAGACCGGCTTTGCCATGGTGATCCTGTCGGCTGCGCTGCGCGGCATCCCCGAGGAAACCGTTGAGGCGGCCATCGTCGACGGCGCCAACCCGTTCCAGATTTTCTTTCAGATCAAGGTGCCCCAGATCATGGGCACGATCGTGGTGGTCTGGACGACGATCACCATCGTGGTGCTGAAGGTCTTCGACATCGTGTTCGCGATGACCAACGGCCAGTGGGAAACCCAGGTTTTGGCCAATTACATGTACGACAAGCTGTTCCGCGCCAGTGACTGGGGCGTCGGCTCGGCCGCGGCCATGGTGATTATGCTGCTGGTGACGCCGATCCTGGTCTGGAACGTCTACAACGCTCGCAAAGAAATGCGCTGAGGAAGGAACGGACAGATGGACAATATCGCCGGAACGAAATCCTCGCTGAAATGGGCGGCGCAACTGTCGGTGGTGATCCTGGTCGGGCTGTGGCTGTTTCCCACCGTCGGGCTGCTGGTCTCCTCCTTCCGCACGGCGGACCAGATCGCCAGCTCTGGCTGGTGGAAGGCGTTGTTTGCACAGGAAAAGACCGAGACCTACCGCGCCGCCGATCCCTCGGAGCAGGTACAGCAGGGCGCGGTCTACGTGATCGAGGGGCAGCTTTTCGATGCCGGCTCGGGCGCGGTGATCAGCGACTTTGCGACCTCCTCGCGTGAGATCGGCGCCTACCAGGCCGGCGAGGTGGCCGAACTGAAGGACGGCGCCACGGTGACCGTGTCGGAAGACGGCCATTACCGCATGGAAAGCCCGGTTCCGTTCGAAGGCCGCGGTCAGCGGCTGTTCGTGACGGCCGAAACGCCGCCCGAGTTCACGCTGGACAACTACCGAAAGGTGCTTTTGTCCGGTGACAGCACCGACAGCCTGGCCAAGGCGTTCTTCAACACTCTGACAGTCACGATCCCGGCCACCGTGATCCCGATCGTTGTCGCAGCTTTCGCCGCTTATGCCTTGGCGTGGATGGATTTTCCGGGCAGGGCGCTGTTGATCGCGGCGGTCGTGGGCCTGTTGGTTGTGCCGCTGCAACTGGCGCTGATCCCGCTGCTGAAGCTGCACCTGGCGGTGGGTATCGGCAAGGGCTACCTGGGTGTCTGGCTGGCGCATACCGGATTTGGACTGCCGCTGGCGATATACTTGTTACGCAACTACATGGTTGGCCTGCCGCGCGACATCATCGAAAACGCGCGGGTGGATGGCGCGACCGAATTCCAGATCTTCACCAAGATCATTCTGCCGCTGTCGTTCCCGGCGCTGGCCAGCTTTGCCATCTTCCAGTTCCTGTGGACTTGGAACGACCTGCTGGTGGCGCTGGTGTTCCTGATCGACGCAACGGGCGAGACCACGGTGATGACCAAGCAGATCGTCGAACTGCTGGGCACCCGCGGCGGCAACTGGGAAATCCTTGCGACAGCCGCCTTCGTCTCGATCGCGGTGCCGCTGGCAGTGTTCTTCGCGATGCAGAAATACCTGGTGCGCGGCTTGCTGGCCGGCTCGGTAAAATAACGCCGGATTGGCGCCGGACCCGGTTCGGCGCCACGGCCCTACGACCAACACCGGGCCGTGGCCCGGCAGGAATGACAAGGACAGGACCTGATGACTTTGGCCTCAACCGCAGAAAAGCCTTACACCAAGCCGGAAAAAGACTGGTGGCGTGGCGCGGTGATCTATCAGATCTACCCGCGCAGCTTCCAGGACAGCAACGGCGACGGGGTGGGCGATTTGCTGGGCATCGCACGGCGCCTGCCGCATGTCGCCTCGCTGGGGGTAGACGCGATCTGGATCAGCCCGTTCTTCATGTCGCCGATGAAGGACTTTGGCTATGACGTCAGCGACTATTGCGACGTCGACCCGATGTTCGGCACGCTGGCCGATTTCGACGTGCTGGTGAAGACGGCGCACCAGCACGGCATCAAGGTGCTGATCGACCTGGTGCTGAGCCACACCAGCGACCAGCATCCGTGGTTCAAGGAAAGCCGCGTCAGCCGCGACAACGCCAAGGCAGACTGGTACGTCTGGTCCGATCCCAAACCCGATGGAGCGCCGCCAAACAACTGGCTGTCGATCTTCGGCGGTTCGGCCTGGCAGTGGGATGCGCGGCGGCTGCAATACTACCTGCACAACTTCCTGACCTCGCAGCCCGACCTGAACTTCTGGAATCCCGACGTGCAGCAGGCGCTGCTGGACGTGGCCCGGTTCTGGCTGGATCGCGGGGTGGACGGCTTCCGCCTGGACACCATTAATTTCTACCTGGCTGACAAGGAACTGCGCGACAATCCTCCGCTGCCCGAGTCCAAGCGCAGCGCGCGTACCGCTCCGGCGGTCAACCCCTATGGCTACCAGGACCACATCTACGACAAGTCCCGCCCGGAAAACCTTGAGTTCCTTCGTAAACTGCGCGCTGTGATGGAGCCATACAACGCCGCGGCGGTGGGTGAGGTCGGGGACGAAATGCGCGGCCTCGAACTGCTGGGCGAATACACCGCCGGCGACGATCTGATGCACATGTGCTATGCCTTCGAGCTGCTCTCGGGCGAGCGCCCCTCGGCCGACTATATCCGCGAGGTGTTCGATCACTTCGACAGCGTTGCCGCCGATGGCTGGGCCTGCTGGGCCTTCTCGAACCACGACGTGGTGCGCCACACCACCCGCTGGGCGCTAAGCCCGGCGGCGCAGCGCCAGTTCTGCACCCTGTTGATGAGCCTGCGCGGCTCTGTCTGCCTCTACCAGGGCGAGGAACTGGGCCTGCCCGAGGCCGACGTTGCCTTCGAGGACCTGCAAGATCCCTACGGGATCGAGTTCTGGCCCGNNAGTTCAAGGGCCGCGACGGCTGCCGGACGCCAATGGTTTGGGAACAGTCCAACATGTCTGGCGGCTTCACGACCGGTCAGCCCTGGCTGCCCATCGGGCAGGACCACCTGCCGCGTTCGGTTGCCGCGCAAGAGGCGGACCCGGGCGCGCTGCTGCACCATTATCGCAAGGCGATCGCGTTCCGTCATGCCCACCCGGCATTGGCACGAGGCGCCCAGACGCCGCTGCAAACCGCCGGTACAATCCTGCATTTCATCCGTACTGAGGGGGCAGAGCGCATCTTCTGCGCCTTTAACCTCAGCGATCAGCCCGCGACGATGGACATGCCCGCCGGCAACTGGGCACAGATCGGCGTGGAACTGGGAAGCACCGGGCCGGCGCCCGATGGAAAACTGCACTTGGGTCCATGGCAGCCTGCGCTGGCCATCAGCCTGAAATCATAACGCGCGGGGGGAGGAACACACCATGGCCGATCTGAAATTGACCAACGTCGCCAAGACCTACGGCGGCACGGTTGATGTTCTGAAAAACATCAACCTGGATATCAAGACGGGTGAGTTGATCGTCTTTGTCGGCCCGTCGGGTTGTGGCAAGTCCACGCTGTTGCGGATGATCGCGGGGCTGGAGAAGATCACCGGCGGCACGCTTGAGATTGACGGGCTGATGGTCAACGATGTGCCGCCAGCCCAGCGCGGCATCGCCATGGTGTTCCAGAGCTACGCGCTCTATCCCCATATGACTGTGCGCGACAACATGGCCTTTGCCCTGAAGATCGCCAAGAAACCGCAGGCCGAAATCGACGCCGCGATCTCAAAGGCCGCGCGTATCCTGCAGCTGGAACCGTACCTCGACCGGCTGCCCAAGGCGCTGTCGGGCGGGCAGCGCCAGCGGGTCGCCATTGGCCGGTCCATCGTGCGCGATCCCAAGGTGTATTTGTTCGACGAACCGCTGTCGAACCTCGACGCGGCGCTGCGCGTGGCAACGCGGATCGAGATCGCGCAGCTGAAGGAGTCGATGCCAGACTCGACGATGATCTACGTCACCCACGACCAGGTCGAGGCGATGACGCTGGCCAGCCGCATCGTGGTTCTGGCCAACAAGGGGATCGCCCAGGTGGGCACGCCGCTGGAGCTGTACGAAAAGCCCAACAGCGAATTCGTCGCCCAGTTCATCGGCTCGCCCGCGATGAACCTGCTGGCCGGTACCGTCACCGGCACCGGGGCGCAGACCACGGTAAAGCTGGCGGGAGGAGGCACGGCGGTATCGCATTACCCGACGACAGAGGCCGACATGGGAGCGTCGGTCAACGTCGGGGTGCGGCCAGAGGACTTCGTGGCGGCGGGCGAGAATGCCTTGTTCGAGGGCACGGTCGACATCACCGAAGCATTGGGAGAAGTGACGCTGCTGTATTTCCACACCGGCGGCGCCACGCCGGTGATCGCGAAATTGCCGGGCATTCATGCAGAGCTGCGCGGCAAGCCGGTTCGGCTGACGGCCGCCCCCGAAAAGGTTCACCTGTTCAAGGACGGCCAGTCGCTGCTGTATCGCTAGGGCTTAGCGCTCGACCACGCCGCCGGCTGCCTGCCAGTGGCCCAGCCCGCCGATGTTGTGAACCTCGGCATGGCCCATGTTGCTCAGGGCACGGCAGGCCATGGCCGACCGGGCGCCAGAGGCGCAGTACACCGCAATGGGCTTGCCCGACTTCAGCTCGGGCAGGCATTCGGGGCTGCGCGGATCGCATTTGGTCATCATTGCCGCCATGGGAACGTGCAGCGCCCCTTTGGCGCGCCCGGTCATGGCCAGCTCAGAGCCATCGCGGATGTCGATCAGGACGATGTCCTGCGACGAGTGTTTTGCCACGGCATCGGCAGCGGAAAAGCCGGCAGGGGCGGATCGGTTGAACAGGGCAAACATGTGTTGCGTCTCCATCATATTCAGCAATCAATATGTATGAGCACTGAAAAAAGTAAAGCCCCCATAGCGTAAAAATTGCTGCACTGCAGATAATCCGTATGTGAGGGGCATTTTTTTCCGCAACCTGAGGCAAAACTCACCGATCCGTGCATCGCCCACAGGTAAAGTTTACGTTTTGTTCTCAATTTTTTGTTGGCGGCGGGGCAGGGCTCCACTATGTGTTAATTCGCCGAAGGACCGGGGGTGTCATGGCCGAGTTGAAGCATATCGAGGTGCGCGGTGCGCGCGAGCACAACCTCAAGAACATCGACGTAGACATTCCGCGAGACCAGCTGGTGGTGATCACCGGCCTGTCCGGCTCTGGCAAGTCCTCGCTGGCCTTCGATACGATCTATGCCGAGGGGCAGCGCCGCTACGTGGAATCGCTGTCGGCCTATGCCCGGCAGTTCCTCGACATGATGCAAAAGCCGGACCTCGATCATATCTCAGGCCTCAGCCCGGCGATTTCCATCGA
>JAGRMT010000301.1 GCA_020441125.1 Roseivivax sp.
TCCATGCCCGAAGGCAGGATCTGTCCGTGCCAGTGCACGGTGGTGTGCTCGGGCAGCCGGTTGGTGACAAAGATGCGCACCCGGTCGCCCTCAACCGCCTCGATCGTCGGGCCGATCGAGCTGCCGTTGTAGCCCCACAGGCGGGCCACGGTTCCTTCGGCCAGTTCACGCTCTACCGGTTCGGCAACCAGGTGGAACTCCTTGACGTTGCCGTTCATCCGCCAGGGCAGCGACCAGCCGTTCAGCGTGACAACGGGATTGAAGTCGCGCCCGGTTTCGGGGCGGGGCGGCACCTGCGTGGTCGCGGTGCCAGCGACGGGCGCCTCGGGCACCGCGCGGTTCGTGGTCTGCGCCAGCGCCGAGGTTCCGACCAGCACCATCCCCGCGCCCAGCAACTCACGTCTGTTCATGCCAAGTCCTCCCTCAATGCCCGGCGCCGCCGCCGGTGGCCATCGCCGGCGCACCGCCCGCAGAGCCTGCTGCGCCGCCCTCGCCGCCGCCGTAGATCGCCGCCGTCATCCGGGCTGAGGCGCGCCAGTAATCGGCCCGTGCCGCGGCCTCGGTCAGCTGCGCCGACATCCGGGCGCGGATCGCGTCCAGCAATTCGGCGGGCGACTCGATCATGCCGTTGTAGGCGCGCAGTGTTTCGCTCTCGACGAGGGCGCGCAGCGGCACCAGCGTTTCGCGGTAATGCTGTGCAATCTGGTGGGCGCCAGCCAGCTCTGCCTGCGCGGCGCGTGCCTCGGATCGCACGGCCACCGCCCGTTCGGCCAGCTGGTGCGCCGCGCGCAGATAGGCCAGTTCGGCCCGCCGCAACCGCGCCTGCCCGCTGTCGAAAATCGGAATGGCGAATTCCACCTCAAGCTGAGGGGTGGTCCGCGTTTCGATACCGGCGCCGGACTTCTCGCGCTCCGTCTCGAAGCCCGAAATCAGTTCCAGATCGCTGACCGAGCGGGTGGCGTTTTCCAGCCCGTGCTCTGCCGCGACGGCCTCCAGCTCCAACCGGGCCTGAACCAGGTCGACGCGCCGTTGCAATGCCTGCGCCTCAACATCACGCGTCGTGCCGGCGCGGGCGGGCATGGCCGGCAGCGCGTCTGGCACGAAATATTCCGTCTCGGTGCCCCACAGGCCCATGAGCCGGGTCAGCCGCTCCTTGGCGATCTGCGCGTCCAGCCGGGCGCGGGCGCGCTGGCCTGCCAACTCGGCGTGCAGCGCCTGGTCGCGGGCCTGTCCGGCGCGGTTCAGAAAGCCGGTGCGGCCCAGTTCCTCTGTCATGGCCGATTGCGCATCGGCGGTAGTTTCGGCGTCACGTACCAACGCGCCGGCCTCAAAGGCGGCAACGGCGTCAATCCAGGCCAGCCGCGTCTGGGTCGCGATGCGCAGCGTCTCTTCGGCCGCGCGCAGCTGCGCCTGCCGGAAGCGCGCCTCGGCGAGGCGGTTGCGCCGCTCGGCAGTCGCCAGCGCCAGAATATTGTTGGCGATCATGCCTTCGACCGCGCGCCAGGCCATGCCATCGGCGTTGATGCCCAGCAGCGCGACCGAAACCTTGGGGTTGGGCTGCATCGTGGTCTGCCAGATCTCGGCGGCCGTCATGCCCAGCTCGGCATAGGATGCCTGCAGGCCGCGATTGTTCAGCAAGGCGACCTGCACGGCAGTGTCCGCGCCGATCGTGCGCTGATGCACCATCTGGTGAACCCGCGCCTGCGTGGCTCGGATCGACTGAGCATCTTGCAGGAACACGGTTTCCGCACCAGTGGCGGCGCCGGCGGTCTGCCGGACGGCGGCAAAGCCCGGTTCGCGCTGCGACAGCGCGGCGGTCAGTTCGGGATTGGCACAGGCCGACAGGGCAAGGCTTGCGGCCGAAAGGGCAAGAAACGCGCGCTTCATTGCGATGCCCCCTGCGGCGCCTGATCGCCGTTCAGCTGTTGCCAGTCGCCGGGTTCGGTGACCTTGCGCGGCGTGTAGTCGGGAAAAAGCTGCCCTACGGCCGCGGTACCGCGCGCCGCGCCAGGCTGCGCTGCTTGCAGGCCCAGGCCATCCTGGTCAGGCAGGGCGGAGGGCGCTGAACACGCGGCCAGCACGAGCGGCAGAACCACCATAAAAGTCAGACGCATGCGGTGTCCTGAAACTTTGGGTTGAAGGGGGCGCGCGGCGGCGCCGAACAGTCCTGGCAAAGGCCACTCCGGCGCACCGTTCGACGGCAGCAGGTGCATCGTCAGACTGCTGCCCCGGGGTTGGCCGGAATAGGTGCTGGGTCGTGCTGGAGCTGCTGTTTCCTGGCCATTATGTCCTGCCCTTGTCACCCGCATGCGGGTCACGTTCTGTTCGCACTGTGCATATAGCCCGGTTCCGACCAAGTGCCTATCGAGCGGGTGCCGGATTGTTGTAACGTTTTGTATCCGGGCGGTTCCTTGGGCCGGGACCGCCGCAGAAACGCGCTACCCCTCTTCGCGAGTGCGCTGGGCCTGGAAGGCGCGGATTTCGTCTGTCCATGTCGAGCGGATGAACGCCAGGATGTCCTCGATCTGCGCGTCGCTCAGCGCATCGCCGAAGCCGGGCATCCCGCTGTCATAGTCGACACCGCGCCGGCGTAGCGCGACTTGGCCGCCGTTCTTGACGTAGTCAAACAGCAGCGCATCGCCATGGTGCCAGGTGTGTCCAGTGGCATCATGCGGTGGCGCGCCGGGCTTGCCGTCGGCGCCCGGTGTCTGCCAATCGGGCGCACCGGACAGGTCGGCGCCATGGCAGGCGGCGCAATGCTCGGCATACAGCGCCCGGCCATCGGCCACGCGGCCCGCCTGCACGGGGTCTGTCCGATTGCCCGCCATGCCGGGAAGCAATAGCCAACCCGCACCGCCGGACAACACCGCGCCGGCCGCTGCAAGGATCGCCAGACGCCGCATCACGCAACCCTCAGCCAGGTCGACATGCCCGCGGCGGCGTGGCTCAGCATGTGGCAATGCAGCAGCCAATCGCCAGGATTGTCGGCCATGAAGGCGATCTCGCGGGTTTCGTCGGCCGCGATCAGCAGAGTATCGCGCATCGGGCCCAGGCCGCCGCCGGCCAGCACCTCGCGGAAATGCATTCCGTGCAGGTGCATGGCGTGCGGAAAGACCGTGTCATTGACCATGGCGATGCGCACCGTTCTGCCTTGCGGCACCTCGGCCAGCGGCGTGTCCGTCAGGCCGACAACGCCGTTGAAGGCCCAGAACCGGTTCGCCGCAGCCAGTTCCTGGAACGAGGCCGGGCGGCCATCCAGCAACGCCCCGGTCATCCGCCCCATGGCGCCGCCCTGCATGTCGAGCCGCAGCCGAAGCGCCCCGTCCAGCCCGCCGACCGCCATGCGCGGGTTGGGCGGCAGGGGCGCGGG
>JAGRMT010000073.1:0-4221 GCA_020441125.1 Roseivivax sp.
TCGGCTGGAAGAAGGACGACTTCGTCGGCAAGGAAGCCCTGCAGAAGATGAAGGGCAGCCCCAAGAACCGCAAGAAGGTCACCTTCGAGTGGAACAAGGACGATGTGCTGAAAGTCATCGCCAGCGCCTTCGAGCAGGGCACGCCGTACAAGTGGATCGACTTCCCGCAGCNNCCGCAGCCCAACTATGCCTCGTCCAGCGCCGACCGCGTTGAAAGGGACGGCACGATGGTCGGCATGTCGATGTTCAACGGCTACAGCTTCAACGAGCGGTGCCTGCTGTCGCTCGGCGTCGTCGATCAGAGCGTGCAAGTGGGCGACGTGCTGACCCTGAAGTGGGGCGAGCCGGACGACACCGAGAAAACCTCGACCGAAAAGCACAAGCAGGCCGAGATTCGCGTGCGCGTGTCGCCGACGCCTTATGCCAGCGAGGCCCGCGAAAACTATGCTGACAGCTGGCGGACGCGCAGCTGATTATAGCCAAAACTTATCTTCCAACGTGAAAGTTGGATGACAGGCGGGGAACGGTTTCGCATACGGTTCCCCGCAACACTGTAGCGGACCAACCCGCGACGGGTTTCCTAGGGAGGATACACATGACCATCAAAGCGATGCTGACCGGCGCCGCCATGGCGCTGACCATGGCCATCCCGGCCATGGCGGAAGAGCTGAAATTCGCCAATTTCACCCCGCCGTTCCACACGATCAACGCCAGCGTGATCGAAAAGCTGAATGCCGATCTGACCGCTGCCACCGGCGGCGCGCTGACCGTGCGCGGCTATCATGGCGGCGAGCTGGGCGCAGGCCCGGTAGAGCAGTACGTGCGCGTGGTGCAGGGCGTGGCCGATATCGGCTGGGGCCTGCCGGGCTATACCTCGTCGCAGTTCGAGAAGACCATGATCGCCGAGCTGCCCGACGCGATCCCGCTGGACAAACCGGGATACGAGGCACTGTGGGCCGCGTTCGACCAGATCTCGGGCGAATTCCCGGGCACCAAGGCGCTGGCGCTTTGGACCTCTGAGCCGAACATCTTCATCATGAAGGACCACGACATCCGCACCCCGGCCGACCTGAAGGGCCTGAAGGTGCGCGTTGCCGGCGCAACCGCCGCCGAGGTGGCCGAAGCGCTGGGCGCGACCCCGGTGCAGATGCCGATCAACCAGGTCTACAATGCGCTGCAAACCGGCCTGATCGACGGCGTGATCACCGGTGCCTCGACCCTGTCGGACTTCAAACTGGACGAAGTGGCCAACAGCTATACCCTGGGCGCCAACCTGGGCCGGCTGGTGTTCTACACCGTCATGACCGGCAGCAAGTATGACAGCCTGCCCGATGATCAGAAGGCGGCCCTTGATTCCGTGTCTGGCGCGGCGCTGTCGAAATCGGCCGAGGATGCCTGGAACGCCACCGCCAACGCGGCGCTGGAAGCGGCGCGCGCCTCGGGCGACAACACCGTGATCGACCTGAGCGCCGACGAGATCAAGGCGTTCTCGGACGCGGTATCGTCGGTGACCGGCTCCTATGTCGCCAAGGTTGGCGGCGACGCGGCCCTGGCCGCGATGCGGGGCAACTGAGTGCTCATATCCTTGCGCACTGTCGCGGACAGGCTGACCAGCCTGTCCGCAATCCTCGGCGCGGCGGGCCTTCTGGTCGAGGTCGGGGTGATCCTGGTCGATGTGGTGGGCCGCGCCTTCGGGCACCCGCTGTTCGGCTCGCAGGACATCATCACCATGACAATGGTGATCCTGGTCTTTGGCGCGATGGCGCTGTGTGACCGGATGGGAGGCCATATCGCCGTCGATATCCTGGAACGCCGCTTTCCCGATGCGCTGAACCGCTGGATCGACGTGTTCTCGGCCGCGCTGGGCGCCGTGATCTTCGTTTTCATCGCCTGGGCGATCTTCGACAGCGCCAAGCTCAGCCAGATGCTGAACCTGTCGACCAACCTGCTGCGCCTGCCCAAGGCGTGGTTCCAATGGGCACTGGCGATCTTTTCGCTGGTCGCGGCGCTGGGCATGGCCCTGCGCGCGCTGGAACTGGCGCTGATGCGCCGCGATATCCGCAAGGAAGGAACAAGCTGATGAGCCCCGCAGTTCTGGGCCTGGTGGGCATCGCGGTCTTGCTGGTGCTGCTGATCCTGCGCATTCCCGTGGCGTTTTCGATGTTCCTGGTCGGGTTCATCGGCATCTGGGCGCTGAACGGCTGGAATGCCGCGATGGGGCTGCTGTCCTCCGAGACTTTCACATTGGCCTCCAGCCCCGAGCTGGTGGTGGTGCCGCTGTTCATCCTGATGGGCAACGTTGCCAGCGCCACCGGCATGAGCCGGCGGCTGTACGACGCCGCCTATGCAATGATCGGCCATATCCGCGGCGGCCTGGCCTCGGCCACGGTGATCGGCTGCGGCGGCTTTGCCGCGCTTTCCGGCTCGTCCGTCGCGTCCGCGCTGACGATGGGCAAGGTCTCGCTCGCCGAAATGGACCGTTTCGGCTATGATCAGCGGCTGTCCACCGGCGTGGTGGCTGCGGGCGGCACGCTGGGGATTCTGATCCCGCCCTCTACCGGCTTCGTCATCTATGCCATCCTGACCGAGCAAAGCATCGGCCGGCTGTTCCTGGCCGGCGTGTTGCCCGGCATCCTGCTGCTGGTCGCCTTCCTGGTGACGGTCGCCGTGGTGTGCTGGCTGCGGCCTGAATTCGGCCCGCGCGGCCCGGTTACCACCCTGGACGAGAAGCGCCGCGCGCTGGTCGGCGCGCTGCCGATCCTGGCGGTGATCGTGATCACCATCGGCGGCATCTACGGCGGCCTCTTTTCGCCGGTCGAGGCGGCCGGCGTCGGCGCCGGGCTGGTGACGATCTACGGCTTTGCCTTCACCGGGCTGACGGTGGGCGGGTTCTGGATCGCCGCCAAGGACAGCATCGTGACCACCGCCACCGTGATGCTGATCCTGATCGCGGCGCATATCTTCAACCCGTTCCTGGCGCTGAGCCATGTGCCGCGAATCGTCGGCGAAACGCTGATGACGATGAACATGTCGGCGCTGGGCACGCTGGTGGTGATCCTGGCGGTCTACCTGATCCTGGGCTGCTTCCTGGAAGGCTTCGCCATGCTGGTGCTGACGCTGCCGATCTTTTTCCCGGTCGTGACAAACCTGGGCATGGATCCGATCTGGTTCGGCGTGCTGGTGGTGCTGACGCTGGAGATGGGTCTGATCTCGCCGCCGGTGGGGCTGAACGTGTTCATCGTCAAGTCGGTCGCCCCCAAGACGGAGCTGAGCACGATCTTCCGCGGCGTGGCGCCGTTCTGGCTGGCGATGCTGGTAACGCTGGGCATCCTGATCGCCTTTCCGCAGATATCGTTGATCCTGCCCAACACCATGTTCAACTGACGGGCCGGGCGCAGATGCCTTGACGGGATCTGCGCCCACGCCTAGAAGAGACCGTCAGGCGGGTATGATGTAATGGTAGCCTGTCAGCTTCCCAAGCTGAACGCGCGGGTTCGATTCCCGCTACCCGCTCCAGCTTTTCCCCACAGCACCGGTTTGCTAGGCTGCCCGCAGGACAAACAGGCGGTCTTGTGGCTATGGCGGTACTGATGCGGGCATTGACCCTGGCCGCAGGACTTGGCGGAGCCGCGGGGCTGTCGCAATTTCCCGAATTCACGCAGCAATACGCCCAGCGCCTGGGCGGGGCCGTTGACGAGTTGACGCGCGTGATCGACGGGTTCGACCGGGACGCCGCCGCCGAGGGGCTGAGCCGCACCGATGCACTGGCGCAGATGGAACAATCGGGCGGCATCAGCGCCCGCCGCGCCGATAGCATGGCCGAAACCATCGCCCGGCATGACCGGCTGTCAGCCGATATCGCCGCGCTTGAGGGCGCGGGGCCGTTCACGCGGCTGCTGCGCCTGCCGCACCTGGCCGATACAGAGCTTGCCTCACGGGTCTGGCAAAGCTACCGCCCTGCCCTGCCGGTCACCTTCGAAGGCGTGGTATTTGCCGGTACCGGCTTTGTCGCCGGGACGGCGCTGGTGGGGCTGTTTGGGGCGCTGCTGTCGCCGCTGCGGCGCCGACGCGGAAAGCGCGCTTCGATTTCTTGACCCGGGCGGCGGCCTTCGCCATTGTTCCGCCAAAACAAGGGGCTCTCGCGATGAACGGAACACCTGGCGCCGGTCTTTCTCCATGGGGACCGTTTGGCAGACCCCTGTTCGCCGATCCGAAGGCACG
>JAGRMT010000073.1:4277-15750 GCA_020441125.1 Roseivivax sp.
GCGGCACGCAGCCCGGCCTATTTCTACAACGAAAAGATCATGTGCGGGCTGGGCGCCGGCATGGCCGAGACCGGGCGCCTGAACCCCGAAGGCCGCGAACGCGCGCTGGCGGCGATGCGCCGGTTCCAATTGCTGTCAGAGGGGATGGACCTGCCCGGACTGACCTGTGTCGCCACAGCCGCCGTGCGCGAGGCAGAGGACGGGCAGTCCTTCATCGACACGGTCAAGGAACAGACCGGGCTGGATATCTGGGTCATCGACGGCGAGGAAGAGGCGCGGCTGTCGGCGCAAGGCGTACTTTTGGGCTGGCCCGGGGCCTATGGGTTGATCTGCGATATCGGCGGGTCGTCCATGGAACTGGCCGAGATCCACGACGGACAGGTGGGCAAGCGCGTCACCTCGCCGCTTGGCCCGCTGAAGCTGACCGGGTTCGATCCGGGCTCGGCCGCGCTGGACAAGCATATCGAGAAGATCGTCGCGTCGATTTCAAGCCAGTTGGGCCCGCAGAATGACCGTCTGTTCCTGGTTGGCGGATCGTGGCGGGCGATTGCGCGGATCGACATGGACCGGCGCAACTATCCGCTGCACGTGCTGCACGAATACCGCATGACCGCAGAGGCGGTGGAGGAAACCGCCAAATACATCGCCGCGCAAAACCTGAACGAGCTGCGCGGGCGCTGCGGCATCTCGGCGTCTCGGATGGCGCTGGTACCCTATGCCATCCGCGTGCTGACACAGGTGGTAAGCACGTTCCAGCCGGTCGATATCGCGGTTTCGGCCTATGGTATCCGCGAGGGGCTGCTGTACGAGCAGATGCCGCAGGAAATCCGCGACCGCGACCCGCTGATCGAGGCATGCCGCTTTGCCGAGGCGAAGGATGCGCGGATGCCCGGCTTTGGGCGCACGCTGTTCAACTTCGTGCTGCCGCTGTTTCCCGACGTGCCGGACGAACGGATGCGGATCATCAAGGCGGCCTGCCTGCTGCACGATGTCAGCTGGCGGGCGCATCCCGACTACCGCGCGCAGAACTGTTTTGAAAACGCCACGCGGGCAAACCTGGGCGGGCTGACCCATCAGGAACGGGTCTATATGGGCCTGTCGCTGCTGCACCGTTATCGCAACAAGCGAGAAGGCACCAATTTCGAGGAACTGTACTGCCTGCTTGATGAAGAGGCCGCGACCGAAGCCGAGGTTCTGGGCAAGGCGATGCGGCTGGGTGCGATGCTGTGGATGAGCAAATCCACCCAAGGCGGGGTCGAACTGCGCTGGCACCCCGACAAGCGGCTGTTGCAGATCGCGATGTCGGCGGGGGCAAAGCCGCTGTTCGGCGAGGTGGCGCAGTCGCGGTTCAAGTCGCTGGCCAACGCCATGAACGCCGAGCACGAGGCCGTCGATCTTTAGAGTTCGATTTCCGTTCCGCCGTCGTCTGGCACGGTTTCGGGCTCGGGCTTCAGCGGCACCTTGCGGCGCAGGATGATATCGCCGTTGGGCAACATCACTGGCGGTTCATACACCGACCAATCCTCGACCTCGTCCATCAACTGGCGCAGTGCCGGGCCCATGGTCTGGGCAAAGTCGCGCAGCGCCGGTTCCATCTGGTCAGCCAGATCCTCCAGCGACTTCAGCGCCGGTTCCATCTCTTGCATCAGCCCGCGCAGGAACATGCGCGCGCCGTCCTCAATCAGGCTGTTGGGCGCTTCTTCCTCGGCAGCGAGGGGAGCGGCGGACAGCAACAGGGCAACTATGGCGGCGTGACGGATCATACCTTCAATATGGGGCAAGGCGGGCCATCGCGGAAGGGCAGAGCCGATCAAATATCCAGATCGAGCGTCACCGGGAAGTGGTCAGAGGCAGTCAGCAACGCCTGCCGCAGTTCCGGCGTGTTCCAGCACACCGGATCGTCAAACGGGTGCCAAATGCGCCAGTCCGGCGCGGCTTCGCGCAGGTCGGCGGAAATCAGGATGTAATCCAGCAGCGCCTGCAAATAGCGCCGTTCGCCGTTCAGGTAGAACCGAGCCGTTGTCGGTTGCGCGCCCAGCCGGCGTTGCAGCGCCAACGCCGCGTGCGGGTCGTATAGCGGCGCGCCACCGTCTTTCAGCAGGATTTCCACCGACGAACGGCCAAACAGGTTTTCGTACTCGTCCAGCCCCGGACCGTCATTCAGATCGCCCATCACCACCAGGCTTTCGCCGGCGCGCAGGTGATCGTTGATACGGGCGCGCAGCCAGATCGCCTGGGCCAATTGCTTGCGCCTGTTGGCGATCGACAGGCGCATGATCGCATCGTGACCGGTGGCGCCATGCGGCGCCTTTGACTTCAGGTGCGCACCGATCAGGCGGAACTCCTTGCCGCGCGCGGTGCGGGCTGCGATCTCAAGCGGCGGCTTGGAAAAAGTTACGCGGTCCTGCGCCGCGTCGATGTCCAGGTCGATGCTGAATTCGCTGTCGAAGCGCGGCGCCAGGTCGGGCCGCTCTGGTCCGCCAATGGGATCGTGCCGCGCGCTGATCGCGTCCGGGTCGTACAGCAGCGCGATTTCCTGCTGGGTATTGTTGATGAAGCCGATAATCGCCTTGCTGGTCCGCAGGTTGAAGGCCGCGGCGAAGGTCTCAAGCGCCTTCACACCATCGCGCCCGCGGTGGCTGTCGGGCGCCTCGATCACCATGACCGCGTCGGCGTCAATCGCCGTCAGGACCATCCCGATCGCCTCGGCCTGCTGGGCGCGGGTCACCTTGTACCGGGCCGACCAGGCATCATCCATGTAAAGCCGCCCGCGATCGTCGAACAGCGCATCAAACCATTCGACATTGTAGGTGGCCAGCCGCATCAGGCGTGTTCCCGGGCTGCGATTTCCTCCCACGCCCGGTTGATGTCTATCAGGCGTTTCTCGCTCAGCTTGACCGCTTCCAGCGGCACGCCCCGGGCAATCATCTTGTCCGGGTGGCTTTCGCGCACCAGCCTGCGCCAGACCTTGCGGATCTCGTCCAGTGACATGTCGGCGGATACGCCCAGCACCGAATAGGGATCAGGCACCGCATCGGGCACGAAGCGCGCGCGGATACAGCGGAAGGTCCGCTCAGGGATGCCGAAGATCTGGGACACCCGCTCCAGGAACTCGTCCTCGGCCGGGTGATAGGTGCCGTCGGCCATGGCGATATGGAAAAGCCCCTCCAGCAGGTCGGTCAGCGTGTCGCTTTGCGCGGCGAACATGCCGCCGATCCGGCGGGCGTAATCCTCGAACCCAGCCACGTCTTGCCGCGCCAGGTTGAACACGCGGGCGGCGCCGGCCTCGTCCTGCTGCCCGATGGCGAAAACCTCGCGGAAGGCGGTGACCTCGTCGCGGGTGACCAGCCCATCGGCCTTGGCCATCTTGGCCGACAGCGCGATCACGGCGATGGTAAAGGCCACGGTACGCTCGGGCGGCGTGCGCAACCGGTCAAAGACGGCGGCAAGCCCCTCACCCTTGGTCAGGGCGGCAATGGCATCGGATATGCGCGACCAGATCGACATGCGGCCACTCTAGGCGAGCGCCAGCGGAAAGTCAGTGCGGCAATTCCAGACGTTTTTGCAGCAGTACCAGGTCCAGCCAGCGGCCGAACTTGTAGCCGGTTTCGGGCATCCGGCCGACTTCCGTATAGCCGATGGCCTTGTGAAAGCCGATCCCGGCGCGATTCTCGCCGCTGACGCCAGCCACCATCACATGCGCTCCGGCGCGGGCGGCGTGGTCTTCCAGCGTGCGCATCATCGCCCGGCCAATGCCCCGGCCCCAGGCGGCGGGGGCAAGGTGGATCGAGTGCTCCTTGGAATGGGCGTAACCCGGCCCCGTGCGGAAAGGACCATAGGTGGCATATCCCAGGAACGCGCCGCCGTCGTCCTCGGCCACCCAGAAGGCGCCCTGTTTTTCGGCGATGTCCTGTGCCAGGCCTTCGGGCGTCTTCAGCACGGTGGTAAAAGTGGTGGTGGTGTCGGCTATCAGCGCGTTCCAGATCGACGCGATGGCGGTGCCGTCTGCGGCCCGGGCCGGACGAATGATCATGTCAAATCCTTTACGCCATAAGGCGTTTCGATCTGTGCGCGCAGCGCCGGGGTGTCGGCGCAGACAAAGCGCACCGGTGCCGAAAGGAACGGCGCCAGCCGCCGCTCCAGCCGGTCGGCCAGCGGGTGACTGACCTGCAAGCCCTGGATACGCCGCCCCTCGCCCGGCATCGACATGCCGGGCGGCACCGGGCTTTGCCACTCTATCAGCGCAGGGAACAGACCGTCCCATGGCAGCAGGCCGTCAGGCGGCACCGCCATGATCCAGCGCAGGTTGCCGCGTTCCACCGTCACCGGCTCTCCGGCTTCGGGCAAGGCGGCCAGCGCGGCGACCATGTCGGGCACCCGGCATACCCATTTGTCCAGCCGCGCCGGGCCGGCAAAGCTGTCGAGCCCGAACCAGCGCGCCCGCCCCGGAGCCGGGGCGGAAGGGTCAACCGCGATCGCTTCCAGGTAATGACCGTGGCCCAGGCCCAGCAGACGGTTATGCGTGCCGAACATCGCATGGCTGCCGCCACCCGCCAGGGGCGTGCCCAGCGCCGTTTCACAATGCAACGCGGCCTCGTCCAGCGTTTCGGCCAGAACCGCGATGTGATCCAGGTGCAGCATGGCGTTCGGCTCTGCTCGGTGCGACCGGCGCAGAGTAAACCCGTTTGCGGTTCGGGCAATCTGAAAACGCGCGGCGGGAATGGTCGGGATGGTACCGCCTCCCCGGCTCGAACGGGGGACCTCTAGATCCACAATCTAGCGCTCTAACCAACTGAGCTAAGGCGGCACTGACGGGCCAGATACCCCCCACAAGGCGGCAATGCAAGAGGCTATGCCCAATTTCCGCGCCGGGCGCGCGCTTGCCTTTTTGCTGCGCCGGCGATAGGTCTGCGCAGCCTCAGACCAGCCAGGCGGACCGACCCATGGGCATCAACGACGAACGCGACATCGAAGCCAACCTGCAGATCGGTCCCACCGATCAGGGCATGGTGCGCCTGTTCATTTCCGCCGGAGCAAGCGAGATCCCGATGGATTTCGACCCCGAGGAAGCCGAGGAAATCGCCGAGGAGCTGCGCGCCGCCGCCGCCGCCGCGCGCCGGGTCAAACCCAAACGATAGCATCCGGATCGCGCAGCGCGTGCAGTCGCCGCGCAGCATGAACGGCGAATTTCTGGGTCAGCAGCTTGCGCCGCGCCGGTGCGACCTTGGATTCGGGCGCCATCCGCAGAATCTCGGCGTCGTAAGCATCGGCGATGATCAGGCCGGTTCCCTCGGGCAGCAGATCGGTTGGAAACGCCTGATCGACCGCCCAGAAGTAGCGGTCGCACCAATCCAGGTACCCTTCCCACTTGCCGTCCGACATGAAATCGGCGCGCGAGGATTTGCACTCGACGATCCACAGTTCGCCCTTGGGGCCCAGCGCCATCACATCCACCCGCTTGCCGCGGTCCGGGGTGAACTCCTCTACCGTGGCAAAGGCGTGGCTGGCCAGGTGGCGGCAAACGCCACGCGCCAAAAGCTGGCCGGGCATCAGAGGGATATCGGGGGCGAGTGTCATGGCTCAATCATGAACATTTCGTGAACAAAAGCAAGCGGGCTGCGAGACAGCGCGCGGTACTTGTCCGCCGATCCGCGCGATGCCCCCTTGCCGGAATCCCGGCAGAGGCCTATCTCTCGGCTTGGCGGGTTCTGCCCTTCTCGTGACACGGTTGCATTCCGGTGGCCTTAAGCAATTCCGAGGGAGCTGGCTCTGTCCGGATCGAGGTCCGGTTACCTGGCGCCCACCTGTATGAACAGGTCCTCGGGAATGAGATAACCCCACGGTTGGTGTGGTTCCCGCCGCTGACAAACAAAAAACGCTGCCTCCGCTGGGAAGGCAGCGTTTTTGTTTGGCCACGCCCGCAGGCGAAGGGTCACAGCACCCGGCGGCGGGGCGTCTTGGCGGGTACGGTCACCGGCACCGGCTGCGGAGCAACGCGCATCCGCTTGCCGCCGGCGGGCGGGGTCCCGTCATCGTGCATCCGCATGATCGTCAGCCCGAATTGCACACCGGCAAAGACAATGCCGTTGAACAGCCACAGCAGGAACGCCGCCAGCAGGCCCACGTCAGAGGTGGACACCAAGTGCCACAGGTTGCCCACGTTGGTGTAAAGCAACCCCGCGACAAACGCGGCAGACAGGACAAAGCCCAGGATCACTTGCTGGATGTAGAGGCGGATCAGTTTCGGCATGGTCGAACACCTTCCATTCTTTGCATGGGAAGGTAATCGCTTTGTGCCGCCGGACAAGAGCAATCAGCAAGGCAGGCGCAAAATGGCGCCTGCCCGCCGATGGTTGCGGTATCAGTAGCTGTACTGCGCGTAGATTTTCGTCAGATCGCCGTTCCAGTCACCGCGGTAATGCGCCAGCAGCTCGTCCGCCGGGGCCATGTGCGACTCGACGCTGTCTTCCAGCGCATGCAGGAAATGCCGTTCGTCCTGCACCATGCCACCCAGACCGGGGCGCGCGCGTGCCTTCAGGCCAGAGCGCGCAATGTCCAGTACCTGCCCGGCCAGCGTCTGCATGTCGATGGTGCCAACCTTGGCCTGAAGCCCGTCGACAGAGGCGGCCACGCGCAGCGCGTCGCGGGTTTCGGCATCCCAGCCCTTGACCAGGTCCCAAGCGGCGTCCAGCGCCGACTGGTCATAGGTCAGCCCGACCCAGAACGCCGGCAGCGCGCACAGCCGCCGCCATGGTCCGCCATCGGCGCCGCGCATCTCGATGAATTTCTTCATCCGCGCCTCGGGGAAAAGCGTGGTCAGGTGATCGGCCCAATCCGACAGGGTCGGCTTCTCACCCGGCAGGGCGGGCAGCTCACCCTTCATGAAGTCGCGGAACGACTGGCCCAGCGCGTTGATGTACTTGCCGTCGCGGTAGACAAAGTACATCGGCACATCCAGCGCGTATTCGACATAGGCCTCGAAGCCGAAACCTTCGTCGAAGACGAAGGGAAGCATGCCGGTTCGCGCCGGATCGAGGTCGCGCCAGATCCGCGCGCGCCAGGATTTGTGCCCGTTTTCCTTGCCCTCGAAGAAGGGCGAGTTGGCAAACAGCGCGGTCGCCACCGGCTGCAGCGCCAGCGCCACGCGCATCTTCTGGATCATGTCCGCCTCTGACCCGAAGTCGAGATTGACCTGAACCGTGCAGGTGCGCCGCATCATGGCCGTGCCCAGCGTTCCGACGGTTTTCATGTAACCGTCCATCAGCTTGTACCGGCCCTTGGGCATCAGGGGCATTTCGTCATGTGTCCAGATCGGCGCCGCGCCCAGGCCGATGAATCCGACGCCGACCTCGTCTGCGATGCTCTTGACCTCACGCAAGTGAGTGTTCACTTCGTCGCAGGTCTGGTGGATCGTCTCCAGCGGCGCGCCAGACAGCTCCAGCTGCCCGCCCGGTTCGAGCGAGATGTTGGCGCCGTCCTTCTCCAGCCCGATCAGGTACTCGCCCTCGGTCACCGGCTTCCAGCCGTGCCGGTCGCGCAGCCCTTGCAGCACCGCCTTGATCGAACGCTCGCCGTCATAGGGCAGCGGCCGCAGCGAGTCCTTGCAGTAGCCGAATTTCTCGTGCTCGGTGCCGATGCGCCATTTGTCCTTGGGCTTGTTGCCCGCCTCCAGATACTCGGCCAGCTGTTCGTACCGCTCGATCGGTCCGCCGCCGGATTGGGGGATAGACATGAGGGACTCCGAAAGTTGTTCGTATGTGAGGGCTAACGCATGGTCGGTTCTGCGTCAGGTGTCAATGCAGCCGGCGCAATGGCGCCGGCGCCTTGCCGCGCTGCCAGACCGCCACGCTTCCCTGCGCGCGCCGGGTCATCGCGGCCACCATCCGCCCGGTTTCCAGCCCCGGCAAGGTGGCGAAGGCATCGAACAGCGCCTCGGCCCCCTCGGCATTGGTCGGCACGAACAGGGGCGGCTCTCCAGGCTGTTCCAGCACCCAATGCGGCGGGAAGGACGAATGGTCGACGCGCAGGCGGCTGATCTCGCCCAGGTCGGCGGTGCCGCCGGTCAGCGGTCCGAAATAACTGATGCGCCCCTCGACCACGCTGACCACGCCCGGCCCGCCGCCGCCCTGGCGGAAGCGGGCCCGCTGCACGCCGGCCCAGATCAGTGCCACCCCGCCCAGCGCCAGCGGAATACCGATCCAGGCGAGCAGGCCAAAGGCGGTGGCCATCCAGTAGCCGCCCAGCAGCAGCGCCGCGGCGCCGATCAGCACCTCGCGCCAGCGGGCGATGGTTTCGCGGGCCTCGCGGCGGATCACCGGGGCGATCCCAGCGTCAGCGGCTCTTTCAGCAGCGCCACGCGATAGTCTCCGATCCGGGCAAAGCCGATTCGCTCATAGGTCTTGGCGGCCTCTGGCGACGCGGCAAACAGCACTGCCTTGCGGACGCCCTGCGCCGCGGCCTCTGCCAGCAGGCCCGCCACCGCGCGCCCCCCGCGGCCAGCGCCGCGCAGGGCCGGCGGCACGTAGACGCCGCCGACCTGCACCGCCGAGCCGGCCCGGGCGTTGATCCCGGCCATGGCAACGGGGGTGCCGTCTTCCTCCAGCAATCGCAGGTTGGCCGAACCGACGAGATGCCGCGCGCGCTGCTCGGCCGCCGCCTGCGCGCTTTGTCCGGCGGGCGTGGTGCGGGTTTCTTCCAGGTACTGCGCGAACCAGCCGGTCAGCAGCGCGATGTCGTCTTCGCCCGCCGGGCGTACCATGGGCGCGTCTGCCGGCAGGGAATCCAGCGACAGGCTGTAATGGGGCTGGTCGACGTTCAGCTGCCAGGCATCCTCGGGCACCGGCAGCGCGTCGATGATCAGCCCCGCCTGGCCGGAAACGCCGGTCATGCCTTGCAGGGTGAAACCTTGCAGCATGTAGCCATAGGATTCCGCCTCGGTTCGGGTCAGGCCGGGAAGCTGGCACATCAGCAGACCCGAGACGGTGGCGCCGAAAACGCCGGTGATGCCCTCGCCCGTCTCGCGCAGGAAAAACGCCGTGGAGTAAGGATGATCGGTGCTGTCCACGCCATGGGCCTGAAGGTTGCCCAGCAAGAACATCGACCCCTCGACATGCCGTTCGAGAAAGGCGGCGATGGCCTCTGCATCGCGGGCTTCGGCCTTGCGGATCATGTCCAGTCTCCCAATGTCGTCTGCCAAAGCGTCATCGCGGCCACCGCGGCGGTGTCGGCACGCAGGATGCGCGGGCCCAGGCTGACCGTGATCGCCTGCGGCATTGCTGTCAGCCGCGCCCGCTCCGATTGGGAAAATCCGCCCTCTGGCCCGATCAGGATCGCCCAGGGGCCGCGCGCCGCGCCGGCCAGGCCGCCGCCGCCAGCCGCTTCGTCGCAGAACATCAATTGCCGGTTGTCCGGCCAGCGTGCCAGCACATCGGCCAGTCGGGCCATCTCTGCCACCTCTGGCACAAAGGTGCCGCCGCATTGCTCGGCCGCCTCGATTGCATGGGCTTGCAGGCGGTCCTGACGGATGCGTTCAGAGTTGGTGTGATCGGTGGTCACCGGCAGGATGCGCCGGGCGCCCATCTCAACCGCCTTCTCGACGATGAAATCGGTCCGGGCCTTCTTGACCGGCGCGAACATCAGCCACAGGTCGGGCGGCAACGCCTGCGGCGCGCTCTGCTCGGCGCAGACCAGGATGCCGCCCTTCTTGCCGGCCTCGGCGACCTCGGCCTGCCATTCGCCATCGGCACCGTTGAACAACGCCACCCGGTCGCCCTGCCCCAGGCGCATCACGCCGAACAGGTAATGCGCCTGCTCCCGCGTCAGCGGGACAGGTTGTGCAGCGCCCAGCGCGTGCTCTACATACAGGCGAACCTTAGCCATCACGGGGCGCACCATATGACCGGACCATCGCCAACGCCAGAGGCCCGAGGCCAGGTCGCGGACGCGGTCAAGGGCAACTGGGTCGATACGCTGGCCCCGGCCTGGTCGCGGCCCTACTTGCGGCTGTCGCGGGCCGACCGGCCGATCGGCACCTGGCTGCTGCTGCTGCCATGCTGGTGGGGCCTGCTGCTGGCCATGCTGAACGACGGGCGCGCCTCGCTCTACGACGCCTGGGTGTTTGCCGGATGTGGCGCGGGGGCGTTCCTGATGCGCGGGGCCGGCTGCACCTNTGGAACGACATCACCGACCGCGACTTCGACGGCAAGGTCGCGCGCACGGCCTCGCGCCCCATCCCGTCGGGCCAGGTCTCGGTGAAACAGGCGCTGGCCTGGGCGGCGGCGCAGGCGCTGATCGCCTTCGCCATCCTGCTGACCTTTCACCCCGCAGCCATCGCGCTGGGCGTGCTGTCGCTGCTTCCCGTGGCGGTCTATCCGTTTGCCAAGCGATTCACCTGGTGGCCGCAGGTATTTCTGGGCATCGCCTTCAACTGGGGCGCACTGCTGGCGTGGGCCGCCCATGCCGGCAGCCTGTCGTGGCCGCCGGTGATCCTGTACCTGGCCGGCATGTCCTGGACCCTGTTCTATGACACGATCTATGCCCACCAGGATAAGGAAGACGACGCGCTGATCGGCGTGAAATCAACCGCGCGCCTGTTTGGCGACAACACCCCGCGCTGGCTGCGCTACTTTCTGGTGCTGACCGTGGCGCTGATGGGCGCCGCCGTCGTGCTGGCGGCGCCGGGCGGCAACCCGCTGGCGATGATGCTGGCGCTGGCCGGGCCCTGGGCAATGGGCTGGCACATGGTCTGGCAGATGCGGCTGCTGAAACTCGACGATCCCGACCGCCTGCTCATGCTGTTCCGGGCAAACCGCGATACCGGCCTGATCCCCCTGCTGTTTTTCGCCGCCGCCCTGTTCCTGTGATTGCAACCGCCCGCGGGGCAGACTAGAGAACGGACCAGACCAGTTCACTCTTGGGGTCCGATGCGCCTTTCTTCCATCGCCATCATCGCCGCAACCTTCCTTGCCGCGGCCGTCGCCTCTCTTTTTGCGGCCAGCTCGGCGGTGACCCTGATCGAGGAAAATTCCGAAATCGGCGTGCGTGAGGCACTCGATGCCAAGGGCCTGACCTGGGCCGAGGTCCATGCCGACGGCCTGCGCGTCTTCCTGACCGGCACCGCCCCGTCCGAAGCCGGCCGGTTCCTGGCCATTTCCGCCGCCGGCGGCGTGGTCGACGCGGCCCGGGTGATCGACAAGATGGAGATGGCTGCCAGCAAGAGCCTGACGCCGCCGCGCTTTTCCATCGAGATCCTGCGCAACGATGCCGGCATCTCGCTGATCGGCCTGATCCCCACCGCCACCGACCGCCCCGCCCTGCTCAAGACAATGGCCGATATCGCCGGGCACGAGGTTGCCGATCTGCTCGAAGTGGCCGATTACCCTGCCCCCGCGGGCTGGCAGGAGGCGCTGAACTATGGCCTCGACGCGTTGCGGAAACTGCCGCGCTCGAAGATCTCCATCGACGCGAGGCAGGT
>JAGRMT010000073.1:15992-16178 GCA_020441125.1 Roseivivax sp.
TCCGGCAAGGCGCGCTGCACCATCGGTCTCGGCGTGCCTTCGCCCAACTGGGCCACGGCGGCGGAAATGTCGATCAATGCGCTGGCCCGGCTCGGTGGCGGCTCGGTCACTTTCGCCGATGCCGACATCACCCTGGTCGCGACGGAAGGCACCGAACAGGGCCATTTCGACCAGATCGTGGGCGAG
>JAGRMT010000073.1:16270-17390 GCA_020441125.1 Roseivivax sp.
ACCCTCTCGCCCGAGGGGCTGGTGCAGCTGCGCGGCCGGATCAACGACGAATTGCAGCGCGAAACCGCGATCAGCTTCGCCCAGGCCCGCTTCGGCTCGGACGTGGTGCACAGCTCGGCCCGGCTCGACGAGACCCTGCCGCGCGACTGGCCGGTCCGGGTGCTGGTCAGCCTCGACGCGCTGGCCCGGCTTTCCAACGGCGCCGTCACGGTCACCGCCGACAATGTCACCGTCACGGGCAATACCGGCAATCCCGACGCCAATGCCGAGATTTCGCGCATGCTGTCGGAAAAGCTCGGCGATGCCCAGACCTTCGAGATCGCCGTCGCCTATCAGAAGAAACTCGATCCCATCGCCGGCCTGCCCACCCCCGAGGAATGCATCGCCGAGATCAAGGCGGTGCAGGACGAGCGCAAGATTTCCTTCGAACCCGGCTCCGACACGATCGACGGCGCCTCGCGCAAGTCGGTCGATACCATCGCCGATATCCTCAAGACATGCGGCCCCATCAAGCTCGAGATCGCCGGCCACACCGATAGCCAGGGCCGCGAGGTGATGAACCAGCAGCTGTCGCAGGCCCGCGCCCAAGCCGTCCTGAACGGCTTGCGCGAGCGCCGGGTGCTGACCGCGTCCTTCTCGGCCGTGGGCTATGGCGAAACCCGGCCCATCGGCGACAACAAGACCGAAGAGGGCCGCGAGGAAAACCGGCGCATCGAATTCACCCTGATCCGGCCCGAGCCGATCAAGGAAACCGAAACCACGCTGGAAAGCGCCGAACAGACGCTGCCCGGCGAAGACGGCACCGATGCGGATACCGGCACCGATGCCGGCCTCGACAACGGCAGCGATGCCGATACGGATGCGACCGGCGCAACCGGCACCGACGCGGAAGGAGTACCCGATGACACGAACTGAGTTCATCATTGCGACGGCGATCATTCTCTTCGTCGCCTTCTGCACCGGCTGGTTCGCCAACTGGCTGATCCACCGCTTCACCCGCGTCGCCCGCTCGGATGTGGACGAGCTTGACCGCATGGCGCAGGAGCTGCACGAGGCCGAGGAAACCCGCGACCAGGCCATCACCTACCTGCAACAGCGCGAAGCGGAGCTGACCAACCAG
>JAGRMT010000074.1:0-20711 GCA_020441125.1 Roseivivax sp.
TGGGACGTGACCAGCGCCGCGCGGGTCGACGGCTTTGCCGCCAATTCCACCCATGTCGCGGCGCGGGTGCACAAGTACTGGCGCCGCGGCGCCGCGGTGGTGCCGCCGCCGGTGGCGGTGGAGCGCTTCGCCCCGGCCCCGCGCGAGGAACTGGGCGGCTTCTACCTCTGGGCTGGCGAGCTGGCGCCCTACAAGCGCCCCGACCTGGCCATCGCCGCCTTCCGCGCGATGGGCAAGCCGCTGTGGGTGATCGGCGGGCCGGCCCGCACGGCGCGGCGGCTGGCGGCGCAGGCCGGACCCGAGACGCGGTTTCTCGGCCAGGTGCCGCTGTCGGTGCTGCGCGGCGCGCTGGCGCGCTGCCGGGCGCTGATCTTTCCCGGCGAGGAGGATTTCGGCATCGTCCCGGTCGAGGCGATGGCCGCCGGCCGTCCGGTGATTGCCTACGGCCGCGGCGGCATCCGCGACACGGTGGTCCCCGGCCGCACCGGGCTGTTCTTCCGCGAGCAGAGCGTGGCGGCGCTGATCGACGCGGTGGAACGGTTCGAGGCCGGGCCGCTGGCCCAGGCCGGGCCCGAGGCCTGCCGCGCCCGCGCCCTGCGCTTTGCCGAGCCGGCGTTCCGCGCCGGTATCCGCCAGGCGCTGCACGATATCGGATTCGATTGCGCCGATCTGCCGGAGGGAGATTCGCCCGATGCCGAAAAATCATCGAAAATCAGAGAGATTTTGCCCCATGCATGATCCGCCGAGGCAACATGGCACGTGCATGGGGAACCGGGCGATACGCCCATACGTTGTCTTGTGAATCGGAGTTATCCACAGGATGTGCCGTTCCTTCCGCTCTCTCGCCCGACGCCGGCGCATCATCCGCTGGCGGCTTCATAGATGGGCCGGGATGCGATACACTGGGGCTACGGTATCTCTGTGGTGGAGGGAGGTCCGGTCGACCGCGCGGTCGTGTGGCGGGATGCCTTGCCCGCACGGTCGGTTGTCCGGATCATCGCCAGATGCGGGGGCTGATATAATGATAAGAGGCATTGGCAAGTGATACTGATCTACACCCTGATGGGCGTCTATGCGCTGGTCGCGGCAGGAGCCGTGGCCATGACGCTGCGCGAGCAGAGCGCCGCCCCGAACACCGTCACCATGGCCGACCGCGTGCTGGGCGTGCTGGCCTGTTTCCTGTGGCCGCTGTCCTTCGTGGCGGTTGCCGTCGCGGTGCAGCGCCGCAGCCCGACCGCGGTGCGGTCGGACTGAGGCAGGTCTTGGGGCGCCCGCTCAGAGGTCGAGCGGGTGGTGCAGCAGGAACGGCGCGTCGCCATAGGCGCCGTCATCATGCAGCGTGGCCAGCGCATCGTTGGTGTGGCTGTCGGTGACATCCGACGCGGTGTGCCAGGCCATGGTGCCCGAATACAGCCCTGCCGTGGTGACCTCGTGCAGATGGTCCATCTGGTTGTCGACCACCGGCGCCGGGGTGCTGTCGGTCTGCGGCGCGCTCGAGGGGTCGGTCGAGACGTCGAAATGCTCGACCGTGCCGTTGAAGTTCTTGCCCTTCCACGGGTTACCGAAGACCAGGTCGTGCCGGCCGGTGTTGGCCAGCGGTGCCGAAAGCTCGGCATCGCCCACCAGCACGCCGTCGGCCCAGACCTCCAGCACGCCGTCCTGGTAGCGCAGCGACACGTCGTGGCTGGCGTGGTCGTAGAAATCCACCCCCGAGGTCGAGATCCGGGCCACGTCGCCATCGCTGGCGAAGGCACGCACCAGCATGTCGCCGTTGCTGCGCACCTGCACGATCAGGCTGCCTTGCAGGCGGAACACGTCGCCCAGGCCGGGGGCCGGGCCCTCGTCCGCCGACAGGGTCAGCGAGATCTCGAAGCTGTCGTTGCCCAGGATGTCGGTGACATGCGCCCGGTCGACCGAGGCAGCGGTGCCGCGGGTGCCCAGGTCGATGCCGCTGGAATCGCCGCCCGCCAGCATCAGCGCCGCGCCGTTGTCATCGGCCATGAAGCGGCCGTCTTGCAGCAGCGTCAGGATATGGCTCAGCGACGGCGCCGGCTGGGTGCCGGTATCGGCCGGCGGTGTGGGGGCAGAGGGCGCCGGGGCCGGCGGGGTGGAACCGCCGGTGTCGGTCGGGGCCTGGGTCGTCTGCGGGGTCGGCGAGGCGCCGGTGCCGGTGGAACTGCCGGTATCGGTGGTGCCGCCGGTGTCGGTTGTACCACCCGTGTCGGTCGTGCCGCCGGTGTCGGTTGTGCCGCCGGTATCGGTCGTGCCGCCGGTGTCGGTCGAGCCACCCGTGTCGGTCGAGCCACCCGTGTCGGTCGGTGCCTGGGTCGTCTGCGGGGTCGGCGAGACGCCGGTCACGGTTGACGGGGTCGGCGCGGGCGCGGTCACCACCGGGGTGGAGGGCTGGAACGTGCCCGAGGAGGCCGAAGCGCCGGGCACCAGCCCGATGTTGAAGCTTTCCATCGTGCCGTTGAAGTTGCCGCCGCTCCACGGGTTGCCGAAGACCAGGTCGTAATTGCCGTTGGCGGCCAGCGGCTCTGCCATCGTGGTGCTGTCGACCACCACGCCATCGACCAGGATCTTCAGCTGGTCGCCGGCATAGGTGAAGGCGACGTTGTGCTTGGCGCCGTCGGCCACGTTCACCCCGGTGGAGGTCAGCGTCACCGAGGTGCCGTCAACCGAATAGGCCACCAGCTTGACGCTGCCGTTGGCGGTGACCGAGGCGATCAGGCTGGTGTGGATGCGGAACAGATCGCCCGAGCCCGAGCCGCGCAGATCCATCGTGATCTCGAAGCTGTCCTCGGCCAGGATGTCCTGCACATGCTCGCGCGCCACGGTGGCCACCGGACCGGTGCCGCCAAGGGCCATGCCGGTGCCGGCCGCCGGGCTTTGCGCCGCGATCGTGCCGATCGTGCCGAATTCGGTGGTCATGAAGCTGCCATCGGGCTGCAGCGACAGGATGGTCAGGTCGGGCACGCGCACCGTTGCGTCCTCGGTCACCTGGGTGCCGTCGGGCAGGGTGGCGATCAGCTGCGCGCTGTACACGCCGCCGGCCTGGAACTTGTGCGTCAGGGTGCGCCCGGTGCCGCTGGTGCCGTCGCTGAGCAGCCAGGTGAACTGGGTGCCGGCGGGCAGCGCCCCGCCCAGGTCGGCGGTGAACTGCAGGAAGGACGGATCGTTGGCATCGGCCACGGCGTGGAACTGGCTGGCCATGGTCAGCGCGTCGGCGATCTGCTGCACCCCGGCGCCGGTGGTCGCGATCGCGGTGCCCGGCAGGGTCAGGTAGGCGGGGGCATCGGTCGCCCCGTCCAGCGACGACAGGTAGAACATGTCGTTGTAAAAGCCGGGGGCGTGGGCGTCCTGGTCCTGCACGAAGACGTTGTTGGCGACGGTCCAGCCGCTCTGCCCGTTGAAGCCGGTGATGGTGGAGGTGACGTTCTGCGTCACCGCGACGTTCATCGAGTTGGCGGCGACGCGGATCGTCGGGATCTCTACCCCGCCGTCCTTGCCGTCGACGGTGCCGCCATCGGAATGCACCACGGTGTTGCCCGAGATGGTCAACCCGTCGGTTTCACCCACGGTGATGCCGTGCATGTGGCCGTTGATGATCAGGTTGTTCTGGATCGTGACGTTCTTGTAGTACATCTCGTAGCCGGCCAGGCCGCGGTCGACCTGGTCGTTGCGCATGAAGATGGACTGGGTGTAGTCGCCGTCGCCGATGTCCAGCCGGTTGTCCGCGATCAGGATGTTGGTGCTGGGCTGGCTGGTGCCGTTGGTCCAGAACTGGATCATGTCGCGGTGGTCGCCCGGGTTGGACGATCCGTTGAAGTCGTGCAGGTAGTTGCCGATGATCTGCGAGTTCTGCACATCGCCGAAGTTCATCCCGTCCATGCGGATCGAGTGCATCTCGTTGCCGCTGACCTGGATGGTGTCGACCTGCTGGATCACCATGCCGCGGAAGAATTCGTAGAAGGTATTGTTGTCCAGCGTGACATTGTTGGTGCTGCGGATCGACAGGCCGATGGCGAAGCCCAGCCCGTCATCCAGAGCCGAGCGGTTCTGCGCCAGGTCGCCGTCGAAGACCGAGTTGCGGATCGCCAGGTTGTCGCAGCCGGTGATCTCGAACGGGCGGCTGTAAAGCTCGTCCGTCGCCTTGTAGGTATAGTCGAACACCACGCCGTCGAAGGTCAGGTTGGTGGCGCCCTTCAGATACAGGCCCGAGAATACCGCCCGGTTGGCCGGATCCTCCGAGGTGATGGTGACTTCCGAGCTGTAGGTCAGATCGAGGCTGCTGGTGTCTCGCAGCGAAACAGCGCCGTAATTTCCACTGGCCAGGAGGATGGTCTCCCCGCCGTTGGCATTGGCCAGGGCGGTCTGCAACTCTGTTGCATTGGTCACGCGGATTGTTTGGGTCATGAAAGCTTCCCGATCTGATTGTTGCGGTGGCAGCGCGCCAAGGGCAGCGGTCCGGGCAAGCTCGCAGCAGCCGGGGGCCGTTTCACGGTGGCTTTCTGGCATCTCTGCGGAAAATTGGTAAAAGGCGCGGCACCCAAAAGGCCCGGCTGTTCACCATGGATTAACACCCGCGATTCGGTGCCTGAATCTGTGAAATTGTGGCGAAACTGTGTCATTGTCCCATTATCGGGAACAAGGCGTTTCTATGACGCTAATAAACTGGGGGTGAATCCGGCTAGTTCGCTAAAAATTCACACAAAATTACTGCGTCAGAAGGCGACGATTTCACAATTTTTTCCTAATTGTTTGGAAACTGCGGCCAATTGAAAGCGAATTTGATTGGGCGCTTTTGGCAAAAATGTGGCCATGGTATGGCTTGAATCGGATTCAGAAAGGAAGGGGCATGAAACCGCTTATACTGGCTGCCGCCACAATTCTTGGTCTCGCGGGTGCCGCGCAGGCCGCAAACTACGACGTCTTCGTCACCGCCAACCCGTTCCGCAGCCCCGGTGCACCGGGCCTGCAGACGCGCGCTGTAACGCTGTCGCCCTCCGGGCCGCAGAACTTCAACGGGGCTGGGTATTCGTTCAGCCTGGCCAACATCGGCGACACCGTCTCGATGTGGGTCTACGGGCTGGTCAGCTATGACTCGCCGATCAACGCCGACGACCTGACGCCGCGGCCGACCTCGGCCACCTTCGATTTCGGCGCCTATGGCAAGCGCTCGATCACCGGTGAAAGCTATGCCGTGGCCAACGGCCCGCTGCCGACGACCGATGGTTTCGCGCTGGCAGAGTTCTTCGGCCAGTCGGTGCGCTTCAAGGTCTCGCCGACCGAGCAGCTGGTGGTGTCGCTGACCGACACCGTCTTCGGCTCCACCGGCGGGCTGACCAATTTCACCGACGGCCGCCGGGGCATCGGCATGGTGCAGGCGAACTTCTCGCTTTCGCCGGTACCGCTGCCTGCCGCGCTGCCGCTGGGCCTGGCAGCGCTTGGCGCGCTCGGCTTTGTCGGACGCCGCCGCAAGACGGCCGCCAAATCCGCCTGACGTCTCCGGCGGTCTCACTCCCGCCACAGGCAAAACGCCCCCGGCCGCAAGGCCGGGGGTTTTTTCTTGTCGCGATCCGGTGGATCAGGAAGCCAGGCCCAGGGCGCGGCGGCACACCTCGGGCGGCAGCCGGTCGGTGACCTCGCGCGGGGCGGGGCGGTTCAGGCTGCCGGCGACCAGCGCCATCGCCTCGCGGCGGTAGCCCTTCAGCGCCAGCTGCGCCGCCTTGGCCAGGGTATATAGCTGCGCCGTCAGCAGGCTGCCGGGCAGGTGGCGGCGGATGAACATCAGCCGGCCGCGGTGCTTGAAATACTGCGAGAAGGGCGAGGCGGGCCGGTCCAGCGTCGGCGAGCCGATCGCGGTGCCGGCGCGGTGATAGACGATGCCGCCGGGGCAATAGGCAAAGGGCAGGTCGCCCCGCCGCATCGCCCAGTCGACCTCTTCGTAATAGAGGAAATAATCCTCGGGCATCGGGCCTGCCGCCTCGTAGAAGGCGCGGCTGACCACCATGCTGGCGCCGGTGATGAAATCCATGTCCTCGGGGCGCGAGGGCGGGGTCTGGTCATGCCGCCGGCCCAGGCCCAGGTTGCCGGTCACCCCGGTCTTGCGGTTGATCGTGCCGCCGTCGATCTGGATGATTTCGGGCGTGTTGTAATAGAGCACCCGCCCCCCCATCAGCGAGAAGCCCGCATCGGGCACCGGCGCGCCGGCAAAGGCGGCGGGGGTCTCGGGCGGGGTCACGGTGTCGGGGTTCAGCACCCAGAACCGGTCGATCTCGGGATCGGCGGCCAGGTGCGCCAGCCCGGCGTTGACGCCGCCGGCAAAGCCGGTGTTGGTGTCCAGCTCGATCAGCGCGATCCGGTGCCCGGTGGCGGCATGGGCGCTGCCGTCCAGCGGCACCGGCCGGGCGCAGGGCGTCAGCGCGAAGGGCAGGTCCGCCGGCGGGGCATAGGGCGTCTCGCCCCGCGCCCAGGCCTGGATCAGCGGCACGGTGGCATCGCCCGAGGCGTTGTCGACCACCGCGATCGACAGCGCGGTGCCATGCGCGGCCAGCAGGCTTTCGAGGCAGTCGAGAATGATCTCGGCCGAGTTGAAGGTCACGACGATCACGCCGAGGCGACTGGTCATGGGAAACGCTCCCTGTCTGGGGACTGGTTACAACTCAGGTTTCGTCGGCATCGCGCCGCTGCCGGGGGCCGAACCGGCTATAGCGCTGCGCTTCGCCCCGGGCTTCCGCGGCGGCTGGCCGGGCGGGCGCGGCCGGGATGGCGCTGCGGCTGTAGACGGCGGCGGGGGCCCGGCCCGTGGCCTGCGGCGCGGCGCCTTGCTCCGGGCTGCGGCTGTAGCCGGTACCTTCGTGCTTGCGCGCCAGGACAGGCCCGGCGCGGCGGCCGGTCTCGGCCTCGGCCGGGGCGGCGGCCGTGGCCGCCTCCGGCTGGGCCGCGATCAGCCACACGCCGGCGGCGAACATGAAGAAGACGAAGGAATAGATGTTGGTCCAGACGTGCACCGTGCACAGGGTGAAGGTCAGCCCCAGGAAGGTGAAGACCCAGGCGCGGCGGATCAGCAGCAGCGTGCGGTCGCCGTCGAAGGTGCGGCGCATCACCCGGTAGATCACGTAGGCATAGCCCGACACCAGCAGGATCCAGCCCGGGATGCCGTGGCGCACCGCGACCACCAGCCAGAAATTGTCCATGCTGCCCGAATACATGAAGGACGGGCGCACCCAGTCGCGCAGGCCCAGACCGAAGATCGGGTTGGCCCAGACGTTCTTCATCCCCCATTCGAAGATGATCCCGCGCCAGTAGGCGTTATGCGCCGAGAAGGTGGCGTAGCTCATGAACACGCGCAGCGGCGTGCGGTTCGACAGCAGGTCGATCACCACATAGGCCAGCGCGAACATGCCCACCAGAAGCCACCAGCGCCAGCGGATCTTCTCGAACACGGTGTACCAGGCGATCAGCCCCAGCTGCAGCAGCATGGCCAGCAGCGCCCCCGAGGACAGGGCCAGGAAGCCCGAGAACATGATCGTCCCGGCCAGCACGAAGCGCTTGGTCACGTGCAGCCGGTCCTGCAGCGCCACGAAGGTCATCGAGAAGGCGACCGAGCAGAAGAGGCCATAATGGATCGGGTGGGCAAAGACCGACTGCACCCGCTCCAGCCCCATGCGCCCCTCGATATAGACCGGCGCGACCGAGGTCAGGCCGGGGATCTTGCGGATCGTCTCGACGATCAGCGGCCGTCCGTCCAGCGCCTCGAGGATGGAGAAGGGCGTGGTGCACAGCACCAGCACGATCAGCCAGCGGCACAGCGCCAGGAACTGCCCCGGCGTGCGGATATAGGCCCGCCCCACCGCGTAGCCGCCCAGGAACTCGATCCCGGTGGACCCGGCCTGCTGTACCACCATCTGCGGGTTGTTCACGGCGAGCGAAACGGTGCTCCAGCCGATGTACAGCATGAACAGCCAGTCGGTGATGTAGACCTTGCCGTACTTGCCGATCACGATGTTCACCATCAGCGGCACGGTGACCAGCAGCAGCAGCAGCCGCAGGTTGGTCATCGCCAGCGGCCCGGCGTTGAAGCCGATCGGCAGCACCACGCTCAGCAGGTAGAGCGCCGCCACCAGCGGCAGGCGCGTGCTGCCCGCGCTGTCGGCCGCTGCCGGGGCGCCGGCGGAATGGCCGGCCGTGGGTCTGAGGGAAATATCGGTAATCGCCAAATCTCTATCCTTCCACGGCGCGGCTCAAAGCGGCGCCATCGCCTCGACATTGGCCTTGAGCGAAAAATACGCCAGCTCGCCGTCGAAGCTCTTGCGGTTGCCGAAGGGGTTGCCGAAGGCCAGCCCCCAATGCTCCAGCGGTTTCAGCGCGCCGGTGGTGCGGCCCTGGCCGGCATCGGCGCCGTCGATGAACAGCCGCAGCGTGCCGGCGGCGGCGGAATAGACCAGCCGCACGTCGTGCCATTCGCCATCGGTCAGCCCCGGACCGCGCGCCGCCACGCGCAGCCGGTCGGCGGTGGCGGTCATCAGTTCGGCCTGCAGCAGCCCGCGCCCCGACACCGTCAGCATCAGCGAGCCGTGGATGCGCAGCAACTCGCCCCCGGCGGCCGGCCCGCCGCGCGCCCGCAGCCGCAGCGCAAGGTCGAAATCGCGCGCGCCGAAGAACGGCGCGATGGCGCTGCGGTCGATCTCCACCACCGCGGCGCCGGCGCCCAGCGGCAGCGTTCCGGCGCTTTGCGGCGCGCCGGGAACGGTCTCGGCCATGCCGTTGGCCCAGGTGGTGAAGGTGCCGCGGTCGCCGTCATATTCCAGCACCTCTACCGGCGGCACCGCGACGCTGGTCTCGGCGCTCTGCACGCCGCCCTCGGGGCCGGTCACCTCCAGCCGCACGGTGTGCAGCCCCGGTTCGGGGAAGGTCACGGTCAGCTCGGGGCCGTCATGGCGCGCGCCGCCCTGCAGCATCCAGGCAAAGCCCAGCTCGTGCTCGGCGGCGCTGGTGGTGCGCAGGGTCGGGCGGGCGTCGAAGGTGAAGCGGTTGCGATAGACCGGATCGGGCAGGGTGCGCATCATCGGGCGCAGCTCGTCGCTCTTCTTCATCCCGGCCAGGCGCGAGGCGCCGATCCCCGCCCCGTCCAGCGGGCCGCCGCGCAGATAGCCGAAATTCTCCAGCTGGCGCGGATCGCCGGCGATCGCGGCGTTGAACACGGCGTCGTAATAATCGGCCCTGCTCGGGTTCTGGTCCTGGATCTGGAAGTTGCCCTCCACCACCCAGTCGCGCTGGCCCTTGTAGCCGATCAGAACCGGGGTGACATTGCGCACGATCCTGACGTCGCCCGAGGCCGGCGAGACGCGGATTTGCGGCGTCCACAGCCCGGGGCTGGGCTTGCGCCCGTCCGACCGCGCGTTGTGGATCAGCGTGTTGTTGGCGATGGTCAGCCCGTCGGTCTCGCCCACGGTGATGCCGTGCAGGTGGGCGTTGATGATCACGTTCTCCTCGATCACCATGTTGCGGTAGAACATCTCGCGCCCGGCCTTGCCGCGGTCGACCAGGTCGTTGCGCATGAAGATCGACTGGGTATAGGCGCCCAGGCCCGAATTCAGGATATTGCCGCGGATCACCACGTCGGTGGTCGGGGTCTTGGTGCCGTTGGTCCAGAACTGGATCATGTCGGCATGGTCCTTGGAATCGACCGAGCGGTTGAAGTCGTGCAGGTGGTTGTTCTCCACCAGCACCCGCGTGACCTCGGCGAAGTTCAGCCCGTCCATGCGGATGGTGTGCACGTCGTTGTCGGCCACCACCAGCCCGTCGATCTGCGCCAGCACCATGCCGCGGTAGAAGTCGCGGATCTCGTTGCCGCGGATCTCGATCTCGGAGGAGCCCTGCACCGACAGCGCGAAGGCGGTGCCGTAGGGCGCGTCGACCGGGCCGCGGTCGTCCGGGCGGTCGCCGTCGAAGACCGAGTTGACGATCGAGACATGCTGCGAACGGCTGACACTGTAGGGCCGCAGCTTGGGATCGTCGCCGGGCTGGTAGACATAGTCGAACAGCAGCCCGTCCAGCGTCAGATACGCGCTGCCGTTCACCGTCAGCGCGGCCACGGTGGCGGGCGCCTTGGGATCGGCCGAGCGCAGCGTCACCGGCTGGCCCGCCGCGCCGCTGATGCCGCTCAGCTTCACCGCGCCATAGGCGCCCGGCGCCAGCAGCAGCGTGTCGCCCGGCCCGGCGCCGCGCAGCGCCGAGGCCAGCGCGCCGGCATCGGCCACGGCGATCTCGTCCGCGCGGGTCACCCCGGCGGGAAGCGCGATGGCCAGCAAGAGCGCCGCGATCAGCGCCCGCAAGCCCCGACGCGTCCGGTCTGTTCTGTTCATTGGTCCTGCCCTTGACCTTCGGAGGCGGCTTTGCAAAGTCTTGCCCACAGGTAAGTTTTTACGACATTGAGGCCCATCATGCCAGAACAGCCTGCGCCGATGAAAAAGGCCACGCGGCGGGGCCTGAACAAGCTGCGCTGGTTGCGCAACAGTCTGGTCAGTTTGCGAAAATTGTATCTGACGCGGATCTGGGGGATGGATATCCACCCCAGCGCGCAGCTGTCGCTTTCGGCAAGATTCGACCGAACCTTCCCGATCGGCATCCATATCGGCCCCGATACCTATGTCGCCTTCGACGCGCGCATCCTGACCCATGACATGACCCGCGGGCTTTACCTGCACACCCGCATCGGGGCCAACTGCTTCATCGGCGGGCGCAGCCTGATCCTGCCCGGGGTCGAGATCGGCGACAATTGCGTGGTCGGCGCCGGCTCGGTGGTGACCAAGTCGATCCCGCCGCGCACCCTGGTCGCCGGCAACCCGGCCAAGGTGCTGGCCTCGGACATCGAGGTCGGCCGGTTCGGCCGCTTTGCCAGCGCCGATGCGATGGAAAGCAAGCTGGCCGCCGCGGGCCTGACCTGAGCGATGCGCCGCCGGCTGGGTCTTCTGGCGGTGGCGGCGATCGGCGCGGGGCTGGCCTGGTGGGCCGCGCCGCCGCGCCCGCCGCAGACCCCCGCCGACATCCCGCTGGCCCGGCCCCTGCCCGAGGGGGCGCTGCGCGTCACGACCTTCGGCACCAGCCTGACCGCGCGCTACGACTGGCCCGCCGGGCTGCAGGCGGCGCTGGCCGCCTGCCTGGGCCGGCCGGTCACGGTGACGCCGGTGGCCCGGCCCGGCGCCGGCAGCGCCTGGGCGCTGACCCAGCTGGACACGGTGGCCGCCACGGCGCCGGATCTGATCCTGGTGGAATTCGCCATCAACGACGCCGACCTGCGGGACGGCGTGCCGCTGGCCCGGGCGAAGGCCCAGCATCAGAGCCTGATATCCGCGTTGCGCGCCGCCGCGCCGGGGGCGCAGATCGCGCTGATGACGATGAACCCGGCCAGCGGCGCACGCGGCCTGGCGCGGCCCTGGCTGGCGGCGCATTACCTGGCCTATCGCGACCTGGCGGCGGAACAGGGCACCGGGCTGATCGACCTGTGGCCGCGCTGGCTGGCGTTGCCCGAAACCGCGCGCGGGCTGCAGGCGGACGGGCTGCACCCCGATCCGGCGGTGGCCGCCGGGGTGATCGTGCCGGCGGTGGCGGGATACCTGGCCCCCGGCTGCTAGCGCCGCAGCCCCTTGCGCGGCGGGTCCGAGAAAAGATCGGGCACCGGCGGATCGGCGATCAGGTCGGCGATGTCGCGCTCCCACCACTGGCTGTTTTCCAGGATCGCCACCTTGTCGGGCGAGAAGCGCGGCCGCAGCACCATCGCGGGCACGCCGGCGACGATGGCATAGGGCGGCACGTCGCGGGTGACCACGGCGCCGGCGGCGATCACCGCGCCGTTGCCGATCTGCCGGCAGCCCGACAGGATGGTGACCCGGTCGCCGATCCACACGTCATGGCCGATCACCAGCGGGTTGTCCTCGTCGCGCGGGATGCTGTCCTCTTTCAGCAGGCCCAGCACCGAGTTGTAGAAGAACGGGTGCAGGATCGGCCGGTGCACCGGATGGTCGCGCCGGCGCACGATCAGCCCCGCCCCGATCGAGCAGTAATCGCCCACCCAGCTGCCCGCCGGCAGCACGCCGGGGCGCAGCACGTCGCCATAGCTGTAGCGGCCGACATCGGCACCGTGGTAGCGGCGCAGGATGTCGCGCCAGGTGCGCGACCACATCTGCCCGCCCTCCAGCCGGAAGGCCAGCCGCCGCGCCAGCCCGCGCAACCGGCGGAAGCGGTAAAGCGCAAGGATCAGCGGCGCCAGTGCGCTGCGGCTTTTCTTCTCGGCCCGGCGGGCGCGGGCCCGGGCGTCGGAATGCCAGGGATCGGCGGTTCCGCTCGGGGCCGCGGCGGGCTGGATCGGCACCTGTTGCTGCATGGTCTTGGCCTTCTGCTCTGCCGGGGCCGGTCTGTGCGGCGCGCTCTGCCTGCGCTGCAGATAGGCCAGCAGCGCGGTCATGGTCAAAAGATTTCCGATCAATGCCAGGCTGAGCGCCCATTCGCGGGCCCAGGCCGGCTCTGTCGGCGGGGTCAGGGTCAGCATCGCGGCCAGGCCGAGAAAGCCGAAGGCCGCCAGGTGCGGCAGGGCGATGTCGCGCGACAGCAGCGGCAGCCGGTCGTACAGCAACAGCACCGACAGGATCAGCCCCAGCGCCTCGCCCAGGATGGCGATCCAGATGATCTGCAGCATGTCGCCGCTGGTCACCGCCACGTACCAGGCCAGCGGCAGCAGCAGCACGCGCGGAATGTTGGCGATCAGCGCGTTGCCGGTGCGCCCCAGCGCCAGCGCCACGATCGCCGGGCCGGCCTTGACCACCCGCAGCGCCTGCATGATCGCCAGCCAGGCCAGGTAGGGCACGAGCGGTTCGTATTTCGTGCCCAGCACCAGCCGCACCAGCGGCGTGCCGAAGACCAGCACGCCAAGGCAGAACAGCAGCCCCGACAGCAGCACCGCCTGCACCGTGACCACCGCCAGGCGCAGGAAGCGGGCCGGGTCCTCGACCGCGCGGCTGAGTTGCGGCAGGAAGAAGTTCTGCGCCGATTTCGCCATCACCAGTGTCGGTGTCAGGGTCAGCGTGACCCCCATCGCGAAGATCGCCAGCGGTGCCATGCCCAGCTCGCGCCCGACGATCAGCTTGTCGCCCTGGAACACCGCGAACAGCAGGATGCCGTTCAGCAGCAGCGGCCAGCCAAAGGCCAGGCTTTCGCCCATCACGGCGCGGTCGAACACCAGCCGGTAGGGCCGCTCGGCCGCCAGGTGCGAGGTCAGCGCCGCCGCCACCGCCTGCACGACGATGGAATAGAGCATCACCCGGTAATCGCCCATGTAGACCGACAGCGGCCACAGCACGACCACCGACAGCAGCGCCGGCACCGAGCCGGTCAGCATCAGCGGCATGAAGCGCATGTGCCGGTTCAGCCGGTGGATGTCGAAATGCTGCAGCGCGTTCAGCACCGGCACCGCAGCCATCACCTGATAGGCCCAGGCCACCTCGGGAATGCCCAGGAATCGGGCGATCGGCCAGGCCAGCGCGAACAGCACCACGCCCGAGATCGCCCCGCGCAGCACCTGGAAGCCCTGCAGTGCCGCCTGGAATCGCGGATCGTCGCCGTTTCTGGCCTGCACGATCTGCTGTTGCAGGCCCAGTTGCGAGGCCATCTCGACCACCGCCATCGCAATCGCAAAGGTTGCGGCGATGCCGTAGTTTTCAACCGAAATCAGCCGCGCGACGATCAGGTTGCGCGCCAGCGTCAGGATCGAAGCGGCGGCATTGCCCGACAGGATCAACAGTGCTGAACGCAACATATGGTCTGTAAAGCCTTGCCTGCCGATGAAAAACCTCGCCTGCTTCTGTCCTTTTGCCACGCTTTGGTCAAGAACGCCCGCTACCGGCTATGCTTGAAGCGCAGCATGAGCATAAAAGACGCGCGACACGGTCAAAGAGCAGGAAGCGGAACGTCATGGCGGCAGCTTACACCAGCCCGAGCCTCGCGCGCGTGGCCCGTGGCGATCTTTGTGCCGGGTGTGGCGCTTGTGCCGGTATCGCCCCTGGCAAGGTGGCCATGACGGTGGCCGCGCCGGGCTTTCTGCGCCCCAGCCAGCTGGCGCGGCTGAACGCCGAGGAAGAGGCCGCCATCGCCGCCGCCTGCCCCGGGCTGGGCCAGCGGGTCGCGCCCGAGGGGCGCAGCGACGACGTGCTGTGGGGCCCCTATGTCTGGATGAAGACCGGCCACGCCACCGACCCGGACCTGCGCTTTGCCGGGTCCTCGGGCGGCGCGCTCAGCCGGATGCTGATCCACCTGGTCGAGACCGGCGTTGTCGACGCCGCGGTGACCAACGGCGCCGACCCGGACCTGCCGATCGGCAATGTCACCGTGATCGCGGCGGATCCGGCCGAGGTCGCCGCCTCCGCCGGGTCGCGCTACGCGCCCTCGGCCCCGCTGGCGCGGCTGGCCGAACTGAAGGCGGACGGGCGGCGCTTTGCCTTTGTCGGCAAGCCCTGCGACGTCGCCGCGCTGCGCGCGCTGATCGCGCGCGATCCGTCCCTGAACACTGTCTTTCCGGTGCTGCTGTCCTTCTTCTGCGCCGGCGTGCCCAGCCATGCCGGCGGGCGCGCGGTGCTGGCGGCGCTGGGAACCACGCTGGAAGACACCGCTGCCTTCCGCTTTCGCGGCAACGGCTGGCCGGGGCGGGCCACCGCGCGCGACCGTGCGGGCGAGGAACGCTCGATGAGCTATCACGACAGCTGGGGCCAGATCCTGTCGCGCCACGTGCAGCACCGCTGCAAGATCTGCGCCGACGGTAGCGGCCTGGCCGCCGACATCGTCTGCGCCGACGCCTGGGAGGCAGACGAGGCCGGCTATCCGCTGTTCGACGAGGGCGCAGGCACCAGCCTGATCGTGGCCCGGACTGCCCATGGCGCCGCGCTGCTGGCTGACGCGGAAACCGCCGGTGCGATCGCGACGCAGCCCTTCGACGTGGCCACGCTGGCGGCGATCCAGCCGGGTCAGCGCGAGCGCCGGCGCGCTCTTTTGGCGCGGCTGGCCGCGCGGCGTCTGGCAGGGCTGCCGATCCCCCGCTACACCGGGCTGAGGCTGGCCGCCGCGGCACGACAGAATCCGCTGTCGCGGAACGTGAAGAACTTCCTGGGCATGATGCGCCGCAGCCTGCGCAGCCGCCCGCGTACCGAGTAGGAGACCGCGCATGTCCGCGCCGCTGCGCCTTTGCCTGATCATGCACTCCACCAAGTCCTATAACCTGGGCGTGGGGGCGCTGACCGTGGCGCAGGTGGAGATCCTGCGCGAGCTGGCGGCGGGGCTGGGGCGCAAGCCGGAGATCACCATCCTCGACTGGAAGGACGCGCGCGCGCCGTATATTTCCGGCGACGACCTGCGCATCCTCGACATCGACCGCAAATTCCTGCTCAGCCCCGCCGGCTACTGGCGCGAGATGCGCCGGGCCGACATCATGATCGACATCGGCGCCGGCGACAGCTTTGCCGATATCTACGGTGCCAAGCGGCTGACCATGCAATTCGCGATGAAGATCCTGGCCTGGCTGGCCGGCACGCCGCAGGTCATGGCGCCGCAGACCGTCGGGCCCTTCACCCAGCCCCGTTCGCGCAAGCTGGCCCGTTTCGTGATGAACCGCACCGCCGTTCTGGCCACGCGCGACAAGCTGTCGACCGCCGCCGCGCAGGAACTGGGCACGACGACCCCGGTGATCGAGGCCTCGGACGTGGCGCTGCGCCTGCCCTACGACCCGCCCGCGCCGCGCGCCGGCGGGTCGCTGAAGGTGGGGATCAACGTCTCGGGCCTGCTCATGCAGGGCGGCTATACCGGCAAGAACGAGTTCGGCATCAAGTCCGACTACCCGGGGCTGATCGAGGCGCTGATCGCCCATTTCCAGGCCCATCCGGCGGGCTGCGAGGTGCACCTTGTCAGCCACGTGATCTTCCCCGAGGGTGCCTCGGGCGAGGACGACTACACCGCGTCCCGGGCGCTGGCGCAGAAATTCCCCGGCACGGTGCTGGCGCCGCGCTTTTCCACGCCCTCCGAGGCCAAGACCTATATCGCCGGGCTCGACTTCTTCATGGGCGCGCGGATGCATGCCTGCATCGCGGCCTTTTCCTCGGGCGTGCCGGTGGTGCCGATGGCCTACAGCCGCAAGTTCGAGGGGCTGTTCGGCTCGATCGGTTATACCCGCACGGTCGATTGCACCGCCGAGACCCGCGAGGCGATCTTCGCCAAGATCGCCGCCGCCTTCGAGGACCGTGCCGCGCTGATGGAAGAACAGCGTATTGCACTGGCGAAAGGCCGCGAGAAGCTGGCGCTTTATACCGCGGCGCTTGGCCAGCTGATGGCGCGGGTGCCATGACCCCGGTGCTGGCTGTCATCATCCCGCATTACAACGACGTGCGCCGCCTGACGCGCTGCCTGGCCGCGCTGATGCCGCAGGTGACCGAAGGCGTGGAGGTGGTGGTGGTCGACAACGACTCGACCCAGGACCTGGGCCCGATCCGACACCGCTTTCCCGGGCTGCGCATCGTGACCGAGCATCTGAAGGGCGCCGCCGAGGCGCGCAACCGCGGCGTGGCCGAGACGCGCGCGCCGCAGCTGGCCTTCATCGACAGCGACTGCGTGCCCGAGCCGGACTGGATCGCCGTGGCGCAGGAGGTCAAGGGCCGGGCCGACCTGATCGGCGGCGCGGTCATGGTGTTCGAGGAAACCCCGCCGCCCCGCTCGGGCGCCGAGGCGTTCGAGCTGGTCTTCGCCTTCGACAACCGCCGCTATGTCGAGCAGGAGCGGTTTTCCGTCACCGCCAACCTGCTGACCCGGCGCGATGTGTTCGATCGTACCGGCCCCTTCGTCGCTGGCAAGTCCGAGGACCTGGACTGGTGCCGCCGCGCCGTGGGGCTGGGTTACCGCATCGTCTACGAGGACCGGCTGCGGGTGGCGCATCCCTCGCGCCAGGACTGGCCGGCGCTGAAGCGCAAGTGGAAACGGCTGAGCGAGGAAAGCTTCGGCGTCAACGGCAACGCCCCGGCGGCGCGGCTGAAATGGGCGCTCAAGGCGCTGGCGATGCCGGTCTCGATCCTGGTGCACACCCCGCGCGTGCTGCAGCACCAGGCCCTGTCCCGCCGCGAACGCCGCGCCGCACTGATGACGCTGGGCCGGCTGCGGCTGATGCGCATGGGCTGGATGCTGCGACAGGCGGTGACGGGGCGGGCGTGAGGGGCGACCTCGCTGCTTGGGTGCAGGTGTCCGATTTCTTTAAAAGAAATCGTCCCGGAAACTTTTAAAGTTTCCGGCGTCACACCCTCTCGCGGATCACCTTTGCCGGAATCCCCGCCGCGATCGCGAAGGGCGGCACGTCCTTGGTCACCACCGACCCCGCACCGATCACGCAGCCTTCGCCCAGGGTCACGCCGGCGGTGATCACCGCCTTGGCGCCGATCCAGCAGTCGGGGCCGATCACCACCTCGCGCTCGGTCATCGGCTGATCGGTGATGCGCTGGTTCCGCGCCAGCCCGTAATCGGCGGCGGTGACAAACACGTCCGGCCCGAAGGTGGTGCGGGCGCCGACGCGAACCCAGGCGCTCTCGCGTCCGGCCCAGATGGCGCAGTACTCGCCGATCTGCACCTGGTCGCCCAGCTCGATCCGCTCGCCGTTGCGGAACGAGGCGTTGGGCGCCAGCCGCACGTCGCGGCCCAGGGTCATCCTGGGCCGTTGCAGCGCGTGGGCGTAGCCCCAGTAATGCAGCATCCGGAACGGGTGGATCAGCACCCGAGGCGACAGGAACGACGCCGCCAGGCGGCGGATCCGCATCCAGGGCGTGTTCTTCTTCACCGCCATGGCGCGCGCCCCCCGGTCATTCGTAGTAGTTGTAGCCGTATTCCGGGCCCATGTAGCGGCACTTGTTCAGGATCACGCCCATCACGTTGGTCTGGCTGGCGATGTCACGCTCGCAGCTGTCGACTTCCTTGATCTTGGTGGTCTCGGCGGCGGCCACCAGGATCACCGCATCGACATTGGGGAAGAAGGCCATCGCGTCATCCGACACCAGCATCGGCGGCATGTCGAAGATCATCACGTCGGGCTTGTAGGTTTCCTCGATCTGGCCAAGCGCGCGGGACATCGCCGCCGATTGCAGCAGCTCGGCCGGGTTGCGGTGCACTCCGGCATTGGTCGAGATGGCGAGGTTGTCGTTATAGCGCACGGCGTTGTCGGCGAAAGAGGCGTTGCCCTCCAGCACCCGGGCCATCGAATGCTGCTCGGTAATTTCCAGCAGCCGCGCCAGCGAGGGGCGGCGCAGGTCCAGCTCGCACAGCACGGTGCGCAGTTCGCGCTGGCGCGACAGCGAGAAGGCCAGGTTCAGCGCGATCGTGCTCTTGCCGCAGCCCGAGCTGGGCGAGGTGATCGCCAGGCGCTTCCAGTTGTTGGCACGCATCATCTGCAGCACCTTGGTGCGCAGCATGTCGATCGAGATCGCGTCCTGCCCGCCCGACAGCGCCACGATGCGGTTCTTTTCCAGCCGGCGCAGGTCCGGCGTCAGCGGGGGCAGGGCGGCCCAGGCCTCTTCCAGCGGCTGCGGCAGTTCGGGCAGCGGCGCGGCGCGGCCGGCGGCCGGGGCGGTGTCGGCGGTACCCGTGCGCGTGGCCCGGGCCTTGGCGATGGCGGATTGAATCTTTTCCATGGTCGCGTCCTCAGGCAGGCACGGTCAACGGGGGAAGCGCGCCCAGAATCGAGCTGACGCCCAGTTTCTTGAGCACGTTGTCGATCAGCAGGTCGAGCGGCATGTAATAGGTGTGCACCGCCCACAGCGCCAGCGGGATGCCCACCAGCAGCGCCCCCAGCACCCCCAGCATCACCAGCCGGCGGCCCCAGGCCTCGCTCTTGGTGCGCATGTAGGGCAGGGTGGCCAGCGGCGTGATGCCCAGGCCCTTGGTCAGGTCGACCGGGCGGCGGATGCCCGAGTTCAGGATCTCCAGAAGCACGATCACCGCCAGGCCGATGGCAAAGCCCGCGCCGACGCCGCCGCCGGCGATCAAGAGCCGGTTCGGCCGGGTCGGGCTGGCGGGCACGACAGCCTGTTCCACGACCTCGATCCGCTGGCCCTTGCGCAGCGCTTCGATGATGTCGCCGGTCTCGGCCTCGGCCTTGTTGCGGACGGCCTGGTTGTACTGGGCGTTGGTGTTGTCATAGTCGCGCTGAAGCACGCCAAGCGCGATCGCGTTGCCCGGCGTTGCCTCGATCGAGATCCGCAGCTCTTCGAGCCGCGCCTTGACCTGCTCCTGCTGGGCCAGGTTGTATTCGAGCTTGCCGTCCAGGTCGGCCAGCTGGATCTGATAGGCCGAGTAGGGCTGGCCCTGGGCATTGACCCCGGCGCTGGCGGCGATCTGGGCGTCGACGATCTTCTGCAGCGCATCGACCTGGCCCTGCAGCGTCTTGATCGTGGGATGTTCGGCCGACAGGGTGATCAGCTGGGTGGCCAGCTGCGCCTTGAGCGTGCGCAGCTGGCGCTGCTCGGCGGTCAGCTGCGCGTCGGGCAGGGCGCCCTGGGCGTCGGCCAGGCTTTCATGCAGGCGCACCATGCGGGCGCGCTGGTCCTTCAGCAGGGCCTCCTCGCGCTCCAGCGTCAGCAGCCGTTCCTGGTTGGCGGCCTGCTGCGAGCGGCGGAAGTCCAGGCTGTCGGGCAGGGCGTCCTGGTTGGCTTCCTTGAACTCGAGGATGGCGCTGCCGCGCTCGGACAGTTCCTTGTCCAGCCGCCGCACCTCCTGCTCGAAGAACTCCAGCGTCTGGCGCGCCACCGTGGTGCGCATCGCCTCGTCCTCGCGCAGGATCAGCGTGACCACCTCGTTGGCCACCGCGGCGGACATCTGGGCGCTTTCATCCTCGAAGCTGACCCAGACCTGCACCGCCTGGGCCGGGCCGCGGCCGCGCGGGCCGGCGCCGCCGGTGACGTAGAAGCCGATGCGGCCGCGCAGGTCGGCCACCACGTCGTCGGCGCTCATCTTCAGCCGTTCGGGGCTGCCCGGCGCGCCGTAGATCTCCAGCCGGTTGGCCATGTCGATCAGCGTGTTGCGGGTCAGGATGCGCTGCTGGATGATCTGCAGCTGCTCGGTCGCCTCGGTCTGCACCGTGGATTGCGCCAGGTTGGCGGGGATCTCTTCGGACTGCACCAGCAGCTGGGCCTGGGCGGTATAGACCGTGGGCAGGATCCGCGCCAGCGTCAGCCCGACGGCCGAGCCGATGACGAAGAACAGCAGGAACCAGTGAATCCGGCGGAGGAAAAGCGAGAAATAGAATTTGAAATCCATGGGGCGTCAGTCCGCTGTCTTTTGCTGCTGGTGCGGTTGCAGCACCAGCACAGGGGTATCGGAGGTGCGCGCGGCGAAGAACACGCCGTCGCTCAGGACCTGCTGCACCGTGGCCTCGGTCACGGTGAGCTGATCGTTGGTGAAGGCGTAGACCAGCGACAGGTCGCACAGCTGGTTGACCAGCCGCGGGATGCCCCGCGTGCTGCGGTAGATCAGGGCGCAGGCCCGGCTTTCGAACACCTCGTAGCGGGCGCCGGCCACCTTCATGCGGTGCTGGATATAGGCATGGACCGTCGCCGCATCCATGCCCGGCAGGTGGAACGCCGAGGAGACGCGCTGCGCGAACTGGGTCAGATCCGGGCGGTGGATCATGTCGCGCA
>JAGRMT010000074.1:20727-24533 GCA_020441125.1 Roseivivax sp.
ACCAGCTGCAGCAGCTCGTCCTTGTTGGAGTTGATGTTGGTGAACATCCGCAGCTCTTCGAGCGACTCGCGGGACAGGTTCTGCGCCTCGTCGAAGATCAGGATCACGCGCTTGCCCGAAGCGTATTCCTCGATCAGGAAGTTCTGGAAACGGCCGAACAGGTCGACATAGGTCTCGTCCGCGCGGGCCGGCTGATCGAGTGCCAGAAGCACCCAGCGCAAGAGCTCGCCGCGGTCGCCATGGGCGTTGGCGATCAGCCCGATCGTGACCTCGTCACCGACCGATTGCAGCAGCTTGTGCAGCAGCGTGGTCTTGCCCGCGCCCACCTCGCCGGTGATCAGGGTGATCGGCGCACGGGTCAGGATCCCGTATTCCAGCATGGAAAACGCCCGCATGTGCATCGGCGACCAGAACAGGAACTCCGGATCCGGCACCAGCGAAAACGGGCGTTCGTTCAGTCCGAAATGCTGCGTATAAATGTCGAGCGTAGTATTCATTCTAACATAGTACCGGTTCATCTCCCGACCGGGATCGGCGCACCGCGCAACATTACGCATGTTTGCCGGCTGTGGAAAAGCGCCCGTCCCGCCGGGCACCGGCGGCCGCCCGGCGCGATCAGCCCGGCGGATATCCATAAAGCATATATACAACAAGCATTTGGGCGGATTTACGCGATTTTTCGGGTTGGGGTGCGTTTTTTTGACACCAAAAGTTGACTGCCCGCCATTGTCGCGTCTGCAAGGCACAATCGGGGGCCGGCTGCGGCACTGTGTCCGGGGGGCGGCCCGGGTGCCACAAACCGGCGCCGGGTCCGCGCCGGGCCGGTCCGGGCAACCGCTTGTCAGGCCAGCCGAAACCGCCGCCGCGCCGGGGCCGGCCTGCCACATTTCCCGCGCTTGCCCCCGGGGATCGCCGCACCGAAGCGAGAACCGGTTCAAAAACTCCGCAAAAATGTCCATTTACAGCGTTAGAACCAGCCGGAGCGTCCGCGCCCGACCCCGGACCGACCCCAACCGAAGCGACAGCGGAACCGATCAGCGATGCCCAAGACCCGACTTACCCTCCTTGCCCTGACCCTGGGCGCAAGCCTCATGCTGGCCGGCTGCGAGTCCTCGGAAGAGCGCGCCGAGAAGTTCTACCAGTCGGCGCTGGCACTGATGGAGGCGGGGCAGGAAGAGCAGGCGATGCTCGAGTTCCGCAACGTGTTCAAGTACAACGGCACCCACAAGGAAGCGCGGCGCACCTATGCCGACCTGCTGCTCAAGCGCGGCGAGAAGGCCCAGGCGATGGGCCAGTACCTGCGCCTGATCGAGCAATATCCCAACGAGCCCGAGGTGCGCTGGATCCTGGCGGAGAACGCGCTGCTGCAGGGCAACTGGGACGAGGCGCGCCGCCATGGCGAGGCGGCGCAGCAGCTCGATCCGGCGGCGCTGCGCAGCCGCGTGCTGGGTCTCGCGCTGGAATACCAGAAGATCAAGACCGCCCGCGGGCGCGGCGACCTGAAACCGGTGATGGCGCAGGTGCAGCTGCTGCAGGACGAGGCCGGCTACAACGACATCCTGGCCCGCGTTCAGATCGACTATGCGCTGTCCAGCGAGGACCCGATGACCGCGCTGAGCCATATCGACGCCGCGCTGGCACAGAACCCGGACGCGCTGGACATGCACCAGATGCGGGTGCGCCTGCTGGCCCAGTCCGGCGACACCGAGGCCACCGGCGCGCAGTTGCAGACGATGGCGGCGCAGTTTCCCGACAATGTCGATATCCGCCGCGCGCTGGTGCAGTGGTACATGAGCCGGCAGGACTTTGCCGGCGCCGAGACCTATCTGCGCCAGATCGCCGGCCCGCTGACCGGCGCGCCCGAGGATCACGTGGCGGTGGTGCAGCTGGTGCAGTCCACCCGCGGCGCCGAGGCCGCCCAGGCCGAGCTGGAACGCCTGGTGGAGGCCAATGCCGGCACCGAGAACGCGGTGCTCTATGCCGCGCTGTCGGCCACGATCGATTTCGAGAACGGCCGCGAGGAGGCCGCGATCGCGCGGATGCGCACCATGCTGGAGACCGCCCCGGACGGCAGCCGCAAGCGCGAGTCGCAGGCGGTGCTGGCGCGGATGCTGGACACCACCGGCGCGCGCGACGAGGCCCGCACCCTGGTCGACGCCATCCTGGAGGCCGATTCCGGCCTGGTGCCCGCGCTGAAGCTGCGCGCCGCCTGGCTGATCGAGGAAGACAAGCCCGGCCAGGCCGTGGTGGTGCTGCGCAAGGCGCTGGACCAGCGCCCGGACGATGCCGAGACGCTGACGCTGATGGCCGCCGCGCACGAGCGCGAAGGCAATATCGAGCTGGCGACCGAGCGGCTGGCGCTGGCGGTCCAGGCCTCGGGCAACGCGCCGGCGGAATCGCTGCGCTACGTGCAGGCGCTGTTGAGCCAGGGGCGGACCAATTCGGCGGTGGCGGTGCTGGAGGACGCGCTGCGCCGCGCCCCGGTCAACGTGGTGCTGCTGACCCGGCTGGCCGAGCTGCGCATGTCCAAGTCCGAATGGGGCGCGACGCAGGAGATCATCGACGCGCTGCGCAGCATCGGTACGCCCGAGGCGGCAGAGGCGGCGCAGCGGCTGCAGGCCGACGCGCTGCTGGGCCAGAACAAGATCGACGAGAGCCTGGCCTTCCTGGGCGAGGCGGTTGCCGGTGCCGAGGGCGATGCCGCGACACGCTCCGCCGTGCTGATGGTGCAGACCCAGGTCCGCGCCGGCCGGCTGGACGAGGCGCGCGGCACGCTGGACGCGGCGCTGGCGGCCACCCCGCAGGACAGCGGTCTGCGCCTGATGAGCGCGACGCTCGACGCGATGCGCGGCAAGATGGACCTGGCCGAGGCCGGCTACCGCGCGCTGATCGCCGAGGATCCCGCCGCCGAGCCGCCGGCGCAGGAACGCCCCGATCGCCACGTCCTCGCCCTCGTGCAACTGCCGCGGCAGCACCAGGTCGAGACCGGCGCGCAGCTTGTCGAGCGGGGAGAGGATCCCGGTGGTGACGAACGGCCACAGCCGCGTGGGCAGCACCATGCCCATGCCGGCCGGCAGCGGACGGAGCCGTCCGCGGGCGCGCAGGATCACGCTGCGGGTGCCGCTGGTGCCGATGACATCGCCGTCGATGCCCAGTTCCGCGGCCAGGCGCAGCGCGGCCGGCCGGTAGCTGACGAAGGAGTCCGGGCCGTGCTCCACCACGAGGTCGTCGATCCGTTCGGTGTGCAGCTTCCCGCCCCAGCGCGTGTCGGACTCGACCACGAGCACCTCGGCGGGCGGGCGTCCGTCGGCGCCGGAGACCGCCTCCCACGCCGCGGCCAGCCCGGTGATGCCGCCCCCGACGACCAGCAGCCTCACGGGGTGGTCCGGGGGACGTAGGGGCACAGCGGGTCGGACTCCAGCGGGTCGCCGGTCCAGGCGTAGGCCCGAGCCCGCGAGCCGCCGCACCAGTCGTGGAACTCGCACACGCCACACCGGCCGGCGAACCGGTCCGGGTCGCGCAGGGCGCGCATCAGTGGCGCGTCCCGGTACAGGGTGACCAGCGAGGTGTCCTTCACGTTGCCGACCACCTCCGGGAGGAAGCCGGACGGGCACACGTCGCCCTGGTGGGAGATGAACACGATGCCGTTGCCGTCCCTGATCCCGAACGCTCGGGCCATCGGGAGCGCCTCGGCCTCCTCCTTCGTCCGGCCCGCCCGCAGCAGCCGCGCGGCCATCAGCCGGCGGAAGTGCATGGCGTCGGTCGTCTTCACCCGGAACGGCGCGTCCCGGTTCACCTGTGCCGCC
>JAGRMT010000075.1:0-5969 GCA_020441125.1 Roseivivax sp.
ACCACGGCGCAGCCGGCGAAATCGACCAGCGCGTCTTCCAGTGCGCGCAGCGTCTCGACGTCCAGGTCGTTGGTCGGTTCGTCCAACAAAAGCACGTTGCCGCCCGATTTCAGCAGCCGCGCCATGTGCACGCGGTTGCGTTCGCCGCCCGAGAGCAGGCCGACCTTCTTCTGCTGATCGCCGCCCTTGAAGTTGAAGGACGAGCAATAGGCGCGGCTGTTGACCTGGGCGTCGCCCAGCACGATCAGTTCGGCCCCGCCGGTGATCGCTTCCCACACCGTGTCGTTCGGCTTCAGGTCGTCGCGCGACTGGTCGACGTAGGACAGTTGCACCGTGTCCCCGTACTCGATCGTCCCGGCGTCGGGTTTTTCCTGCCCGGTCAGCATCTTGAACAGCGTCGACTTGCCCGCGCCGTTGGGGCCGATCACCCCGACGATGCCGCCCGGCGGCAGCGAGAAGGTCAGGTCCTCGATCAAGAGCTTGTCGCCCATCGCCTTCTTCAGGCCGTTCACCTCGATCACCTTGCCGCCCAGCCGCTGGCCGTTCGGGATGATGATCTGCGCGCGTCCGACCTTTTCGCGTTCAGACTGGCTGGCCATCTGCTCGTACGCCTGGATCCGCGCCTTGGACTTGGCCTGCCGGGCCTTCTGGCCCTGTCGCATCCACTCCAGTTCGCGCTCCAGCGTCTTTTGCTTGGCCTTGTCCTCGCGCGCTTCCTGCTCCAGCCGCTTGGCCTTCTGTTCCAGCCAGGCCGAGTAGTTGCCCTCGTAGGGAATGCCCCGGCCGCGGTCCAGTTCCAGGATCCAGCCGGTGATGTCGTCNNNAGGAAATAGCGGTCGTGGGTCACGACCAGGATGGTGCCCTTGTACTCGATCAGGTGGTTCTGCAACCAGGCGATCGTCTCGGCGTCCAGGTGGTTGGTCGGTTCGTCCAAGAGCAGCATGTCCGGCGCTTCCAGCAGAAGCTTGCACAGCGCGACACGGCGCTTTTCGCCGCCCGACAGGGTGCTGACGGCCGCATCGTCGGGCGGGCAGCGCAGGGCCTCCATCGCCACGTCGATCTGGCTGTCCAGATCCCACAGGTTGTTGGCGTCGATCTCGTCCTGAAGCGCGGCCATCTCGTCGGCCGTCTCGTCGGAATAGTTCATCGCCAGCTCATTGTACTTGTCGAGCTTGGCTTTCTTTTCCGCGACGCCCAGCATGACGTTCTCGCGCACATTCAGGCTCTCATCCAGCTGCGGCTCCTGCGGCAGGTAGCCGACCTTGGCGCCCTCGGCCGCCCAGGCCTCGCCAGAGAAGTCCTTGTCCATGCCGGCCATCAGCTTCAGCAGGGTCGACTTACCCGCGCCGTTGACGCCGACAACACCGATCTTCACGCCGGGCAGGAAGTTCAGGTTGATGTTCTCGAACACCTTCTTGCCGCCCGGATAGGTCTTGGACACACCGTGCATGTGATAGACATATTGGTAGGCTGCCATGATCCCCTCCGCTTGACTGGACAAGGGGGTGCATATCGTTCCCTTGGGGCGGGAACAATGCCCTGCGTGCGCCCGTTTGCAGGGACGCGATTTGGCGCTACACCTCGGCCATGCGCGATGACATCCCCTTTGCCCGGCCCGGGCAGACGATCGGCCTGCTGGGCGGTTCTTTCGATCCGCCCCATGCCGGCCATGTCCACATCACCCGCGAGGCGCTGAAACGCTTCGGGCTGGACCGGGTCTGGTGGCTGGTCTCGCCCGGCAACCCGCTGAAGCCCCACGGCCCGGCGCCGCTGCACGAACGCATCACCCAGGCGCGGGCGCTTATGCAGCATCCCCGCGTCTGCGTCACCGGGATCGAGGCGCGGCTTGGTACGCGCTATACCGCGCAGACGCTGGCGGCGCTGGTCGCACTTTATCCCGGCGTGCGCTTTGTCTGGCTGATGGGGGCAGACAACCTGGCGCAGTTCCACCGCTGGCAGGACTGGGACTGGATCATGGACGCAGTGCCGGTGGGGGTGCTGGCGCGTCCCGGCAGCCGCATTTCGGCCCGGCTGTCACCAGCGGCGCGCCGGTATCGGTCGGCGCAGATCCCCGGTTCGGCCAGTCACCTGTTGGGCCGTGTCGCGGCGCCGGCCTGGTGCCTGATCAACATCCCGATGATGCCGCACAGCTCAAGCGCGATCCGCGCGCAGCGGCGTGAATGACCCGCGTGCCAGCCGGGCCGACAGCAGTCCGGCGCCGACGATCACCGCCATGCCGGCCCAGCTGATCGTGTCCGGCAGATCGCCGAACACGGCCCAGCCCAGGCCGACCGCGGCGATCAGCTGGAAATACACCAGCGGCGCCAGCGCGGTGCCTGAGCCCAGCCGGTAGGCGATCAGCAACAGCATGTTGCCTGCCGCCGAGGCCAGCCCAGAGGCCAAGAACAGCAGCGCCAGCGGGACGGTCATCGCCGGGATATGACCGATCGCCAGCGGCGTCAGAACCGCCAACCCGACGATCATCTGCGAAGCCAGAAGCCCATGCGGCGGCGCGATCGCGCTGAGCGCGCGGTTCAGCGTCAGGTAAACGCCGTAAAGCGTGCCTGCCAGCACCGCCCAGCCCAGGCCAGGCGCACCGCCCAGCCCTGGCCGGACCACCATCAGCACCCCGGCGAACCCCAGCAGGATCAGCGCCGTTCGCGCGACTGTCACCCGCTCTTTCAGCCACAGCGCCGAGGCCGCATAGCTCAGCAGCGGTCCAACGAAGAAGGCGGCAAAGACATTGCCCAGCGGCGCGGTGGACAGCGCCGTGAGGATGCACACGATGGCCAACGCCAACGACAGCCCTCGCAGCCAGACCAACGGTCGGCGCAGCAGCGCCCAGGTTCCGCGCGGGGCGGTCGTGACGACAAAGGCGGCGCCCACCAGATAGCGGGCAAAGGCAACAAAGGCCGGCGCAACGGCATAATGCGCGGTCAGCACCTTGCCCACGGAATCTCCCATGGGAACCAAGGTCATGGCACAAAACATGATGAGGATCGCGCGGCCCATCTGCGCGCCCTAGCACGCTGCGCGGCGCGCCGGAAAGCGGAAATGCCATCTTGTCCGACGCGATTTGCTGCGGTTACATCGCCGCATGACCAAAGCCTTTTCGCGCCGTGCCTTTCTGCTGACCGCCGCCGCCGCTGCTGCCGGCGCACCCGCGTTTGCCAAGCCGCCCAGCCGGTCACTGCTGCCGCATCTGCGCCCGGCCGGGCTGAACAAGCGTGCCGCCGACACCGCGGTCGAGGTGATCGCCCGCGCCAGGATCAGCGGCAAGGCGGGCTATGCGCTGGCAGATGCCGAGACCGGCAAGATGCTGGAATCGTTCAACCCCGATCTCGCGCTTCCGCCGGCTTCTGTCGCCAAGACGCTGACCGCGGCCTATGGGCTTGGCACGCTGGGGGCCGGCTATCGCTTTGCCACCAAGGTGATTGCCACCGGCGGGATCAAGGGTGGGATCGTGCAGGGCGATCTGGTGCTGGCGGGCGGCGGCGATCCGACGCTGGACACCGACGGGCTGGCCGAGCTGGCCAAGCGGGCCAAGGCCGCCGGCATCACCGAGGTGCGCGGCCGGTTCCTGGTCTGGGGCGGGGCCTTGCCCTTTGCCCCGATGATCGACACCGACCAGCCTGAACAGGTGGGCTATAACCCCGCGGTTTCTGGGCTGAACCTGAATTACAACCGGGTGCATTTCGAATGGCGCAAGGCCGGGGGCGACTGGTCCGTGTCGATGGACGCGCGCTCGGACCACTACCGCCCCGACGTGCGGATCGCGCGGATGCAAATCGTGGCACGCGACTTGCCGATTTATACCTACGAGGATGCCGGCGGGCGCGACAACTGGACGGTGGCGCGCGGGGCGCTGGGCGGCGGCGGCGCACGCTGGCTGCCGGTTCGCAAGCCCGAACTGTACGCGGGCGAAGTGTTCCAGACCTTCATGGGTGCGCATGGCATCCGGCTCAAGGCGCCCGAGTTGTCGCGCGCCCGGCCTGTGGGCGAAGACGTGGCACGGCTGGATAGTGCACCGCTGGACGCATTGCTGCGCGAGATGCTGAAGTTTTCCACCAACCTGACGGCCGAAGCGGTGGGCCTTGCCGCGACCTCGGCGCGCACCGGGTTGCCGGCCTCGCTGGCGACTTCGGCGCGGGCAATGTCGGAATGGGCGCATGGCAGCCTTGGTCTGGGCTCTGCCGCTCTGGTCGATCATTCCGGGCTGGGCGATGCCTCGCGCATCTGTGCCCGCGACATGGTGCGCGCTTTGATCGCCTGGCGCTCGGGGTTGGCGCCTTTGCTGAAGCCGATCTCGCTGCGCGAGAAGATGACCGCTTCGGTTCAGGCCAAGACCGGCACGCTGAATTTTGTCTCGGGGCTGGCGGGATTCGTCACGCCGCCGGGGGGGCGGCAACTGGCCTTTGCCATCTTTGCCGCCGACTTGCCGCGCCGCGATGCGCTAAGCCGGGCCGAACGCGAACGCCCGCAGGGCGCCAAGGGGTGGAATACGCAGGCCAAGGCGCTGCAACTCGACCTGATCGAACGGTGGAGCGTGATCTACGGCGCGTGAGAGCGGGAAAAGCCCGCGCCCGCCGGGTCATAGGCGGGCGCGGCCCGGCGGGGACGGTGCCGGGGAAGGCCCCGATCCTGCGCCGGCTTGGGGATAAAGCGCAGAACCGGGACGGGACGCTGTGGCGATCAATTCACGATCACAACCTGCATGTTGCTGAGCCCGACATCGCGGGTCATGGCAAAGAGCTTGGCGGCATGGTCAGGGTGCAGCCGGACGCATCCGGCCGACGCGGGGCGGCCCAACCGGTTGATCTGGTCGGTGCCGTGGATCGCGTAATTGCCGTTGAAGAAAATCGCAAAGGGCATTGGTGCGTTGTTGTAGCGGCTGGAACGGTGATGCTTGGACAGCCACTGCGCCGTCCATGTGCCGCGCGGTGTCACCTTGCCCGGCCGGGCGGTGGAAACCGGCCATTCGAATGTGGGCTTGCCATCCTGGTAGACGGTCATCGTCTGGCTGGCGATATCGACCCGGGCCACCAGAGGCGTCGCGCCGGCGACGATCGGAGCAAGGGTCACGGTCGCTGCGCACAGCAGCGAGGCGAGGAAACGGTGCATGAAATGTCTCCAAAAATGCGTTCGGATAAAGGCAGTTAGGCATCAAAATCTGTGCTGAAGATGTGGAAATCGGGAAAATTGCTTGGCAATTGGCCCATCCGGCCGGGGCAAATGAAAATGGCCCGCGGACTGTGTCCTGCGGGCCATACTGCCGGTCAGTCGCCTGCGGATCAGGCGCGCATGTGGCGCGCGCGGGCGCCCCGCTCGATCGCGGCGGCGTGTAGCCGGTCGATGTTCAGCTCGTAGCGGATTTCTTCCAGCAGGCGCAGCTCTGTCTCTTGAAGGGTGCCGTCGGCGGCAGCCACATCGCACGACAGCGCATAGGCGGTTTCGAACAGCCGTTCGGGCAGGTTGTCGCGCAACAGGCCGAACAGGGCGTCCAGCCCGTCTTCCTGCTCGAACAGGTCGAACACGACCTGCGCCAGCACCTGGATGCGGTCGGCATCGAAATCGGCGAAGACAGGCAGGTGGTTCACCGTGCTCTGGATCTTGACCAGCTCTGCCGTGCGTAGGGTTTCATCCGCCGCGGAAACGGCGATCATCAGCGCCACAAGACAATCCTGCGGCGACATCGGGTGAAGTTCGGGATCGGACACGCGAAAACCTCTCGCACAGTGGTGTTGCAATGCAGAATATTGACCCGCGCCCCGCGCTTCAATAGGTACCGCCCCCATCCCTGCCGCGCATCGGGCGCAGGCAGAACCCAAGGAGCGATCCCATGTCCGAGCTGCGCACTGCCGCCATGACGTCCAAGGCCTGGCCGTTTGAAGAAGCGCGCCGGATCCTGAAACGCTATGAAAAGGCGCCGCCGGAGAAGGGCTACGTGCTGTTCGAGACGGGCTACGGCC
>JAGRMT010000075.1:5984-6684 GCA_020441125.1 Roseivivax sp.
CATATCGGCACCTTCGGCGAGGTTGCGCGCACCACGATGATCCGCCACGCCTTCAGCGTGATTTCTGACATCCCGACGCGGCTGATCTGTTTTTCCGACGATCTGGACGGCATGCGCAAGGTGCCCGAGAACGTGCCGAACCAGGAGATGTTGCAGGAGAACCTGCAACGCCCGCTGACCAGCGTGCCCGACCCGTTCGAGCAGTATGAAAGCTTTGGCCACCACAACAACGCCATGCTGCGCCGGTTCCTGGATACCTTCGGGTTTGAATACGAGTTCTATTCGGCCACCGAGTTCTACAAGTCCGGCCAGTTCGACGCGACCCTGCGCCGCGCCGCCGAGCGGTATGACGCGATCATGAAGATCATGCTGAAGTCGCTGCGCGACGAGCGGCAGAAAACCTATTCGATCTTCCTGCCAATCCACCCGGAAACCGGGCGGGTGCTGTATGTGCCGATGAAAGAGGTCAACGCCGCCGAGGGCACGATTACCTTTGACGATGACGAAGGCCGCGAATGGACGCTGCCGGTCACGGGCGGCAACGTCAAATTGCAGTGGAAGCCTGACTTCGGCGCGCGCTGGGCGGCGCTGGGTGTCGATTTCGAGATGTACGGCAAGGACCACTCGACCAACACGCCGATCTACGACGGTATCTGCGAGGCACTGGGCGTCAAGGCGCCCGAGCATTTCACCTATGAGC
>JAGRMT010000075.1:6698-8549 GCA_020441125.1 Roseivivax sp.
ACGAGAACGGCGAGAAGATCTCGAAATCCAAGGGCAATGGCCTGTCCATCGACGAATGGCTGACCTACGCCTCGACCGAGTCGCTGTCGTACTTCATGTACCAGAAGCCGAAAACGGCCAAACGGCTGTGGTGGGACGTGATCCCCAAGTGCGTGGACGAATACCACCAGCAACTGCGCGCCTACCCGGACCAGACCTCGGAACAGCAGATCAACAACCCGGTCTATCACATCCACAAGGGCGACGTGCCGGTCAGTACGCTGGACGTGTCCTTCGCGATGCTACTGAACCTGGCTTCGGTCGCCTCGGCGCATGACACCGAAACGCTGTGGGGCTTTATCCGCCGCTATGCGCCCGATGCCACGCCGCGCAGCCATCCCGACATGGACGCCGCCGCCGGTTTCGCCGTGCGCTATTACAACGACTTCGTCAAACCGGCGAAGTCGTACCGCGCCCCCACCGATCTGGAGCGCGTGGCGCTGACCGACCTGCGCGATCAGTTGGCGGCCTATGATGGCGAACGGACGGACGAAGCTTTGCAGTCGGTGGTCTACGCGGTGGGCCGCGACCGGTTCGAGCCGCTGCGCGACTGGTTCAAGGCGATCTACGAGGTGCTTCTGGGCGCATCGCAGGGCCCGCGCTTTGGCGGGTTCATCGCGCTTTACGGCGTAGAGGAAACCGTCGCCCTGATCGACAAGGCGCTGGCGGGCGAGCTGGCGTAAAACGCGCCGCGCCGGTTCGCCGGCGCGTGCCGATCTTGATCCGCGTCATGGCCGGGCCAGAGCCGGCATCCTACGATTGCCGCGATGCAATCGGAGGAATATCCCATGCGCCTGCCGTTCGTTCTTGCTTTCCTGGCCCTGGCCGTCCCCGCCACCGCGCAAAACGCGGAAGAGGGGCAGGCCCTGTTCCGCACCCATTGCGCCACCTGCCATGGCCTGGCGGCCACGGGCGATGGGCCAATGGCCAGCGTTCTGGTGATACAGCCGTCCAACCTGACGACGCTGAGCCAGCGCAACGGCGGCGCTTTCCCGTTGGCGCGGGTGATCCAGCGCATCGACGGGCGCGATCCGCTGGTCAGCCACGGATCGCCGATGCCGGTATATGGCGACTATTTCGAGGGCGTGTTCGATGTGCCGGTCAAGACCGATGCGGGCCAGCCGATCCTGACCTCACGCCCGGTGCTTGACCTGGTCAGCTACCTGCAATCGCTTCAGGTCAAGTGACCTGAAGACGGGCCTTCAGAAGGTGTGTTCACAACGGAAGGCGCGGAAATCGTCAGTGCGGCGCAATGGCTTGAAGGCGTCAGCCGCCTTCAGCCGCGCCAGCAGCGCGTTCATCGCCTGGGCATAGGCGGTGACATTGGCGCTGGGCAATTCGGCCAGTTCGGTTTCCGTTTCGCTGTCCAGCCATTCCGTCAGCACGTGTTCCAGCACATATTCTGCGTGAAACGCCTGGGCGGCATCGTCGTAGCCGGGCCATTCCGCCATATCGGCAAAACCCTGGTAGACCCAGTCGCCGGTGCTCCATTTCAGCTCTGACACCTTGCGGGGGTCGGCCGAATAGCCTGGCCAGCGGCGTTCGAAATCCGCCAGGGTGGCTTCGAACGCCTCGACGCTGTTCAGGCACAACAGACCTTCGTCCAGCGCGAAGCCATAGAAGGTTTCACTGGCGTGCGCGGCAGCAAATTCGCGGATGACTTCGGTGCAATACTCCGTCAACTCGTCCACGTTGAAGGCCGAGTCGCCGAGGTCGAAATTCGGATCAGACATCCAGTTCCTCGACGAAGCGGGCGTTTTCCTGGATGTACTGGAAGCGCAACTCGGGCTTCTTGCCCATCAGCCGCTCGAC
>JAGRMT010000075.1:8636-26375 GCA_020441125.1 Roseivivax sp.
AGGTCCTTGGCGTCCATCTCGCCCAAGCCCTTGAAGCGCTGTACGTCGATCTTGCCCTTTCCGCCCAGCCCCTTAGCCAGCATCTTTTCTTTTTCCGCGTCGTTGGCCACGTATATCCGCCGCGCGCCCTGGGTCAGCCGGTACAGCGGCGGGCATGCCAGGTACAGGTGGCCGTGGTCGATCATCGGGCGCATCTGGGTAAAGAAAAACGTCATCAGCAGCGAGGCGATATGCGCCCCGTCGACATCGGCGTCGGTCATGATGATGACCTTGTCATAACGCAGGTCGTCGATGTTGAACTTGCTGCCCAGCCCGACACCCAGCGCCTGGGTCAGATCGCTGATCTCGGCGTTGGAGCCGAGCTTGGACGAGGCGGCGCCCAACACGTTCAGGATCTTGCCACGCAGCGGCAATAGCGCCTGGATTTTCCGGTCACGCGCCATCTTGGCGCTGCCACCCGCGCTGTCGCCTTCGACGATGAACAGCTCGGTGCCCTCGCGCGCGGTGGCCGAGCAATCGACCAGCTTGCCCGGCAGGCGCAGCTTCTTGGTGGCCGATTTGCGCGCGGTTTCCTTTTCCTGCCGGCGGCGCAGCCGTTCCTCGGCCCGCAGCACCAGGAAATCGAGGATCGCGCCGGCGCTTTTCGTGTCGGCTGCCAGCCAGTTGTCGAAATGGTCGCGTACTGCGCCTTCTACCAGGCGATGCGCCTCTGAGGTGGCCAGCCTGTCCTTGGTTTGGCCAACGAATTCCGGCTCGCGGATAAAGCAGCTGACCAGCGCGCAGCCGCCGGTGACCAGATCGTCCCGGGTGATCTGCGCCGCCTTCTTGTTGTTGGCCAGATCGCCATACGCGCGGATGCCCTTCAGGATCGCGGCCCAGAAGCCCGCCTCATGCGTGCCGCCCTCGGGCGTGGGCACGGTGTTGCAATAGCTCTGGATGAAGCCGTCGCGCGACGGGGTCCAGTTGATCGCCCATTCCACCTTGCCAGGCGTGTTGAACTTTTCCTTGAAATCGACAACCCCGGCAAAGGGCTTGTCGGCATAGGTGGCCGCGCCGCCCAGTGTTTCAACCAGGTAGTCCGACAGCCCGCCGGGGAAGTGAAACGTGGCCTCGCAAGGGGTTTCGCCATCGTCGATCGCCGATTTCCAGCGGATCTCGACGCCCGAGAACAGGTAGGCCTTGGACCGGACCATCTTGAACAGGCGGGCCGGCTTGAACCGGTGATGGCCGAAGATCAGCTCGTCAGCATGGAACGTGGTCGTGGTGCCGCGCCGGTTCGGCGCGCTGCCAACCTTTTCCACCGGGCCTTGCGGCGTGCCGCGTGAGAAGCGCTGTTCATAAAGCTCTCGGTTGCGCGCGACCTGTACCACCATGTGATCCGACAGCGCGTTCACCACCGAGGCGCCGACGCCGTGCAGACCGCCAGAGGTTTCGTAAGCCTTGCCGGAAAACTTGCCGCCTGCATGCAAGGTGCACAGGATCACTTCCAGCGCGGATTTGCCCGGAAACTTGGGGTGTGGGTCGATCGGAATGCCGCGCCCGTTGTCGCGGACCGATATGGCGTAATCCTCGTGCAGCTCCACCTCGATCCGGTTTGCGTGTCCGGCAACCGCCTCGTCCATCGAGTTGTCGAGGATCTCTGCCACCAGGTGATGCAGCGCCCGCTCATCGGTGCCGCCGATATACATGCCAGGGCGTTTGCGAACCGGTTCCAGCCCCTCAAGCACTTCGATGGACGAAGCGTCATAGGTGCCGGCCTCGGCGGCCGCCAGGAGATCGTCTGCCATGTGCGTCTGCTCAATCTTGTGGTTATCGCGTAGTCGACCCACAGTATGTCAGCTTTGCTGTCGGGCGAAAAGAGCACCGGCATGGCCGCGACGCTAAAACAGGGTAACCGGTTCCGAGCTGCGCGGCGGTGCGCTGATCGCCGGGCTTTGCAGGTCGGGGTTGTTCGGGATCAGCAATTGCTGCGCCTTGCCGGTTGTCGGCCAGAAGCGCACCCGCCGTGCCATCTGCCCGCCCACGCTTTCGCTGACGATCGGCAGGTTTTCCCTGCGCAAGAACTCCTGCGCAAAGGCGGCGTTGGAGCGGCCGATATCGCGCAGGTTCGCCGCCATCGAGGCACCGCCAAACAGTTTGGCCTGCATTCGGTCACGGTGCGCGCCCTGTTTCAGCAAGCCGTTGATCAACAGCTCCATCGCGTGGGCGCCGTAGCGGATATCGCCGCTGTCCGCGCCGTCGCGGTTGGGCAGCAGGAAGTGGTTCATTCCGCCGATCTGGGCAACAGGATCGTGAAGGCAGGCTGCAATGCAACTGCCCAGTACCGTGCTGAGTATGACCTCTGGGTCGTTCGAGATTTTGAACTCACCCTGGATCACGGAGATGGTGCTGCCAAAGGCAGACCCGCCGGCGTTCTTCATGCAGCGTTCCCTTTCCGGGTATTGGCAGAGCGCAACAAAGCGCCAGCAATGCTTGGCAGCGGCAATTGCCGTTCGACCGCACCCATGTCGTGCGCGACGCGCGGCATTCCGTAGACGATCGAGCTGGCTTCATCCTGGCCAAATGTCGTGGCGCCGGCGCGCCGTAGGGCCAATAGCCCGGCTGCGCCGTCCTTGCCCATTCCGGTCATGATCACCGCGGTGACCGAACTGGCCCAGGGAACAGCGGAATGGAACAACCTGTCGATCGAAGGGCGGTGGCCGGACACGGGCGGTTCATCCACCAAGCTTGTCACGCTTTTTCGGCTGGGCGACAGAGTGAGGTGCCGCGTCATCCCGGCTCCCAGGCACACCATGCCGCGCGCGATTGTCATGTCATCCTGAGCCAGCACCAGCCGCGGCGCAATCTGCTTGTCCAGCAACCGCACGAGGCTGGCGCCAAATCCGACAGACGTATGCTGAACGATGAATGTCGGCGGGCAATCGGCCGGAAAGGCGCGCAAGACCTGGGTCAGTGCTTCTACTCCGCCGGTGGAGCAGCCGATCAGGATCATCCCGCTGCTGGCGCCGGCACCGCTGGTGGCGACAATCGGCGTGCTGGCCGACGCCGGAGTGCCGATATGCAGCAGCCCCTCGACATGGGCCCTGATGCGCGAAGGTTCATCGCCGGCGCTGATCGGGAACAGACCAGAACTGGCGTTGTGCCGGGTGCCCGCGCCAGGCCGCGCGCCCGGGATAGAAACGGTAATCCAACGGATTTGCATCGCCTCGAAAAGGCCGCGCATCACCTTGAATTCGTCATACCGCGTCATATCCTCGGTGATCAGAACGGCGCGCGGCATCGCCTCTTCGACAGCGGAAAACGTCTCCATCAGGTTCGAAGTCACGGCCGACACCATCAGGCGCGGCGCCGACGCCAGCGCGCGTGTCAGGCGGGTGCCAACAGCCTTGTCATGACTGGCAATGACGATGGGTATGCGCGACATGGTTCAGCTATTCCTTCCGTCCTGTTCAGAAATCCTGCCAGCCGCCGTCATCCGTGCCTGTTGCCATCGGGCGGGACATTGGCTTGGGCGCGATGGTGACGACAGACCCGTGGATGATTTCAGGCTTCGTTCCCTGATTGTCGCTGGCCGTTTCGAACTCGTCGTCTTCGGCTTCTTCGTCATTCTCTGCGTCTGGATCGTGTCCGCGTTCTTTGCGCAAGTTGAACCCGGCGACCAGGTCGGCCAGTGTCGAGGTGTCTTTCTGCAGGATATGACTGGCGGCCGTCGCCTCTTCCACCATGGCTGCGTTCTGCTGGGTCACCTGATCAAGTTGGTTCACGCCGATGTTGATCTCTCCCAGGCCAGCGCTTTGTTCTGTCGCACCAGCTGCGATTTCCGAGACGAGGGTCGAAATGTGCGATACGCGATCAACGATGGATTCCAGCGCTTCGCCCGCCTTGCCCACCAGTTCCACGCCGGTTTCCACCTGGTGTGTGCTGCCGCTGATCAGGGCCTTGATTTCATGCGCCGCTTCGGATGACCGCTGAGCCAGCGCCCGCACTTCGGAGGCAACGACAGAAAATCCCTTGCCGGACTCGCCCGCCCGCGCGGCCTCGACACCGGCATTGAGAGCCAGAAGGTTGGTCTGGAAGGCGATATCGTCGATCACGCCGATGATTTGCGAGATTTGCTCGGACGAAGCTTCGATCGCATTCATCGCTTCGACCGCCGTCTTGACGACCACCCCGCTTTGAGTGGCCTCCTTCTTGGCCTCGGAGACGATGGCTTCTACCGATTGGGCACCTTCGGCGGCGGATTTGACCGACGCCGTCAATTCGTCGAGCGCAGCGGCGGTCTCTTCCAGTGTTGCGGCCTGGTTTTCTGTCCGATTTGAAAGATCGTCCGACGCCTGGGAGATTTCCACTGCGCCGCGCCGAATGCTTTCGGTCGACTCGACCACCTGTGCCAGGGCGTGATTCAGTGTCTCTACGGATTTGTTGAAATCCAGCCGCAGCCTGTCATAGGCTTCGGCGAAGGGCTCATCGAGTGAGAAGGAGAGATCACCGTCGCGGAGTTTCTTCAGCGCGCCGCTCAACCGCTCGACGGTTCTTGCTTGTTCTTCGGAAAGGCGCTCGCGTTCGTCTTCTGCCAGTTTCGCATCGCGGAGGGTCAGGCGGAATTCCTCCATTGCCTGGGCAATCAGGCCAAATTCATCTTCCCTGTCCTGTGACGGTATTTCGCTGTCAAACTTGCCTTCCGCCAGAGCTTGTGTCGTATCGCGTATTTGCAGCAGCGGGGTCGAAAAGCCGCGAGCCAAGTAGATGCCCGCGCCACCAGACGCCATGGCAATGCCAAGCGCCAGCATGACGAAGACCGTAATTGTGTGATTGACGCCGGCATAGGCCAGTGCCGCCTCTTTTTCGACCACCAGCCCGTAGCGATGTCCGCCGACCTTGATCGACCTGGTTTGCGCCGCAATGGGCGTATCGGTGATGCTGGCCGATTTCGGGAAGAACTTGGTTTCTCCCGCCATCGCTGCACGCACGGCATCGGTTTGCGGCAGGGTGTCCAACGTGTCAAAGGCATCGCTGTTGTCGAAACTCGAATTCAACCTGCCGGCGCTGTCCACCAGGAAAGCGCGGCCCTCGGCGCCAAAAGACTCCGGCGTACGCAGTGCTGCGCTCAATTTGTCGCTTGGCAGCTGCAGGGCCAGAGCGCCCAACCGACGTCCAAAACGATCAAACAGAGGGATCGCCGCAAACGCGGCCGGGGCCATCGCGCTGGGCTCATAGGGTTCGAAAGCAGTGAAGGTGACGGCCGCGTTGGCTGATTGCAGCGCGCCGCGCACGGCATCTGCCAGACCGCTGTCCTGATAGTCGCCGGTCAGCAGGTTGGTCGCGTAGTCCAGTTCCTTGTACATCGTGTAGACCACCTCGCCTTCCTGCGAGACAAGGAACAGATCGTAATACCCGCTGGATTCTACCAGTGTTCGAAAGAACGTGTGCAAGTCGGCGTGGCTCTGGTCATAGCCGTCACCGGTTTCGGCCTGTGAATACTTGTGTTTTTCGCCCGTGGGGAAAGGGTTGTCCTCGATATAGCGCTGTTGCAAGACCAGTTTTGCGTTGCTGCCCAGGCGGGTGTATTCGCGCGACAAGGCAGTCAGCCCATCCTGCACGGACGGGTCGCTGGACAGCATGATCAGGTCGTCCCGCACCCGGTTGAACCAATTGCGGAGCATATCTGTTTTGGACTGGGCGAAGGTTTCCAAGGCGTTGTGAATTTCTTCCTGCGCTTCGCGTTTCATCGCAAACTGCGCATAGGTGCCCAGCACGCCGCAGATGACGATCGCAAATGCCAGGAACATGAGCGGCAGCTTTTTCTGGATAGTCTTGGTCGAAAACATCACACTTGCCTTTGTTCGCAGTTCGGGTGCCGACCGTGGTCAGCTTCGCTGAAGCAGCTCAAACCGTTCGGCCATGCTGCGCAGCGGTGAGTTCTCGAGGAAGATCATCGCCTCATCGAGATTGTCGTTCGCGGTTCCCTCCGCGAGGCTGGCCAGGAAACTGGCAATGAAGCCCAGCTCTTGCTGAACCCTGTCCAGGGCCTGAAGGCTCTGCTTGTCGCGCGCCACCATCAGGCGCGGGATTTGCGGATCGGCGAACAGCACGGTTTCAATGCCGGCCAGACAGGCTTTGATATTGCCCAATTCTCGCGCGCTTATGCGCAGGTATCCTTGTGTCGTCATGGCCGGCCTGCCTATGCGCCCAGAGGGCCGGTTACGGCCTCGATGCATTGGCGCATGGCCGCCGCCGTGAACGGCTTCTTGATCATGTTGTTGAGCTTCAGCCGCTGGGCATCGGCCACTATCTGGGGCGAGGGCTTGCCGGTGATCAGGATGAAGCCGACGTTCTTGGTCGCCGGCGTTCGGCGCAAGTACTCCAGCAACTGCAGGCCGGACAGGCCGGGCATGTTGAAATCAGACAGGACCAGGTGCACTGGACTTTTCACGATCGCCTCATAGGCCGCCTTGGGATCGGCAGCTGTCTCGTAATTTGTCAGCCCGATTTCATCGAGCGCCTGAGTGATCAGCCCGCGGCTGGTTGCCATGTCGTCGATCACATAGATCTTGAGTGAACGCATTGATTTCATTGAGTGGCCCCCTCTTTTTTCTTCTGGTAACAAGTCACCCCGACGGAACGCACAGACCGCAGCGCGTTTTGATCCAGGCGCTCGCTATGACCGATCATCAGATGGCCCTCCGGCTCCAGCTGATCCAGGAAGCGCTTCCAAAGCGCGGCTTGAGTGGGGGCATCGAAATAGATCACCACGTTGCGGCAGAAGATCGCCGCAAACAGCTTTTTCATCGGCCAGGCTTCGATCAGGTTCAGCCCGCGAAACTGAACCAGGTTGCGTACCGGATCGTTGGCGACATGCCCCGTGGCGGTCACCGTGAAATGGCGTGAAAGGATATCCGGCGCGAGGTTCTCTGTCTCTCGTGCGCCGTATTCGCCGTGCCGGGCCCGGGCCAGCACACTCTTGTCGATATCCGTGGCCAGAATCTTGACCCGGCTCACGTATTCGCTGGGAAGCTCTTCGATCATCACCATGGCGATGCTGTAGGGCTCTGCCCCGATTGAGCATCCAGCCGACCACAGGCGTACTTCTTCTCCGCGTGCCAGTCGGGGTGACACGTCGGACCGGATCCATTCTCGTAGCCGCTCGAAATGGTGCGCCTCGCGAAAAAAGGCGGTGACATTGGTGGTAAGCGCCTGTGACAGAGCGTTCATTTCTGCGCCCGAGGGATCGTTGCGCAGCGTGTCGAGATAGGCGTCGAAATCCGGCAGCCGAAGCACGGACAAACGCTTGATCAGGCGGGATTCTACCAGCGCACGCTTTTCAGCACGCAAGTGAAGCCCGATGCGCGACTTTACGAATTCGGCCAGCGCGTCGAATTGATGTGGCGACAGCGCGCCCTGCGTGGTTTGCGGCATGTCACGACCGCCCGTGCAGCACTGCCGCCAGGTCGATCACGCGGATCATCTGCTTTTCATGCGAGATGATGCCGGTGATGTAATAGGCCGACGAGGTCGCGCGTACATCGCTGGTGTCCTGGATCTGCTCTGCCGTGACGGACAGGATTTCCGACACCGATTGCACCAGCATGCCCACGCTGCGATCCCCGTCGATGACGATGATCACCACATTGCGTTCCTGCGGTTCAGTACGACCAAGCCCGAAACGGGCGGACAGGTCGATAATCGGGATGACCGATCCGCGCAGGTTCATCACGCCCAACACGTCGGGCGGTGTGTGGGGCAGGGCGGTTACGGGTGCCCAACGACGGATTTCGCGAATCTGGGTGATCTTGATGCAGAACACCTGATTGCCCGCCGAGAAAGTGACGAATTCCTGGGTTTCATCGACGGTAAGTTCGGCGGTGTCAGACATCTTGGAAATCCGCATTCTGAATGAGGGACAGGGTGTCGAGCGATTGCGGGGCGGCCCCGCGCGAGATTTCGTCGGTATCCAGGATCAGGGCGATCTTGCCGTCACCCAGGATGGTGGCGGCCGAGATGCCGGCAATGGTGCCGAAATCGGAATCCAGGCTTTTGACCACGATTTGCCGCTGGTCGTGGATCTCGCCGATTTCCAGGGCGCACAGGCCTTGCGGTTCGGATTCCACGATCAGGTAAATCGGGTTTTCCACTGGTTCGGGGACCTGAAGCGCCAGGCTGTGGGCCACGTTGACAATCGGTATGTACCGGCCGCGCAGGCGCAGAAGCCGTTCGGCCTGGCCCATGATCTGGATGTCGCCAGAGGCGGCGCTGACGGTTTCCAGGATCGACGAGATCGGCACCACCATGGTCTGGTCGGCAATCGACACGACGAACCCGTCCATCACCGCCAGCGTCAGCGGCAGGATGATGGAAAACGTCGTGCCTTCGCCCTGGACTGAGCCCACGCTGATGCGCCCGCCCAACTTGGCGACGGCGGTCTTGACCACGTCCATGCCCACGCCGCGGCCTGACAGGTTCGATACCTCGGTTGCGGTGGAAAACCCGGGTGCAAACAACAGGTTGTCGATCTCGCTCTCGGTCAGTTCGGCATCGGCCGAGATCAGGCCCTTCTCCACCGCCTTGCGCTGAACCGCGGCGCGGTTGATGCCTGCGCCATCGTCGGCGATCTCGAGGATCACGTTTCCAGAGCGATGCGCCGCGGTCAGGCGGATCGTACCCATCTCGTCCTTGCCGGCCGCCAGGCGTTTGTCGGCGCTTTCCAAGCCGTGGTCCACCGCGTTGCGGATCATGTGTGTCAGCGGGTCGGCCAGCCGTTCGATCACCGTCTTGTCGATCTCGGTGTTCTCGCCCACCGTCAGGAACCGCGCCTGCTTGCCGGTGGCCTCTGACGCCTCGCGCACGATGCGGGCCATGCGCTGGAACAGGGGCTTGACCGGTTGGGCGCGGATGGCCATCACGCCTTCCTGGATGTCTCGCGCGAGAAGTTTGTAATCCTCGATCTCGTTGAAGATCTGCGAGGTTGGCGGCAGGTTCAGCTCTTCGATGCACTGGCTGATCATGGCCTGGTTGATGATCAGCTCGCCCACGTTGTTGATCAGCCGGTCGACCCGTTCCAGGTCGACGCGCAGCGTTGCCTTGGGGCCTTTCTGCTCGCGCTCCTTGTCCTTTTGCGGCGTGGCCGACTGAAGCGGCGACGCCTTGGGCCGTTCGATCACAGGCGGCGGCGCGGGGGGCTGGATCGGCGGCAGGCCGGGCATGTCAGCCTCGTCGACGATGCTGATCTGGCACAGCCCTTCCACGAATTCGAAAACAGCTTCGACTGCGGGCATCGGGTTTTCGGTAGTCAGGCGGATGGTCCAGCCGGGATAATCGAGATTGTCGATCTGCGAGAAGGCCGGCACGTCGCTGATGTCCAACGCAACCTCGACCTGGCCCAGCTTGGCCAGGTGGTCGATGATCAAAAGCGGTTCATGCCCGTGGGTATAGAGTTCGGCCGTCGGCACGAAGACGATGCGAAAGACGTTGGGACCGGCATCGGACGCGGCGCTTTCAGGCTCAAACGGTGGCAGGTCGGGTTCATCCGCGTCCAGTGGCGCCGGGGCAAAATCCAGCGGGGCCGCGGCAAAGGCGATTTCTTCCTCGGGCTGGTCCGACAGGTACTGTTCCAGCTCATTCATCACCGCGTCACGGCTGACCGTGTCGATTTCTGTTCCGTCGCGCGCTGCCTCGACCAGGTCCGTCAGCTTGTCTCCGGACCGGTTGAAGATGCGCATCAGGTCAGGGTCGATGAACAGCGTCTTGTCCCGAACCATGTCCAGCACGGTTTCGAAGGTGTGCGCAAAGCTGACCAGATCGTCGAGACCGAAGGCGCCGGCGCCGCCCTTGATCGAATGGACGGCACGGAACACCGCGTTGACGATCTCGTCGTCGCCGGGGTTGTCCTCCAGTTCGGTCAGCCCTTCCATCAGGGCTTCCAGCAGGTCTTCGCATTCTTCGAAGAAGGTGTCGCGGATCGAGGATTTGCTCATCGGTGCTACCCCGTGACCCGACGAAGCACGGAAATCAGGCTTTCGTCGTCAAAGGGTTTGACCATCCAGCCGGTCGCGCCCGCGGCGCGCGCGCGCGCCTTCAGCTTGTCTGAGTATTCCGTCGTCAGCACGATGATCGGCACGGTTGTCCCGACATCCTCGCCGCGCAGCGCCTCGATCACGCCGAACCCGTCCAGGTTGGGCATGTTGATGTCAGTGATCACGACGTCCGGGTCGAACTCGCCGAATTTCTTGATGCCGTCGACCCCGTCGACCGCGCAATCAAAGGTGAAACCCTCTTCTTCCAGCGTGGCGCGCAGCAGTTCCCTGATGGTACGGGAATCGTCAATCGCCAGGACACGAACGGACATCAGCGTTCCTCCACCGCGAAATGGGCCGGGGACAGGCCCAGCCGGGACAGCCCGTCGCGAAAGGTGTCGGTGACATGTGCCAGCGCGAAGGCGATCCCTTCTTTCGCCCAAAGCGCCTGGGCCGACAGCAGGATGCGCAGACGCAGGCTGTCGATACGCTCGACCTCGGCCACCGACAGCACGACAGGCCTGCCCTGCGCCTGTTGCAGGAAGGACAAGAGCGGGTCCGCACCGGAACGGGCGCGGCGTGGCGCCAGCGTGTAACTTTGCATCTGGTCAGGCATTGAGGTTGTTCACCCTTTTTCTGCGTGCCGGCCACCGGGAAGGGCGGTGCGGCTGGATCGTTTTCCGTGCCAAAGAGCTACGCGCGACGGCTTAACAAAGGGTTCAGGGGTGCCGGGCCTTTGAATGCAATTGCTTCGGTTTGACGGCGCTGGCGCGCTGGTCCACGGTGTGGCGCAGAACCGCGCGAAAGGCCGCCGTTGCCCAACACCTTGAAAGAGCAGCTGTTGACGCTGTCGCTGACCCTTGCCGCCGCCGCGGTGGGGGCGCTGGCCTTTGTCCTGATCGGATTTCCCGCGCCCTATCTGACCGGCCCTGCGCTGGCCGTGTCGATCCTGGCGGTGACCGGCTATCGGGTGGAGATCCCACCGCCATTGAGAACGCTGTGTTTTCTGGTGCTGGGCGTCGGCATCGGCGCCTCGGTCACGCCCGACGTGATTCGAACGGCGCGAACCTGGCCGTTGTCCTTTGCCATCCTCAGCGTGCTGGTGATCGGCAGCATGCTATCCTGTTCGTGGATGCTGCGGCGGCTGTTCCGCTTCGATGCGCTGACCGCGGCAATGTGTGCGCCGCCGGGGCATCTGTCCTTCGTGCTGTCGCTGGCCGAGGACCGGGGCGGGGACGTGCGGCTGGTCAGCCTTGTGCAAAGCACGCGCGTGTTGTTCCTGACGCTGGTGGTGCCGCCGATCCTGGTGCCGCTGGTGCCGCCGGGCACAGAGGGGCTGACCCATGTCACCATGCCGGCCTGGCACTGGCTGGGCATGTTGCCCGTAGCCTATGGGCTGGGCCGCATTTACGAAAGGCTGAAGATCCCGGCGCCCGATCTGCTGGCGGCGATGACCGTTTCGGCCGCCGTCCACCTGAGCGAGTTGAGCCAGGGCGGCTTGCCGCCCGTTGTCGGCAACGCGGCCTTTGCCGCCATGGGCGCTCTGATCGGCACCCGGTTCGTTGGCACAACGCTGGGGCTGTTGCGGCAGGGCGTGCTGGCGGGGCTGGCGGTGACGGCGGTGACGGTCACCTGGGCGGTCGCGGCCGCAGCGATCGCGGCGCCGCTGCTGGGCTTTCCCTTGGCCAAGCTGCTGGTGGCCTATGCCCCCGGCGGGCTGGAGGCGATGGCCGCCATGGCAGTGGTGCTGGGGCTCAACCCCACCTTCGTGGCCGCGCACCATGTCTTCAGGCTGGTGCTGCTAAGCTTTGTGATCCCCTTCATGGGGCGCGGCGGGCGGGGCTGAGGCCCTCAGACGGATACCTTGGCCAGCAACGCCTCGCGACCGATATCGGCCTTGCGCCCGTCCATGATCACCTCGCCCCGGCGCAGCACGGTGAACCGGTCAGCCAGCGCATAGGCAAAGTCGAAATACTGCTCGACCAGTACGATCGCCATCCGGCCCTCGTCGCGCAGGGTTCGGATCACGTCGCCGATCATCTGGATGATGTTGGGTTGGATGCCCTCGGTCGGCTCGTCCATCAGCAGTACTTTTGGCCGTGTGATCAGCGCCCGCGCGATGGCCAGCTGCTGTTGCTGGCCGCCGGACAGATCGCCGCCGCGCCTGTGCTGCATTTCCTTCAGCACCGGGAATAGCTCGAACATCTCTTCTGGCACGCGCCTTTCGCCGCGGGGCAGGCAGGAAAATCCTGTCTCAAGGTTTTCGCGCACGGTCAGCAGCGGGAAAATCTCGCGCCCTTGCGGTACAAGCGCCACGCCCTTGTGCGCCAGCGCATGGGCTGGCAGCACGCCCAGCGACTCGCCGTCCAGTGTCACCGTTCCGCCAGACCGCGGATGCCGGCCCGAAATCGCCCGGATCAGCGAGGTCTTGCCCACGCCGTTGGTACCCATCAGGCAGGTCACCTCGCCGGTGACGGCGGTCAGGTTCACGCCGTGCAGGATCTGGCTGTGGCCGTAATGCAGGGTCAGCCCTTCGACAGTCAGCATCGTTCAACGCCCCAGATAGACATCGATCACCTCCTGGTTGGCGGTCACGTGGTCAAGGCTGCCCTCGGCCAGCACCGCGCCTTCGTGCAGCACGGTTACACGGCAGTTCAGCCGCCGGATGAACTCCATGTCATGTTCCACCACCACCACGGCCCGCGTGGTTGCGGCGTTGACCAGCAGTTCGGTCGTGTGCTCGCGCTCGGCCGGGGTCATGCCCGCGGCGGGCTCGTCCACCAGCAACAGGCGCGGCTCCTGCGCCAGCAGCATGCCGATTTCCAGCCATTGCTTCTGCCCGTGCGACAGCTCGCCCGCCTTGCGCGCCAACGCGTCCTGCAGGCCGATCTCCTCGGCCAGGGCGCCGACCTTGTCATGGTCCCGCCGCGACGCGCGCCAGACCAGTACGGGGAAGGGGCCGCGCTCATTCTTCAGCGCCAGCATCAGGTTTTCGCGCACTGTCTGGTCTTCGAACACCGTCGGTTTCTGGAACTTGCGGCCGATGCCTTCGCGCGCGATCTGCGCCTCGTTCATCTTCAACAGCGAAATGCCCTTGTCGCCCCACAGCACGCGGCCTGTGTCGGGCTTGGTCTTGCCAGTGATGATGTCCATGAAGGTGGTCTTGCCGGCGCCGTTCGGGCCGATAATCGCCCGCATTTCGGCCGGACCGATGCGGAACGACAGGTTGTTGATCGCGCGGAACCCGTCGAAGGTGACCGAAACGCCCGAGACTTCCAGCAGCGTGCTCATTCGTCGGCCTCCTGCTCGCGCAGCGAGCCGACATCGGGGCCCAGCGGCGCCCCGTGGCGCTGCGGCGCGCGGCGGTCGGTGATCAGGTCGACCAGCCCGCCAATGCCCTTGGGCGCGAACAGCGTTACCCCGACAAAGGACAGGCCCAGCAGGATCGTCCACCAATCCACCCAGGACAGGGTGTAGAAGCCCAGGTCGATGTCGGGCGCTTGCCCACCGGTGAACCAGGTAGAGACAAGCGAGACGAAGACCGCGCCAATGGCCGCGCCGTAAAGCCGCCCGCGCCCGCCGATGGCGACCCAGACCGCCAGGTAGATCGAGGCGATGGGCGCGATTTCGGCCGGGTTCACGATGCCCGCCTGCGGGTAATAGAGCGCCCCGGCGATGCCCGCGATCATTGCCGTGACGGTGAAGATCGCCAACTTGTAGCCCTCGACCGAGTAGCCCAGGAAGCGCACGCGCGCCTCGTTGTCGCGGATGCCGCGCAGGACCGATCCGAACTTGCCCGACACGATCCACGCCGCAAGCACATATCCCAGGGCCAGCGCCAGGGCCGAAGCCCAGAACAGACAGACCGACACGACCGACTGCGGCACGTCGCCCAGGCCGGGCAGGTTCTGAAGGCCCGAAAGCCCGTTGTTGCCACGCAAGCCGCTGTCGTTCTGAAAAAGGTAAAGCGACAGCGCCAGCGTCATCGCCTGGGTCAGGATAGACAGGTAGACCCCGGTGACCCGGCTGCGGAAAGCCAGCCAGCCGAAAACCAGTGCCAGCAGGCCCGGGACGGCCACGACCAACACCAGTTGCAGCACCAGACTGTCGGCAAAGGCCCAGACAGCGGGAAACTCGGATGACCCGACCACGCCGAAAATCTGCGTGCCGATGGCGTCGACGATTTCCTGCTCGGTCGGCGGGATCGGCGCGTCGGCCATCGAGGTGACGACGATGGTGCGGGTACGCTCGTACATCAGCCACATGCCGATCATGTAGCCGCCCAGCCCGAAGAAGGCGAAATGGCCCAGCGACAGGATACCGGTATAGCCCCACACCAGGTCCATTGCCACGGCCACCAGCGCCAGGCACAGCGTCTTGCCCAGTGTCTTGACGAAGCTGGTCGACAGCTCGCCTGAGCCATAGGCCTCGGAGAACACCGTCACACCCAGCGTGAACAGGGCCAGTACCGCCAGGAAGACCAGCACCGAGGGGTTGCGCAGGAAGAAAGACCGGGATGTCATGCTGCCGGCTCCATCACGTCAAGGCGCCGGGTCATGAACACGCTGTGCGGGTCCGGCCGGTAGCTGCCAAAGGGGCCGGTTTCCACAAAGCCATGCGCCGCGTATAGCCGGCGGGCCGGGGCAAAATCCGGATGTGCGCCGGTTTCCAGCCATAGCGCGCCATAACCGCGCCGGGCGCCCTCGGCCAGGATCGTTTCCAGCATGGCACGGGCCACGCCCTGTCCGCGAACGCTCTGCCGCGTGTGCATCGACTTTACCTCGCCATCGCCGCCCGGCAGCGCCTTTAGGGCGCCCATGCCGACCAGCGCGCCGTCGGCGGCTGTCACCGTCCAGACCGTCAGCCCGGGGCCGAACAGCGCCGAGACCGGCAGCCGGTGACAGCTTTCCGCGGGGGCGGTGCCGTCGCAGAAGGTGGTGTGCGTGTCGACCAGCGCCTCGAAGTCCGGCGTCGGTGCGCCGATGGTCCGGATCGTGAAACCCATGGCTCAGTCCCCCGCGGCCCGGCCCTTGAGCGCGATGATGCCGCGCGGCCGGAACTGGATGAAGATGATGATGAAGATGATCATGTAGGTCTGCGCCGCCAGCGTGTTGGACGGGTTCAGCCACTCGATGCCCTTTTGCAGCGTGCCGATCAGCGTGGCGCCCAGCAGGGTGCCCCAGATGTTGCCCACGCCGCCGACGACCACCGTCATGAAGCTTTGCACGATGTAGTCAGAGCCCAGCTCGGACGTGACCTTGGCGAACAGCCCGATGGCCATCCCCGCGATCCCCGCGATGCCAGAGCCCAGCCCGAAGGTCAGCATGTTAACCCGGTCTGTGCGGATGCCCATTGCGCCGGCCATGCCGGGGTTCTGGGTCACCGCGCGGGTTTCAAGGCCCAGCCGGGTGCGCTTCATGATGAACAGCACCAGCCCCAGGAAGATCAGCGCCAGGAAGAAGATCGCGATGCGGATGTAGCTGATCGACACCACGTCGTTCAGCGTCCAGGCCCCGCCCAGCCAGTCAGGCGCCGTCAACGGGCGGGCCTGCGTGCCGAAGATGTTCTTGAACAGCTGTTGCAGAGCGATGGAAATCCCGAACGTCGCCAGCAGCGTTTCCAGCGGTCGGTTATAAAGCCAGCGGATCACCAGCCGCTCCATCGCCACGCCGGCGGCAAAAGTCACGGCAAAGGCCAGCGGGATCGCCACCAGGACCGATGCGGTGTGGTTCGGAATGAACTGCTGCACCACGTAGCCCGTGTAAGCGCCCATCATGATGAATTCGCCATGGGCCATATTGATCACGCCCATCACGCCAAAGGTAATCGCCAGGCCGATGGCCGCCAGGAAGTAGATCGACGCCAGCGACAGCGCATCCAACCCCAGATCCAGCGTCTGGTTCCACGCGACCTTGCGTTCGATCCCCTTCAGGGTGGCGCGTGCTGCCTCGATTACGGCCGCGTCCTTTTCGGCGTAAAGCAACGCGAATTCTGCCCCCGCCACGGACTCGGCCTTGGAAAACTCCGGGGTCCAGCTTGTCGCCGGTACGGTGCCTGCGGCAACCAGAGCCAGGTAGGCGCGGTCGCGGGCTTCTTGTGTATTCAACTGGGCGACCGGCACGCCGCCAACGCGGCCGCCGTCGATGTTGGCGCTCAGCGTCTGCAGGCGCTCGGCCACCGTTGGTACCGGCTGGGCCTGCCCGGCCGCGACCATAAGGTCATAGGCGGCGTCGATGCTCAGATCGGTGCCGCCGGGGGTGACGGTGCGGGCCACGATGGCGCCTTCGGGATAGGGGGCCAGGGCAGGGGGTTGAAGTGTCAGGACCTGGTTCAGCACGCCCCGCGCCTCGACGGCCAGGCTGCCGGACAGAACGTGGATCGCGGTGACGCGGGCCTCTGTGGTGGCGCCAAAACGGGCGGTCAGCCGCGCCAGAAGCCGCTCCTTGCGTGCCTTCAGCTCGGCGTCGGGCTCATCCTCGATAGAGCCGGCCAGGGGTTCGATCAGTTCGGCTACCGGGTCGCGTTCGACCGAGGTCAGCGCGGCGACGCGCCGGGCGCGGTCCGGGTCCAGCAGCTGGAACTGCACCAGCGCTGTGCCCAGCAGGGCGCGGATGCCGGCGTTGGGCTTGATCTGCTCCAGATCGCCCTTTGCGGCCACGCCCGCTTCGGTGCCCGTGTCGAAATCGGTCAGGGCAAACCCGTCGCCACTTGGCTTGGCCAGAAAGAACAACCCGTCCGCCTTGCGCTGCCACATGTCCTTGGCCTGCCAGGCCTGAAGCACCGTCTGCGCCTGCGGCAGGCCAGACCCGGCGACCGCGTCGATCGCCGGCCCGATGGTCTTGCGCGAGCTTTTCACGATGGCGTCGCTGTGTTCCTGCAGGATTGTCTGGATCGGCCCCAGGGTGCCGTCCTGCGCCTGCGCCGGCAAAGCAAGGATGACCGCGGCCAGCAGCGCCGCGAAAACACGTTTCAGCATGGAGGGGTGACCTTGCCCGAGAAGCGGCGGCGGGACGCGCCCGCCGCCGGCTGTTGTCTTAGTAGTTCGACTTGATCTGCACGCAGGTCTTGGTCTGGGTGTTGTACATACCGCAGCCCAGGTCTTTCCAATCAGACTCAAGCACCGCCGATTCCGGCAGGTAGTCGGTCCAGGCGTCGCCCGGCACCGGCTCGGTCGACGAGATGATGTCGAACTGGCCGTCGGCCTGGATCTCGCCGATCAGCACCGGCTTGGACAGGTGGTGGTTCACGCCCATCACGGCGGTGCCGCCGGTCAGGTTCGGGAATTCCTGCCCCCACATCGCGGTGCGCACGGCGTCGACATCGGTGGTGCCGGCGGCGGTGGCCGCGTTCACCCACATGTTGAAGCCGATGTAATGCGCTTCCATCGGGTCGTTGGTCACGCGCTTGTCGTCGCCGATGAACGCTTTCCATTCCTTGATGAACTCGGCGTTTGCCGGCGTGTCGGCCGACATGAAGTAGTTCCACGCCGCCAGGTGACCGACCAGGTTCGAGGTGTCGAGGCCCGACAGTTCCTCTTCGCCGACCGAGAAGGCGACGACGGGGATCTCGTCCGCAGAAATGCCCGCGGCGGCCAATTCCTTGTAGAAGCCGATGTTGGCGTCGCCGTTGATGGTGGAAATCACGCCAACCTTCTTGCCGTCGGCGCCCAAGGCGACCACGTCAGCCACGATCTTGGACCAGTCGGAATGGCCGAAGGGGGTGTAGTTGA
>JAGRMT010000076.1 GCA_020441125.1 Roseivivax sp.
GGCGAGATCACGTCGCCATAGCCGCCCGGGCCGGCGCCGCCGGCGGTATAGCTGACCCAGTCCGCGCCCTCGGCCAGAAGCGCGGCCTGGAAGCCCCGGAACACCGTATCGAGTTGCGGCGCGCGGGCGACGATCTGCGGCACCTGCTCGAATGCCCGCGCGGCAATGGCGCAGATGTCGCGGATTTTCTCGATCTCGGCTTCTGACTTGATCTCGCGCACGCGCTGGACCACGGCGGTAGCATCGACAAAGGCACGCGTCGCGATCCCCGCCTCGACGCGGCGCAGGTCGGCCAGCGGCATCCGCACGGCGGTCTCCAGCCCCATCGGCAGGCCAATGCGGGCGCGCGGCCCGGTCAGTTGTGCCAACGTATCGGACAGCAGGCTGACCCCGTCGTCCTCCGGGTCGGGTGCATCCCAGGTGCGGATGTCGTCGATCCAGGTGCGTCGCATCAGGTCCTGTCCGATGGCCGGGATCACGGCCACCGGCGCTCCGGTGGCGGGCACGATGACGAACCATGGCCGCGCCGGGCTTTCCCAAAACCGGGTCAGAAAGCCGGTGGTATAGAAGATGTCCGCCGCGCTGGTCAGCAGCAGCGCCTCCATCTGCTGGTCTGCCATGGCGCCCTGAAGCGCGGCGATGCGGGCGCGGTATTCTCCGGCCGGAAAGATCAGCGAGCGGTCAGGCATCCTCGGGCCCCTCTGACAGGATCGCCAGCACCCGGGCCGTGGCGGGCAGGCCCGGCAAACCGGCGATCAGCGCAGCCAGACCCGCCCCGCCTGACGGTGTGGTGGCCAGTCCGGCCGCGGCCAGCGCGGTCACACCCGCACGTGCCTCGTCCTCTGTGATGGTGACAAAGGCATCGGCATCGCGCGAAAGCCCGGCAAGAGCGATGATCGAGGGGGTCTTGCAGTCCAGCCGCCCCATGCAGGAAACCGGCCCCGGCGCGGTAACCGTCCGGCTGGCGCGGATGCTTTCGGCCAGCGCCGGTGCGGCATCGGGTTCGACCACCCAGATGCGTGGCGCATTGCCCCACTGGGCGCGGGCATAAGCAGCGACCGCCGCCGCCAGCCCGCCAACGCCGGCCTGAAGCAGGATGTCTGTGGGCGGCTGCAGCATCTGCCCGGCCGCCTCGGCCGCCAGTTGCAAATAGCCCTGCATCACGCCCAGCGGGATTTCGGAATAGCCCGGCCAACTGCTGTCGGACAGCAGGGTCCAGCCGTTTTGCGCGGCGGCCTGTTCCGCCGCCGTCATGCTGTCTTCGTAGGTTGCGCCAGCGCGCACCACCTCGGTGCCCAGGGCGCGCAGGCGGGCGGCAAAGGCCTCGGGCACGGTATCGGCCAGGTAGATCACGGCGCGCGCGCCGAATACCCGCGCCCCGGCGGCGACAGACATGCCGTGGTTTCCGGCGCTGGCGGCGACATAGGTGCGGCTGGCCAGCGTGCCGGGCGCGGCCGGGTCGGCCGGGGCCAGCGCGGCGGCGTCACGTGCGATAACGAAGGCCGCGCCCAGCGCCTTGAAGCTGCCCAAGCCCATGCGGGCGCTTTCGTCCTTCACCCACAACTGCGCGATGCCGCAGGCCCGCGCCAATTCGGGTATGTCGCGGAGCGGCGTGGGGGCATGGCGCGGGCAGCGCGCCAGCAGTGCGGCCACGCTGGCGGCATCGGTGCTGGGCAGATCGTCGGCGCAGGCCAGTCCTTTGCCGCGGTGGGGATTTTCCAGGATCTCGGGCACGGGCTTTCCATTCGTCAGGGGTATGCCCCAACAGACAGCAAACCCACCGCCGCAGGCAAGCCGCGATACGACAGATCCGGCCCAAATGCGCCCCGCCCTGACCGCTGAGAGGCCGAATCAAGCTGGGGAAAGAGCGATGATTGCGCAAGGCTATGCGTTTGAGACACAAAGCGAAAGCCGCGCTGCCGGATGTCGCACGAAAACTGCTATCCCTTGAAACGCCTTCGATTTTTCGAATGCGTTCGCCAACGTGGTTTGAGTATACATTCCATGTTTCGAATGATAGGATACCCCGAGGAGAAACGGGAGGCTTGTATGCTGGACGCTCAGAAGCTCGAGAATGCGAAAAGCATGTCGATCATCGTGACCAAGGGGTCGCTGGACTGGGCCTATCCGCCCTTCATCCTGGGAACCACCGCGGCTGCGATGGATGTTGAAGTGACGATGTTCTTCACCTTCTACGGGCTGGTCCTGCTGAAGAAGGACCTGAACCTGAAGTTCACGCCGCTGGGCAACCCGGCAATGGAAATGCCGATGATGGGCGGACACATGGCCATGCCCAACCTGATCGGGATGCTGCCCGGCGTCGGATCGGCCGCTGGCACGATGATGAAGAACCTGATCAAGAAGAAGGGCGTCGCCTCGATCGAGGAGCTGCGCGAGGCCGCCATAGAATCCGATATCAAGATCATTGGCTGCCAGATGACGCTCGACCTGTTCGAGTACAAGCGCGAGGACATGATCGACGAAATGGAGATCGGCGGAGCCGCCACCTACATGGAAAAGGCTCTGAAATCCGACATCAACCTGTTTATCTGAGTAACAAAGACACGGCACCTAAAGGGAGGAATACACGTGGCTGACGAAGTGCTGAACGCCGAGGGGCTGAATTGCCCGCTGCCGATCCTGCGCGCGAAGAAGGCGTTGAAGGGGCTGACCGCTGGGCAGGTGCTGGAGGTCCGCGCGACCGATCCGGGATCCGTGGCCGATTTCGCCGCGTTCTGCAACCAGACCGGAAACGAGCTGCTCAGCTCGACTTCCGAAGGCAATATCTACAAGTTCGAGATCAAGCGCGCCTGATCGGCGTGCCGCTCAGGCATGGCCCCGCTCTTTTCGGGCGGGGCTTTTTGCTGCGCGCACGTTGGCGACAAACCGCAGGAACTGGGTGACCCACGGGGTTTGCGTGGTGTGGCGCAGGTGGATGAATCCGGCCTGGGTGTTGCCGCGCACCAGCGCGTCGTGCTGCCCGTCGATGCCATGGCCGCGGCTGACGGTGCGGCCAAACAGCGGATCGGACATGTTCTCAAGCCGGGAATAATGGAATTCATGCGCCCGTCCCTCGGTGCCTGCGGCGGGCCACAGCGCCGCAGCGGTGGCGGCAAAGCGCACGTGGCCGCGGCCCTGCGGCCGGTCCTGCACCACCGTGTCGGCATCGAAGAACCCCACCATCGGGCGCGTCTCGCCCTTCCAGGTGATCGAGCGCGTCAGGTACATCAGCCCGCCGCATTCGGCATAGGTGGGCAGGCCGCCTTCCAATGCGGCGTGCAAGCTGGCGCGCATCGCGGTGTTGGCGGCCAGGGCGCCCATCTGGGTTTCAGGAAAACCGCCGCCGATGAACAGCCCGTCGACCGGCGGCAGCGCGGGATCGCGCAGCATGTCGACCGGCACCAGGTCGGCCCCGGCAGCGGCAAAGGTTTCCAGATCGTCGGGATAGTAGAAGCTGAACGCCTCGTCGCGCGCGATGCCGATGCGCAGGCGCGGGCCGGGCAGGGCGGGCGGACGCTCGGGCAGCACGGCGGGCAGCTGCGGCGCGCTTCGCGCGATGGTGTGGATCGCGTCCAGATCGACCGAGCGTTCCAGCCGGGCCGCCACACCGGCCAGAAAGCCGCGTGTATCACGCCGCTCGGCCGGCGTTGTCAGGCCCAGGTGCCGTTCCGATATATCCAGCTCGGGCGTGTTGCCGACCGCGCCCAGGACCGGCAGGTTCGTGTACATCTCTACCGCCTGGCGCAGCTTGCCCTCGTGTCGGGTTCCGCCGGTGCGGTTCAGGATCACCCCGGCCACGCGCACCTCGGGGTCAAAGGCGGTGTAGCCCAGCAATAGCGGCGCAATCCCGCGCGTCATGCCCCGGGTGTCGATCACCAGGACCACCGGACAGGACAGCAGCTTGGCCAGGGCGGCGTTGGAATCCGAACCATCCGGGCAGACCCCGTCGTAAAGGCCTTTGTTCGCCTCGATCAGGTTGACGGCGCAGCCCGCCGCGCGCGAGGCGAAGCGGCTGAGAATCTCGCCCGGCTCCATGGTGTTGAAGTCCAGGTTGTAGGCAGGGCGTCCAGCGGCCAGGTGCAGCCACATCGGGTCAATGTAATCGGGGCCCTTCTTGAATACGCCAACAGCGCCTTCGCGGGCGGCCAGCGCCGCCGCGATGCCCGCGGATATGACCGTCTTGCCTGACGACTTGTGCGCCGCGGCGATCATGAAGCGGGCAGGGGCGCTCACCTTGGTTTGAGGAATGCGCGGTCGCGGGCATTCCACAGTTCGCGGGCCATGGCCTCTGCCTCTTCGGTACTGGCGGCGCGGCCCATGGTGCGCAGGGTCACGGCAAGCGTACCGGTGACAGAGGCGGTGGCATATGGGTCGGTATCCGCGCCAGACCAGACGGCCAGCAGGCGTTCGGGGTTCATGTCTTCGTCGGCGGGCTGGTGTGCGTCGTCCAGCAGGGCGGGCCAGGTTTCGACAATCGGTTCATCCGCGCCCAGCGTCATCCAGACCTGTGTCGGCTTGTTCGGGCGGCGCTCGATCTCGCCGCCTTCGCCGCGGAACACCGCGGCGCGGGGCTGGTTCAGCAGGCGCGCGGCCCCGGCGTGAATGTCCATGAAGCCGCGGTGGAAAATCCCCTGCATCATCACCGGCGCGGCGAAGGGGTTGATCATACGGGTAAAGCTGTGCACCGGCGAACGTAGCCCAAAAATCGGGCGCAGCTCGATCAGGCGGCGCAGGACCGGGCTCATGACTTCCAGCGGAATGTAGGTGAAGCCGCGCGCCTGAACCTGTTCTGCCGCCTGGCGCAGCGATGCGGCGACGGGCAGGCCCAGCATCTCGATGATGCCACGTGTGTAGACGCGTCCGGCGGTGTGCCCTTCGGTGCCATGCATCGCCACGCGCGTGCCGGTGCTGACCAGCGCCATCACCGAAAGAATGAACCACGGCAGTTGGATGCGCTTGCCGGCATAAGAGGACCAGTCCAGATCGACCTGCGGCAGGCTGGCGGGCAGGTCCAACCCCTCGCGCGTGGCCTGGGTAAAGCCCGCGATCTCTTCCGGCGCCTCTTCCTTGAGCCGCAACAGCATCAGGAAGGCGCCGATCTGTTCGGGCAGCACTTCCTCGCGCAGGATCATCCGCATCGACTCGAGCGCCTCTTCATAGGTCAGGTGGCGCTGCTTGGTCTTGCCGCGTCCCAGGATGGCGACGAAGCGGGAAAACGGATGCGGGCTGGTCGGGTCGTAGAGCATGGGGCGTCCTCAGTCGTTCCCCGGAACGTTGGCATCCATCAGGTTGGTCGGCAACACGCGCAGAACCTTGGCCGCGACGCCCACCGCCAGCAGCGCGAGCGCCACCCCGCCCAGGCCCAGGCCCAGTTCGGTAAGCGAGGGCGCATAGGCCGAAACCGTGCCGTCGAAGAACGGGCTCGAAGCCTCGTAGCCCGGGAACAGTTCCATCGGATAAGCCTGACCGCCGACGACAATCACGTAGACCTGCGCCAGGCCGCCCACGATCACCAGCACCGAAGCCAGGATCGGCTCTGCCGCCGAGTTGCCGAAGCGCGGCAGGTAGATCAGCGCAATCGGGGCCAGCCCGCCAATGCCGACCTGTACCAGCCAGAACAGCCAGGTGTAGATGCCCCCGTCGCGCAGGATGAACCGTTCGATCCCGGCGTGTTCGGCGGCGTATAGCGCCGTCAGGTGCTGCACGGCGGTGAAATACAGAACCGCGGCGGCGAAAATCGCCAGCAGCCCGCCCAGCCGGCGGTACATCATGCGGCCGATCTTGCGCCCCGACAGCCGGAACAGCGCCGCCAGCACCAGGATGAACACCGCCAGCCCGAAAGAGAAGGACATCGCGATGAACAGCGGCGCCATGATCGCCGCGTCATAGCCCGGGCGCGCCACCAGCCAGCCGAAGATCGAGCCGGTGCCGGTGGTCAGCGCCAGCCGCCACAGGAAGGCGGCAGTACCCACCGTGCGCACCCAACCGTAGGGAACCCGGCTCATCTGGACAAAGAGATAGGCTGCGACCACGGCGAGAAAGCCCGTGTACAGCAGGACGTTCCAGGCAAAGATCGAGCTGAAGTTGTAGCGCGTCATCGCCACGATCAGCCGGTCGGGCCGGCCCAGGTCCAGCACCAGAACGGCCAGCCCGCCCACCAGCAGCGACATCGCCAGAACGGCAGACAACCGTGCGATCGGCTTGTAAGGCGCGTGGCCAAAGACCGATGCGATCGAGGCAGCGTTCAGCGCACCCGAGGCCGAGACGATCAGGAAGATCGCGAAGACATGGGGCAAGCCCCATACAACCTGGTTTGTCATGCCGGTTACGGCGTGGCCGTGGTGGTGGGTATAGGCAAAGGCGGCCAGCCCGCCCAAAAGGAATGCGCCCAGCAGCACCGCCGCCGCCCAGAGCGGGCCGGTGGTTGGCAGTTCCCGGTACAGGGTCTTTTCCATCGCCATGGTCAGATCTCCGCGTAGCGCACGCCCTGGTTCAGATCGAGGTCGGGCCGCAGGGTCAGCGAGGGGTACTCGGCCAGCCGGCGCGAGATCTCGCTTTCAGGATCGCGCAAGTCGCCGAACACCATCGCGCCGTTGCCGGTGGCGGCGCAGGCCTCGACACAGGCCGGGATGCGCCCGGCGTCGATCCGGTGCACGCACAGGGTACAGCCCTCCACCGTGCCGACGCCGCGCGGCGCGTGGGTTTTCTGGTTGGTGACCGGTTCATGCACGAAAGACCGCGCCTTGAACGGGCAGGCCATCATGCAATAGCGGCAGCCGATGCAGATGTGCTTGTCAACCAGCACGATCCCGTCCTTGCGCTTGAACGATGCGCCGGTGGGGCAGACATCGACGCAAGGCGGGCTTTCGCAATGCTGGCACATCACCGGCAATTCCGACGTGCGGCCCGTTGCCTTGTTTTTCAGGGTGACCTTGCGGATCCATTGGGCATCGCGTTCGGCGTCGCCTTTGCCCTTCCAGCCGTTTTCGTCGGCGCAGGCGGTCACGCAGGCCGAGCAGCCCTCGGCGCATTTGCCCGCGTCGATCAACAGGCCCCAGCGCTTGCCCGCGTCGGCGGCGGCCTGCGCCTCGGACCCGCCGAAGGCCATCAGGGTCACGCCCGGCGCCAGTTGCAGCGTGGCCATCGCGGCGCCGCTTTTCAGAATGTCGCGGCGGGTGGGGGCGGCGGGTTTCTGCGTGCAGGTCATTCTCGCGCCTCGGCTGTCACGGTGGGGGATGCGCGCAGATACTCCAGCACCTGCGCCATCTGCGCGGAATAGGGCAACGTCGGCAGGATGCCCCGGCCCAGAGAAGCCTGGTGCGGCGGTTCTTCAAACCCTTCGGGGGTGGAGCGGTGGCAGTCGAAGCAGTCGACCTTGACCGCCGCGTAGTCGTGGCAGCTACGGCAGAAGTGCCGTTCGTCGGCCACGGTCACCGGCTGGCCGGCCTCGTCCTTGACAGCATGACACTCGAAGCATTCGCCGATCGAGGCGTTCACGCCGCGCTCGCCGTCATACATCGTCAGGTCGCGGTCATGTTTCATCATGCTCATGTGCCAGCGCCGCATGTAGGCATTGCCTTCGGGATGCGGTTCACCGCTGGCCTTTGGCACGGCGGGGGCCCAGGCGGCATCCTGCCCCCAGGCCGGGGACAGGGCAGTCAACAACAGGCCCGTGATCAGGATCACCAGGCGCATGGTCACTCTCCAAGGCCCATCTTGATATAGCCGGTCGGGCAGACATCGGCGCAGATGTGGCACCCGATGCAGCGGGTATAATCGGTATAGACGTAGCGCCCTACGGTGCGGTCGGCCTTGGGGACGCGGTTCACCGCGTCTTGCGGGCAGTAGATCACGCAGTTGTCGCACTCGAAGCACATTCCGCAGGACATGCACCGCTCGCCCTCCTTGCGGGCCTGTGCCTCGGTCAGGCCGACGATGCGCTCTTCGAAGTTGCCCAGCACCTTGTCTGCCTCGATGTGGATCTCTTCGCGTTCCTCGCGCTTGACGAAGTTGAAGTGGCCCTTGAACAGCTCGTTATGAGGAATGATCTGCGAGCTTGAGCGGTCCTCGTAGTTGTGCACGGCGAATTTCGCCTCGTTCGTGCCGCGCTGCTGCTTGTGGTCGTATTCCTCGGGGTCCTTGTGGCGCTGGTGCAGCTCGGCCAGCAGGTTGAAGTGGTGCACGTCCAGCTTTGGCCGCTTGCGGATGTCGCCGTCGTCGAGGAAATCGGTGATCGCATCGGCGGCGATGCGGCCATGGCCGATCGCGGTGGTCAGCAGGTGCGGGCGGATGATGTCGCCGCCGGCAAAGTGCTTTTCGCGCCCCTTGACCTGGTAGGTCGGCGTTGTGGCGATGAAGCCGCGCCCGCCGTCCATTTCCTCGACACCTTCGAAATTGCCCATCTGTCCGATGGCGGCGATGATGATATCGGCTTCCAGCGTGAACTCTGTGCCTTCCACCGGTTCTGGCACCGCGCCTTTCATGGTGCATTCGCACATGCGCAGCCCGATCGCCCGGCCTTGGCTGTTCTTGAGAACCTCCAGCGGCATGACGCCGCCGCGGATCTCGATCCCCTCGCGCTTGGCGTCTTCGCGCTCGCGCTCGGCGGCGGTCATCTTGTCAATCGGGAAAAGCGAGGTGAGCGTGGCCTGCATCCCCTCGCGCGACAGCGACGAGGCGACGTCATGGCTGGTGAAGTCCACCACCGTGCCGTCGTTGCGCTCTGGCAGATAGTCGGCGGTGATGTGACCCAGGCGCCGCGCCACGGAGGCGACGTCGATCGAGGTGTCGCCGCCACCGACAACGATCACCTTGCGCGCCGTGCCCAGCACGTAGCCCTGGTTGAACGCGTCGAGGAATTCGATGCCGTTGATACAGTTATCAGTGTCTTCCCAGCCGGCAATGGGCAGCGGGCGGCCGCTTTGCGCGCCCATCGCCCAGAACACCGCGTCGAACTCGGCGTCCAGCTGTTCGACAGAGATGTCGCTGCCGACGCGGGTGTTGGTGCGTACCGTCACCCCAAGGTCGAGGATACGCCCGATCTCCTTGTCCAGCATGTCGCGCGGGGTGCGGTAGCCGGGGATGCCGTAGCGCATCATCCCGCCCAGTTTCTCATGCGCCTCGAACAGGGTCACGGCATGTCCGTCCAACCGCAGGAAGTAGGCCGCCGACAACCCTGCCGGACCGCCACCGATCACTGCCACGCGCTTGCCCGTTTCGGCCTTTGGCGCGGGATGCGCCACGTTGTTGGCGTTGGCCCAATCGCCGACGTATTGCTCAACCGCGTTGATGCCGACGTATTCGTCAACTTCGTTGCGGTTGCAGCCCGCCTCGCACGGGGCAGGGCACACACGGCCCATCGTCGCCGGAAACGGGTTGGCCGCGGCCATCCGGTGAAACGCGTATTCCTGCCACGCCATGCCTTCGACAGGGGGCTTGTCCATGCCGCGCGCAATTGCCAGCCAGCCGCGGATTTCGTGGCCCGAGGGGCACGAGCCCTGGCAGGGCGGGGTCTTGTGCACGTAGGTGGGGCATTTGTGGGAATGGTCGGCGTTAAAGATCTTCTGCTCCAGCTCCCAGTCCGAAGTCGTCTCGCCTTCCCGGAACCGGCGGAAGGTTCTGCCCTGTTTCATCTCATTCATCACGCTATCCTCCCAGCGCGCCCGTCAGGCGGCATCTTCTGTGTCGTCGTCCTTGGCGTCGCCGCCCGTGTCCTGACCCGTCAGGATGATGGCGTTGGACACCAGCTGATGGATCGACAGGATCGAATCCATCTCGTAGCCATATTTCGGCATGACCTTGGAAAACTGCGTCTTGCAGATGGCGCAGATGGCGGCCATGTGGGTGACCCCGTGTTCGTCGGTGACTTGTTGCAGCGCCTTCATTCGCGGGGCGGCACCCTTGACGCGCAGGTCCATCAGATCGTCGGTCAGCAGACCGCCGCCGCCGCCGCAGCACAGGGTGGACTCGCGGATCGTGTCCGGGTCCATGTCGAAGTAGTTGTTGCACACCGCCTTGATCACGTTCCGCGGGATCTCGAACTGACCGCCGGGATAATCGCCCATGCCGCTGGCACGCGCGACGTTGCAGCTGTCGTGGTAGGTCAGGCGGATGTGGTCGTTGCGGCTGGGATCGAGCCGAAGCGTGCCCTTCTGGATCTCGTCCCAGGTGAATTCCAGCATGTGCTGCGGAATCGGGTAATTCTGGTCGAGGAAGTCGAACGGCCCGGCCAGAGTGTTGAGGAACGAGTAGGCCACCCGCCAGGCATGACCGCATTCGCCGAAGATGATGCGCTTGACGCCCAGGTCCTGCGCCGCCTTGCGGATACGCAGGCTGACTTCGCGCATGTTCTCGTAAGAGCCGATGAACAGGCCGAAATTGGCCGCCTCCGATGCGTAAGACGACAGTGTCCAACTGACGCCTGCCTCATGAAACACCTTGGCATAGCCGATCAGCCCGTCGATATGCGGCTCGGCAAAGAAGTCGGCCGAGGGCGTGATCAGCAGGATGTCGGCGCCTTTCTCGTCCAGCGGCAGGCGTACCGTAACGCCGGTGTCGTCCTCGATATCCTCTTCCAGCCCTTCCAGCGTGGCAGCCAGCGCCTTGGGCCGCAGGCCCAGGTTGTTGCCGATTTCGTGGACCTTGCCGATGATCTCGTTCGAGTATTTCTGCCCGTAGCCGATGCTGTCGAGGATCTCGCGCGCGGCCATGGTGATTTCGGCAGTGTCGATGCCATAAGGGCAAAACACAGAGCAGCGCCGGCATTCCGAGCATTGATGGTAGTACGAATACCATTCGTGCAGCACGTCCTCGGTCAGGTCGCGTGCGCCCACCAGCCAGGGAAAGTTCTTGCCGGCGAAGGTAAAGTACCGGCGGTAAACCGAGCGCAGCAGATCCTGGCGCGCCACCGGCATGTTCTTGGGATCGCCGGTGCCCAGGAAATAGTGGCACTTGTCGGTGCAGGCGCCGCATTTCACGCAGATGTCGAGGTAAACTTGGAAAGCGCGGTTCTTCTCGGCCAGCTCCTTCATCTTGGCCAGCGCGCGTTCCTTCCAGTCCGGCACCAGCGTGCCGGGGTAGCCCAGCTTGGCCTGATGCTCGGGCGCGGCGACAAAGGGCTTGGTCCCTTCCATCGCGCCACGCTTGAGGCAGGGAATGTCCAGCGGGAAGGACAGCTCGGGTACCTGGGTATCGCCATCGGCCATGGCTCAGCCCTCCAGCTTGGCCGCCCAGGGGGCGAGGTGGCGCTTTTCGCGCGGGTTGTCGATCTGGTTGCGCGACGGGCTGAAGAACACGCCGGGTGCGTGCAGCAGCTTGGAGATCGGGAACACGATCATCAGAACCGCCACCAGGAACAGGTGAACCAGCAGGATCGGATCGGCCGGCAGATCGCCGACGGAGAGGCGCATCAAGCCCAGCATGTAGGTCTTGACCGCGACGATATCGGTATGGGCGACAAAGCGTGTGGCCGCGCCCGAGGCGCCGATCCCCACCAGCAAGGCCAGCATCAGGTGATCGGACGGGTTGGAGATATAGCGGATGCGCTCGACCAGGACGCGGCGCGCCCAAAGCCCGGCCAGCCCGGCGATCATCGCGAAGGCGGCATAGGTGCCAAACGGCTGGGCCAGTTGGACCCACCACCAGACCGGCTGGGTGAAATAGCGCAGGTGGCGGATCAGCACCAGCCACAGCGCCATGTGAAACATCCAGGCAAAGACCCAGATCCACTTGTTCGACTTGAACAGGCTTTCAAAGAAGATCACCTCGCGGGCCATCCGCAGAACGACGCCAAAGCCCGTCTTGGGCGCCGGCGTCGTGGGGATCTTCAGCGGGGCGGGCACGCGCGCATAAGTGCGGATCTTGGCGGCTACACCGATCACAAGGATCGCCGTGGCGGCATAGAACAACAGGGCGAAAACGATTCCCAGCACGCGGACTCCTCCCGTCATGCCCCTGCGGTTTGTTGTTTTTCAGGGGCTTAGCGTGGCAGTGTTAGGCTCAGACGCAGCCGGTCGGCTTGGGCAGACCGGCGATCTTGCACGCCTGTTTGGCCGGGCCATAGGGGAACAGTTCGTACATGTACTTGTTGTTCCCGATCTCGGGGCCCATCTGTTTGGCGATGGCCTTGATCAGCACGCGGACAGCCGGGGCGATCTGGTATTCGTCGTAATATTCCCGCAGGAAATCGACGACGGCCCAATGCTCGTCCGTCATGTTGACGTTCTCGGTCTTGGCGATTTCCTCAGCCAGATCGCGCGACCAGTCGGACAGGGTGGTGATGTACCCTTCTTCGTCGTGCTCGACCGTTTGGCCGTTTACCTGATATGCCATGTGTTTTCCTCTTCCCTTAGTTCACGCCCGCGGCCGCGGGCCGTTGTTCAAAGCCAGGCCTGGGTCCGGTCGTGGCTGGTGACCAGATCGACAAAGCCGCCGTACCCGACCGACTTGACCTCTCCCAGGATCTTGCCCGCGTCGATGCCGCGCGCCTTGACGTCGCCTTCCAGGACGTACAGCGCCACGTCCGACAGCCCGGCCCGGACTTCTGCCGCCAGGGCAGAGCCGGCAATCGCGCCATAGACTCCGTCTTCGATCAGAAGAACGGCATCGCCCGGCTTGCAGTGCTTCAGGCAGCTTTGCAGCGCGCCATTGCCAAAGGGCGACTTGTTGACGGTGTGCAATGTCGACATCGCTCTTCCCCCTTCAGAAACTCAGGACCACGTCCTGGCTGGCCATGATGTCGGCCATCTCGGCGCGGCTGACGACGCGGATCGAGGGCTTCTCGGCCCAGTCGTCATTCTCGTCCTCGTAGGTGATGGCCTGCAGATCCGCCTCTGTCAGGCCGCGTTCGTCGAGCGACTCGCGCTCGACGAAGAGCTTGGTCACGTCGTAATCGCCCAAGGCGCGGAACGTGTTGGAGAAGTTCTTGATGCCGATCCCGGCCGTGTCCTGGCCGCGGGTCAGCTGGAACACCCCGTCGTCGAGAAACGCCAGTGACACGTCCTGTTCGAAGGCCGCGCCGATCAGCACGACCTCCAGGCTTTCCAGCGCGTAGATCGTGCCATAGGGCGCCTTGCGGTTCACGTAGAGGAATTTCTTGGTCTCCGACATGATCTTCCCCTCAGTCCCCGAACATCACCAGCCGGTCGGTCTGGATACCCATCTCGATCAGCTGGCCGAGGCCGGAAATCCGGAACCCCTCGGCGATGTTGCTGGCATCCTTGCCCTGGCGCTTGGCCTCGTTTTCATCCAGCAGGCCGCGGCGCTGGGCCGCGGCGATGCAGACCACCAGATCGATCCCCTTGTCCTTGGCCAGCGCCGTCCAGTTGTTCTGGATGTGACGCTCGTCCTGGGGGGGCACCGACAACCGGGTCGAGACGTTGACCCCGTCGTGGTAGAAGAAGACGCGGGGCACTTCGTGCCCGTTGTCCAGGGCCGCCTTCACGAAGTGATAGGCGGTGTCCGCGGCCTGGTGGGTGTAAGGCCCTTCGCTGACGACAACTCCGATCTTCACGCTTCCCGTTCTCCCTTAGAAGTGCAGGTGGGCCGACATGTTCATGGTCTTCCGCGCACCGGTCCAGGTGTCCAGGTGGTGCTTGGTGAAGGCCAGGTCGGTCATTTCGAAGAAGCGCTTCCAGCCGATGCGGTCGATCCACTCGCCCATCCGCTCCCAGTGCTTGGCGTCGTGCTTGTAGGCTTCGACGATCCGCCGCACCACGTCCTTGACCTCGGGCCAATGGGGCGCGTTGTTGGGCAGGTTGGCGACGGCCAGCTTGTGGAACGTCGGCTTGGAGCGGGCGTTGGAGTGTTTGCCGCCGACCCAGACCGCGATCTTGGTCGAGTCCGCGCCGTTGATCTGCATCGGCGGGCAGGGCGGATAGCAGGCCCCGCAGCAGACGCATTTCTTCTCGTCCACCTCAAGGCTGGGTTTGCCATTCACCATGGCGGGGCGGATCGCCGCCACCGGGCAGCGCGCCACCACGGCCGGGCGTTCGCAGACGTTGGCCACCAGATCATGGTTGATCTTGGGCGGCTTGGTGTACTGCACGTTTACCGCGATATCGCCTTGGCCGCCGCAGTTGATCTGGCAGCACGAGGTGGTGATGCGCAGACGGTTGGGCATCTTTTCCTGCACGAATTCCTTGTGCAGCATGTCCATCAGCCCCTTCACCACGCCCGAGGCGTCGGTTCCGGGGATGTCGCAGTGCAGCCAGC
>JAGRMT010000077.1 GCA_020441125.1 Roseivivax sp.
CGTTCTGGTCGAGCAGGGTGAGCTTGCCGTCATGCTCCAGCACGCGCTTGATGACGAACATCACGTCGGCGCGGCCGGCGTCGTATTCGTCGAACACGATGGCGGTGGGGTTGCGCAATGCCCAGGGCAGGATGCCTTCCTGGAAGGTCGTCACCTGCTTGCCGTCGATCAGCTTGATCGCATCCTTGCCGATCAGGTCGATCCGGCTGATGTGGCTGTCAAGGTTGACGCGCACGCAGGGCCAGTTCAGCCGGCAGGCGACCTGTTCGATATGGGTCGATTTGCCGGTGCCGTGGTAGCCCTGGATCATCACGCGACGATTGTTACGGAACCCGGCAAGGATGGCGAGCGTTGTGTCAGGGTCGAACTTGTAGGTCGAGTCCATCTCGGGAACGCGGTCGGTGCGGTCCGGAAAACCGTGCACGATCATGTCGGTGTCGATACCGAACACCTCGCGCACCGAGATTTCTTCCGTCGGTTTCGCATTGATGTCGATCATTCCGTCCGCCATGGTCGTTCCTGCCTTCAACTGACTGATGGTTTGGCCCGTGGTGCAACATAAAAGGGCAGGCTGCAAGGGGGCAGGGCATGACGAAAGCCGGCAATAGCGCCGAATTGCTTGCACGCGATGAGGTGGAGCGTCTGCTGGAGCGTGTCGCCTTGCGCGACCGCAAAGCTTTTTCCCAGCTGTACGACCGCACCTGCGCGAAACTTTTCGGCGTCTGCCTGCGTGTCTTGAAAAGCCGGGCCGAAGCCGAGGATGCGTTGCAGGATGTCTACCTGCGCATCTGGGACAAGGCCGGGCTCTACCGCGTCAACGGGTTGTCGCCGATGACGTGGCTGATCACGGTCACGCGCAACCTGTGCATCGACCGGTTGCGCGCCCGGCGCGACGGTCCCGGCCCAGTCGATCTGGCCGAGACCGTGGCCGACAGCGCGCCCGGCCCCGAGGCGCGGGCGATTGCCGGATCGCAGGCAGCGCGGCTGAACGCCTGTCTGGAAGCCCTGCCCGAAGGCCGGGGCGCCATGCTGCGCCGGGTTTACCTGGACGGGGCAAGCTATGCCACGCTGGCCGGCGAGACGGGCGTGAACATCAATACGATCCGCACCTGGCTGCGTCGCGGCCTGATCGCGGTCAAGGAGTGTCTGGGCCGATGAGCGGAACCGACCAAACCCCCGCGCCGCCGGATGGCGACGATACCGCCACCGCCGCGGAATATGCGCTGGGTCTGCTGCCCGCCGATGAGGCCGAAGCCCTTGAGGCGCGGCTTGCGTCCGAACCGGCATTGCGTGCTTTGCTGGCCGTTTGGCAGACCGAATTCGCTGCGCTGGCGCAGGACGTGCCCGCCGTGACTCCCAGCCCGGCACTGCGCGGCAGGATCCAGGCGGCGGCTTTCGGCGCACCTGAGGCGCGTGTCTGGTGGCAGTCGCTGTGGCCTTATGCCGGCGGCGCCGTCGCTGCGGCGCTGATCGCCTGGGTGGTGGCTGTCAGCGGTCTTCTTTCCCCGGCGCCGCAGATCCTGCGCAGTCAGCTGGCCCCGGCCGAGGGCGCGCAACTGGCGATGCTTGTCACGCTGGAGCCGGCGACGCACACGCTGACGCTGACGCCCGTTCCGGGCACCGCCGCCGTGGCGCAGGGCCGTGCGCTGGAGCTTTGGGTGATCGCCGAGGGGCAGGCGCCGGTTTCGCTGGGCCTTCTGTCACCCGAAGGTGCGACCGCCATCGTCGTGCCCGATGCCGTGGCGCCGCTGGTACGGGCCGGGGTGCTGGCAGTGTCGGACGAACCGGAAGGCGGCTCGCCTACCGGCGCGCCCACTGGCGCGGTGCTGGCGACCGGTCGCATCACCCCGACGTGACGGATCGTGAAGCAAGCGCTGAAACTGGGTCGCGCGGTGGTTCGTATCTGGATGTGAGCCCGGCAGAGAGCCGGGTCGCACCCAAAGGAGAAACACCGATGAAACCGATCCGCCTGACTGCCGCCGCCATGATCGTTGGCCTTTCGACTGCCGCCGTTGCCGCCGAGAACCCGATGGTGGGCGGCGCCGAGATGTTCGCCAACAAGACCATCGTCGAGAATGCCGTGAACTCGAACGACCACAAGACCCTTGTCGCCGCGGTCACGCAGGCCGGGCTGGTCGACACGCTGAACTCCAAGGGCCCGTTCACCGTCTTCGCCCCGACCGACGCCGCCTTCGGCCGGATCTCGGAACAGTCGCTGAACCAGCTGCTGATGGACGAGCACAAGTCCCAGCTGGCGCAAATCCTGACCTGCCACGTCGTGGCGGCCAGCGTGATGTCGGATGCGATCGCGGCAATGATCTCTGCCGATGGCGGTGCTCACCCGGTGCACACCGTCGGCGGATGCACGCTGACCGCGCAGATGAAGGGCGGCACGATCACCCTGACTGACGAGAACGGCCGCAGCGCCAATGTGACAATCGCCGACGTGCAGCAATCGAACGGCGTGATCCACGTGATCGACCGCGTGCTGCTGCCCAAGCAATAAGCGCCGGAGCTTCACGCAATCGTGCGGCCCCCCGTGCTTGCGCCATGCCCGCGCGGGGGGCACGCTTTGCCCCGTAGGAGACAGTGCCATGAAACGCCGCGATTTTCTGACTGGGACCGCAGTCGCCCTGTTCGCCGCCGGTTCCGCCGGTGCCAAGACCTTCGAAATCAGTTACACCGACGCCGAGTGGAAGGCCCGGTTGACCGATCTGGAATACAAGGTGATGCGGCGGCAAGGCACCGAGCGTGCCTTTACCTCACCGCTGAACGACGAGAAGCGCGCCGGCACTTTCCTGTGCAAAGGCTGTGCACTGCCGCTTTATGCGTCGGCCGACAAGTTCGACAGCGGCACCGGCTGGCCCTCGTTCATCCGTGCCATGCCGGGCGCGGTCGAGACGATGCCCGACCGGTCCTTGTTCTTTTCCCGCACCGAATGCCATTGCCGCCGCTGCGGCAGCCACCTGGGGCACGTCTTCGATGACGGCCCGGCGCCCACCGGCAAGCGGCATTGCATCAACGGTGTCTCGCTGAGCTTTCAGCCCGCTTGATCCGCCGGCGGGGCATCACTTGAAGTTGCGGCTTTCCTTGATCTGGTCCCAGGCCCAGACAACCTCTTGCAACTGTTCTTCCTGGCTGCGGTCGCCGCCGTTCATGTCAGGGTGCAGGACCTTGATCAGCGCCTTGTAGGTCTTGCGGACCTCTGCCTTGGTCCAGGTGTCCTTGGCGTCGAGGATCTCCAGCGCCTTGCGTTCGGTCGGGGGCAGCCGGCGGGTGCCGGTGCTGGCCGGGGTCCGGCCCGGATTGCGGGTTGCGTTGTCCCCCAGAACCTGATGCGGATCCTCGATCCCCAGCCGCGCCCAGGCGCGCGCCTCGGGGTCGCGATAATCCTTGGTCTGGCGTTCCCACACCTTGTCCTTCGAGAATTGCGCGTTCATCTCGGCTTCGGTTTTGCCGTCGAAGAAATTCCAGCGCAAATTGTACTCGCGCACGTGATCGCGGCAGAACCAATAGAAATCATCAAGAACGTCGGGCGCCTTGGGGGCGCGGAACTTGCCCGGTTCGGCGCAACCTTCGTGATCACACACCCTGACCGATGTTTCGGATTCGCCAGTCATGCCACGCCGTCCGCGCGGCGTTTTTTTCTTGGCCGATTTCACGGACATATCGAACCCGAAGGGGTCAGCTTTGCTCATGAGAACACCTTTTCGACTCGGACGACAGAGTTTAGACGAAACTGACCGAGATTGTAGGGGTTGACGGGCAAAAACATGACGAGGGCACAGCAGATCGAATCCCGCCTGCGAGCGGCTTTGGCACCGACCGAGTTAACGATCCGTGACGATAGCGAACGTCACCGTGGTCATGCCGGCCATCAAGAAGGAGGAGAGAGCCATTTCCACGTTGTCATTCGCTCTGCCGCCTTTGCGGGCCAATCGCGTCTGGCCCGCCACCGCACGGTGCATCAGGCGCTGGGCGCCGACTTGATGACACAAATTCATGCGCTCTCGCTGGACCTGGACGTTTAGTCCTCGCTCAGCAGCTCGGCCCGTGCACGCTTGATATCGTCGAGCGAGGACACATCGGCAGAGTGACGGCCATGTACAAAGGGCACATGCGGCGCGCCGGTTTCCACCGGATCCTCCATGTCGTCATCGTCCGTGGCCGCGTCACCTGCCAGCGGGCGGCGGAACACCAGCAGGCTGCGCCAGTGGGTCACGGTCTGCGTCAGCCCGCTGCGTTCTTCCGAGGGCAGCGTTTCCGAACGCAGGAACTCCCACCCGTCCTTGGCCAACTGGTTCATCAACCGTTGCAATGCAAAGGCAAAGCGCGCCTCGGGGCTTTTGACACCCTTGGCTTTCTCGCCCCGGTTCGGCGCCGGTATCACCTTGTATTCGTAGACGGTCATCATGCCCCCAGGCTACAGCAGGCGCATCCTGACGGAATTCCGGCAATTCGGCCAGAGGCCCGGCACCGGTCAGGCCGCGACTGCGTGCAAACGCGCAACATTATTTCCGCAGCGCAGCGGAAAAACCGGCGCGCAGGTCACAGTAATCGCGATGAAACGGAAACAATGCGGCTGATCAGGGCGTACTGCTTATGATTTGCGCACAATAACGCCCCTTGCATCGATCACGGCCGCCCCAAGGGGGGCGGCCGGTTGGTCGCCTTGGCGGATCAGCCCAGCCAACCTTCGAACGCGTTCAGGTGGTTGTAGGACCCAGCCAGCAACCGGTCATAGACCAGCGCCAGTTCGGTTCCGGCAGCGTCGGCCGATGCCGCCTGAAGATCGACGATGTCCTTTTCCTCGATCATCACGCCCACCTCCAGCGCCGCGGTCAACGAGGTGCTGCCATAGGCCAGGAAGCTGTCATACAGCGCCTGGACCTCGGGGTTGACGTAGGTTCCCGCAGGCTGAAAGACGAAGGCGTCGGCATTCATGCCGTCCTTGACCATCTGGTTGTACAGCGCGTTGAAGTGGCTGTCTTCCGACCGGGCGATGTTGCTGAAGATGCGCTTGCCGTACATCTCGTAGAACTTTTCGTAGACGTCGCCGGCCAGCTTTTCCTCTTCCAGCAGGTACTGTGCCGAGGCAACGCTTGTTGTCGGTGCGCTGGGTGCGGTCGGAACCATGGGCGCGGTCGGCGCAGTGGGCGTCGTCGGCACCGTTGGCGCGGTGGGCTGGCTGGGCTCGGGCAGCTCGGGCGCGGTATCCTGCGCCGGGGGCGTTGCCGGAGCCTCGGCTGCCGGGGTGCGCGGTGTTTCGGGTGCAGAGACATGGCCGTTGTCGTCATCCGATCCCGTGGCGTCGTCGCTATGCTGCGCCTCGCCCCGCGTCTGGACATGCCGGGTCTCGCGGACCGGCTGCGCGTCGCTGCCATCGTCCCGATCGGCACCAAAACGGAAACGGTGCTGGAACCGGGCCATGACCGGTGCGTCGTCGTCAGACGTGTCGACGGCGGCCTGAACCAGGTCAGACACTTGGCGTGATTTCACGGTTTCCGGGATGACGTGCGCGGTGGCGTCGGTATCGTGATGGGCTTCCTGGCCGCGCGAATGATAGCGGTGGCGCGCCTGTGCGCCAAAATGCCAAAATCGCATAAGGTACTCCTTTGACTAATCTTTATGTCAGGGGCAGTCCTAACATGCAAACTTCAATATGTGTTTTGATGGGCGAAACAAGGTCGCCCGCAGGCACGAAATCGTGATGACGGCGCCGGCCCGCCGAGGGTGGCGCCCGATTGACATAATTCCGCCGACGCGGTGCTCCGGACGCATCCGGGCCTGCGGCGAGTTGTCTCTTTGGTTCCAAAAAAGAAAAGGCCGCCCTGGGGTGGGGCGGCCTGAATCATGCGTGTCGCTGCGCGGTCAGAGGCCGAGCTTTTCGGTCACGATCTGGTTCACAGCGGCCGGGTTTGCCTTGCCGCCGGTTGCCTTCATCACCTGTCCGACAAACCAGCCTGCCAGTTTGGGGTTGGCCTTGGCCTTTTCCACCTGCGCCGGGTTGGCGGCGATCACCTCGTCCACCGCGGTTTCGATGGCGCCGGTGTCGGTGACCTGCTTCAGACCCTTGTCCGCAACGATCTGCGCCGGATCGCCGCCTTCGGTATAGACGATCTCGAACACGTCCTTGGCGATCTTGCCCGAGATGTCGCCGGCCTTGATCAGCGTGATGATCCCGCCCAGCTGCGCCGGCGTCACCGGGGTTTCTGTGATGTCGTGGTCTTCTTTCTTCAACCGGCCGAACAGCTCGTTGATGACCCAGTTCGCCGCCAGCTTGCCGTCGCCGCATTCGGCAACGACCGCTTCGAAATAGGCGGCGTTCTGCGTTTCGGCGGTCAGTACCGAGGCATCGTATTCGGACAGCCCGAAATCGCCGACAAACCGCGCCTTCTTTTCATCGGGAAGCTCGGGCAGGCTGGCGGCAATCTCGTCCACCCAGGCTTGCTCGATCTCCAGCGGCAACAGGTCGGGATCGGGGAAATAGCGGTAATCGTGCGCCTCTTCCTTGGACCGCATCGAGCGCGTCTCGCCCTTGTCGGGATCATAGAGCCGCGTTTCCTGGTCCACCTTGCCGCCCGCCTCGACAATTGCGATCTGGCGGCGGGCCTCGTACTCGATGGCCTGCTGGATGAACCGCATCGAGTTCATGTTCTTGATCTCGCAGCGCGTACCCAGGTGCGAGAAATCCTGCGTTTCCTGGTACTTCTCATACTGGCCCGGGCGGCAGATCGACACGTTCACGTCGGCGCGCAGGTTGCCGTTCTGCATGTTGCCGTCGCAGGTGCCCAGATAACGCAGGATCTGGCGCAGCTTGGTGACATAGGCGGCGGCCTCTTCCGGCCCGCGGATGTCGGGGCGGCTGACGATTTCCATCAGCGCCACGCCGGTGCGGTTCAGATCGACGAAAGACATCGCCGGATCCATGTCGTGGATCGACTTGCCGGCGTCCTGCTCGACATGGATACGCTCGATCCGCACGCGGCGGGCGACGCCCGGCTCCATGTCGACGATCACCTCACCCTCACCGACAAGCGGTTCATACAGCTGGGAGATCTGATAGCCTTGCGGCAGATCGGGATAGAAGTAATTCTTGCGGTCGAAAGCCGATTTCAGGTTGATCGACGCCTTCAGCCCCAGCCCGGTGCGTACCGCCTGTTCGATACAGTATTCGTTGATCACCGGCAGCATCCCCGGCATGGCCGCGTCGATGAACGAAACGTTGCTGTTCGGCTCTGCTCCGAATTTCGTCGACGCGCCCGAAAACAGCTTGGCCTGGGAAGAGACCTGGGCATGGATTTCCATCCCGATCACCAGTTCCCAGTCATATTTCGCCCCGGCGATCACCTTCGGTTTCGGGGGCTGAAAGCTCAGATCCAGCATGGCGTCCTCACATCAAAGTCGCCAGCGGTTCTAAGTCAGGGCAGGGGGCGCGGCAAGGGCCTCAGGCGCTGGGGGCGATGGTGATTCCACCGTTTTCGAACAGCACGCGGTTTCCGGCGCGGATTTGCGGTGCGAAATGCTCGGCCAAGGATGACAGCGCACGCACCCGGCCGCGTTTTTGCAAGTCGCGGTCCGCCGGCTGCGGCTGGGGATGGCTGACATTCGAGACAGGGCGCATCCAGACCAGCGGGTGAACCTCGCGCAGATGATCCTGGACGATCCAATTGAAGCAGCTGGCGATGCGCCCGCGATTGCCCGGATCGCAGGCCATGCCCGACAGGGTATAGCCGGTGAAGGCGGCCAGCATGTTCACGGTGTGCTGGTCGGGACGGCGTTCCAGGATGTCGTGCAAGCCTTCGGCGAAATACTCGGCGTCCAGCTTGTCGAACGCGCCGGGATCGACGCTGAGCGCGTCCAGGTAGACCCAGGTATAGGCCCCGGCGCCCCACAGGTCGGCGGTGCGGGCGGCGGTCCGGCGGGCTTGCAGCTCCAGCTGCTTGTAGCTGCCGAACCAGCGCGGCAGCAGGTTCAGGCCAAAGGCGCGCATCCGGTTGGCGTTGCCGGGGTCGAGGTCGATCAGGTCTTCGAAATCGTCGGCCACGCGCATCTCGGGGCTGGCGTCGACCGCCAGCAGTGCGCAGCGCGCGCCGGCCATCGCGGGGGCGTCCAGCTCGAACGGGTCGAACCGGTCGATGATCCGCGCGGCGGCACGGAAATGCGCATGGAACGCGCCCTTGGCGACCGTCGGCAGGGGCGAGCCCCAGTTGTCTCCGCGCCAGGCCCAACCGATGTCGATATGCGCCAGCGCCACCACGAGGGCAACGCCGTGATCCTCGGAATGGTCTTCCAGCACTTTTTGCAGCGCATTCAGCGGCAGCCGCGCGCCGGCCTCGTCAAAGCAGGTCACGGCCTCGATTGCAGCCTGGACCGCATCGAAACGCGCCCCGGCGGCCAACACCTCGGATACCGGGGTTCCGCCGGGCGTGGCGATGCGCTGGGCGTCGAAGCGCCGGATCAGCTTGCCCAGCTCGGCCCAGTTTTCCTGTCGTGACAGGAACTGGCCCTGCTCGAAATAGCGGTTATAGGCGACGGTATCCTCGGTGCTGTCCTTCATCGGGATCACCAGACGGGGCAGCAGGGGCGGAATCCGTTCGTCTTCCGACCATCGGTCCTGAGAGCGCCCCATCAGTCTGAGCGAGGGGGCGGGCACAAGGGCGGCGTTGCGCAATCCGGTCAGGATTGGGCCAAGGCGTGAAGGCAGGTTTGGCATTTTGGCAGCAGCAGTTCTGAGTGGTCTTGTCCCTAGCCTCGTGTCGTTTTGGGGCGCGAAAATGGCGGCAAGGGGATGTTTGCGGGTCAATCGTCTCACATTGTGGAACCCACTGTTCGGCGTTGCGAACCAGTTCCAGCGGCGCTCAGGCAGGATTGTCTTGCCAAGTGGCCCGCCCTTCGACAGGGTTGCGCGTCATGATCCGATGGGGGGCCATCATCGTTGCGCTGCTTCTGGCCTTGCCCCTTTGGGCCGGGCCCGAAAGCCTTGCGCCCAAGCGATCGCTGCTGCCGCATGTGAGGCCGGTCAGCATGGTCGCTTCGCGCTGGGATCACCTGCCGCAGGCCGCGCGCTGGAACGCCGCGGCGCTGACGGCGCTGCGCAGCCATGCCCAGGGCCTGCCCGACCAGGTGCCGCGCGATATCGCCGACTGGTGCCCCAGCTATCCCTTGGCAAACCGCGCCGGACGCGAAGCGTTCTGGGTTGGCCTGCTGTCAGCGCTGGCAAAGCACGAAAGCACCTGGCGTCCGGCCGCGGTGGGCGGCGGCGGGCGCTGGTACGGGCTGACGCAGATCCTGCCCTCGACTGCCGAGCATTACGGCTGCCGCGCGACCACCGGTTCTGCCCTGACCGACGGCGCCGCGAACCTGTCTTGCGCCTTGCGGATCATGGCGCGCACGGTGCGGCGCGACGGGGTGGTCAGCCGCGGGATGCGCGGCGTTGCCGCCGATTGGGGCCCGTTTCACAGCGAGCGCAAGCGCGAGGACATGCGCGACTGGTTGCGGGAGCAGCCCTATTGCCGCGCACCGGGCCGGTCGCCCCTGCCGCGCCTGCGGCCTGTACGGGACGCGCGCTAACGCCCGCCGGCCACGTCCAGAATCGTGCGCGTGACATAAGAGGCGTCGTCCGACAGCAGCCAAAGGATACCGCGCGCCACCTCGTCGGCGCTGCCGGGCCGGCCCAGCGGCGGGCTGGCGCCAATGCGCTTCAGCCGGTCAGGATCGCCACCCTTGGCATGGATCGCCGTTTCGATCAGTCCGGGACGAACCGCGTTGACGCGGATGCCCTCGGGGGCCAACTCGTCGGCCAGGCCCAGCGTCAGAGTGTCGATCGCACCCTTGCTTGCGGCATAGTCGACATATTGCCCGGCGGAGCCAAGCCGCGCCGCGGCAGAGGAAACGTTGACGATATGGCCGCCACCATGCGCGCGCATGTACATCACCGCCTGCCGCGCCACCTCGATCGCGCCAAACACGTTGACGGCAAACAGCTGCGCCACCCTTTCGGGTGTCAGGTCGGCCAGCTTGCCCGCTGGCATGACGATCCCGGCGTTGTTGACCAGGTGTAGCGGTGCATCGGGCAATGTCTGCAACCCGCCAAACAGCGCCGCGACAGAGGCCGGGTCGGCCACGTCGCAACCGATGACCGTGGTGCCCAGCCCGGCGGCGCGCAGATCCGCGGCCACGGCCTGGGCCCCGGCCGCGTCGGAGTTATAGCTGAGCGCCACGTGGCCATAGCCGTATTCGGGCGCCAAACGCGCGGTGGCGGCGCCGATCCCGGCGCTGCCGCCGGTCACCAGAAGGGTTGGTTTCATGCCAGCATCCTGCTTACCATTTCGCCGACATCGCGGCTAAGCCCCTGTTTGGAGGCAATTCTTTCCAGCGCCGCCCGCATCTTGGCTTGTCGTGCCACGTCGTAGCGCCGCCAGGTCTGGAACGCGCTGCACTGGCGCGCAGCGGTTTGCGGGTTCTTGCCGTCCAGCCGGATCAGCCAGTCCGCCATCAGATCGTACCCCGATCCGTCGGCGCTATGGAACCCGGCATGGTTCATCGCCAGCGCCCCCAGCACTGCGCGGAAGCGGTTGGGGTTGGTCCAGTCGAAATCCGGATCCTGCGTCAGCGTGCGGGTCCGGTCGACCGCCCTTTCGGGGGCCGTGGCGGCGATTTGCAGCCCGAACCACTTGTCCATCACCAGTCGATCATGCCGCCATTGGGTGCGGAACGCCGCCAGCGCCTGGGCATCGTCGCCGGTCTGCACGATGCAGGCCAACGCCGACAGTTGCAGCGTCATGTTGTCGGCCGCGGCGTATTGCGCCCGCGCCGCCGCGCCGCCGTCCAGCCGGGTCTGCAACGACAGAACCGCTGCACCCAGGCTACGCCGGCCTGCCTGGTCGGCGTCTGGCTCATAGGGTTCGTCCACTCGTGCCTCTTCTGCGAGGGCGGGCAATAGTGTCCGCCAGCGGTTGGCCATGTGGGTGTCAAGCCGCTCGCGCGCGGACCAGATCGCGTCGGGGTCGGGGGTGACGCCTGCCTCGTGCAGCACTTGTGCCAGTTCCGACTGCCCCGGCAGCGCCAGCATCAAGGCGCGAAAAGCCGGATCGAGATCCTGATCGCGGATCACCCGCTCCAGCCCGTCCAGCCAGGTATCGTCGGGCGCGGCGCCGTGGCGGATCATCGCCACCAGCCCGTCGCGCGCCAGCAGCCGGTTCGCCTCCCAACGGTTGAAGGCGTCGGTGTCATGCGCCAGCAGGAACGCCAGCCGTTCTGGCGAGCGTTCCTGTTCAAGGATCACCGGAGCCGAGAAATCGCGCAGCACGCTTGCCACAGGTTTGGCCGACAGCCCCTTGAATTCGAAGGTTTGTTCGGCCTCGGTCATCTCAAGAACGGTGGTCGGAACAACCTCGTCGCCGTTGGGATTGAGCAAGCCCACGGCAATCGGGATCACCTGCGGCGCCTTGTTCGGCTGACCCGGGGTCGGCGGTGTGGTCTGCGTGAATGACAGGGCATAAGTACCTGACTCCCATGACTCCTTTACAGTCAACTTCGGCGTGCCGGATTGCGCGTACCAGCGTTTGAACTGGCTCAGGTCACGGCCCGTTGACTCCTGGAACACGGCCAGCCAGTCCTCAATGGTGCAGGCCTGTCCGTCGTGCCGCTCGAAATACAGATCCAGCGCCTTTTCATAGGCCTCCGGCCCCACCAGCCGGCGAAGCATACCGATCACCTCGGCGCCTTTCTCGTATACGGTCGCCGTGTAGAAGTTGTTGATTTCCTGAAAACTTTCCGGCCTGACCGGGTGCGATAGCGGGCCCTGGTCCTCGGGGAACTGGCGGGCGCGCAGGGCCAGCACATCGGTGATGCGCTTGACCGGGGCCGAGCGCATGTCAGAGGTGAATTGCTGATCGCGGTAGACCGTCAGCCCCTCTTTCAGACACAGCTGGAACCAGTCCCGGCAGGTGATCCGGTTTCCGGTCCAGTTGTGGAAGTACTCATGCGCGACGATTGCCTCGATACGTTCGAAATTGGCATCTGTAGACGTTTCTGGGCTTGCCAGAACGCAGCTTGAGTTGAAAATGTTCAAGCCTTTGTTCTCCATTGCCCCCATGTTGAAGTCGTCCACGGCGACGATGTTGAAGTGGTCCAGGTCGTATTCGCGGCCATAGACCTGCTCGTCCCAGCGCATCGACTTCTTCAGCGCCTCAAGTCCCCAGGCGCATTTGCCCTCGTCGCCCGGGCGGACGTAAAGGCCCAGCTGAACCACGCGTCCCGACTGTGTGGTGAACAGGTCCTTGACCCGCACCAGCGTGCCGGCGACCAGCGCAAACAGGTAGGCCGGCTTGGGCCAGGGGTCATGCCATTCCGCCCAGCCCGGCCCGGCCGAAACCGGGTTGCCGTTGGAAAGCAGCACCGGCAGATCGCCCTCTATCCGCACGGTAAAGACCGACATCACGTCGGGCCGGTCAGGATAGTAGGTGATCTTGCGGAAACCCTCGGCCTCGCACTGGGTGCAGTACATGCCGTTCGACATGTAGAGCCCCTCCAGCGCGGTGTTCTCCTCGGGTGCAATCTCCACCTCGCATTCCCAGGTAAACGGTTCCTCGGGCACAGTGCAGCGCAGCCCCTCAGGCGTGACTTTGGGAGTGACCGGCTGTCCGTCGATGCGCGCCCAGATCAGACGCAGGGATTCGCCATGCAGGAAGAAATCGCGCGACGCATCCGGGGCAGGGTTCGGCGCGAAGGCGATGCGGCTGATCACCCGAGTGGCCCGGGGCGCCAGCCGGAATTCCAGCCGGACCGACTGCGGCAGATAACCGAACGGTTTGTAATCCTTGAGGTAAATCGTCTGCGGCGCTGCGTCGTCCATGGGGCTCTCCGGCGTTGTACCGCATCACCCTAGGTGCGCGGCGCCGCCGCCGCAACACGGGTGCGTCTAGCGCCCGCGCCAGATCCATCCGCCGCCCAGAATCCGAGAGCCGCCGGTTTCGTAGAACACGCAGGCCTGCCCGGGCGAGACGCCCTCTTCGGGGGTCAGCAACTCTACCTCGGCCTCTGTTGCCGACAGCGGGCGCAGGATTGCCGGCCGCGGCGGCCTGGTCGAGCGGACCTTGACCGACACGTGCCGCTCGGCCTGGTCGGTGAAGGCGCCATCGCCCAGCCAGTTGATCTCGCGCACCGGCACGGTACGGGTTGCCAGCATCTCTTTCGGCCCGACCACCACGCGGCGTTTGTTGACATCCAGCCGCACCACGTACAGCGGATCGGCCAGCCCGCCGATGCCCAGCCCGCGCCGCTGCCCGATGGTATAGTGTATGACGCCGCGATGCTCGCCCAGTACCCGCCCTTCGGGGTCGACGATCTCGCCCGGTTCGGCCGCGCCGGGGCGCAGTTTCTCGATCACCGAGGCATAGTTGCCATCGGGGACAAAGCAGATGTCCTGGCTGTCGGGCTTCATCGCCACCTCCAGCCCGTAGCGCGCCGCCAGCGCCCGCGTCGCGTCTTTTGACGGCAGGTGGCCCAGCGGGAAACGCAGAAAATCCAGCTGTTCGGGCGTGGTCGAGAACAGAAAATAACTCTGATCCCGGCTGGCGTCGGCAGCACAATGCAACTCGGGCCCGCGGACGCCCAGCTTGCGCTGGATGTAATGTCCCGTGGCCATGCAATCGGCGTCCAGCTCGCGCGCGGTTTGCAGCAAGTCCTTGAACTTGACGCGTTCGTTGCAACGGATGCAGGGCACAGGCGTGGCGCCGCCCAGGTAACTTTCGGCGAATTCCTCGATCACCGCGTCGCGGAAGATGTTCTCGTAATCCAGCACGTAATGCGGAAAGCCCATGGTTTCCGCGACCCGTCGCGCATCGTGAATATCGATCCCTGCGCAGCACGCGCCCTTCTTGGCCAGCGCCGCGCCGTGGTCGTACAACTGCAGCGTCACCCCGATGACGTCATAGCCCTCTTCGGACAATTGCGCCGCGACAACCGAACTGTCGACACCGCCAGACATTGCGACAACCACGCGCGTTTCCGCGGGCGGTTTTGCAAATCCGAGGGAATTCAGGGTCTTGGTATCTAGGGGCATGACTGTTTCCAGGTTTCTGCCGGAATATAGGAAAATCCGAGCCACTCACAAGCACCGGCTTCACCTGTCTTTAAATGCCTGCCGGAATGCTTCGGGCAGCAAGATGAGGACAGCCGTATGTATCTTAAGAAAACCAACGGGCCCCGTGCTGTGACGCTGCCGGACGGTTCGGTGCTGACGCGGGCGGATCTTCCCGAACCCGCGACGCGGCGCTGGGTCGCTTCTCGCAAGGCCGCCGTGGTGCGGGGGATTCTGTACGGGCTGATCACGCGCGATCAGGCCAAGGAAATCTATCACCTTAGCGAGGACGAACTCTCGGAATGGGTGCGCGCAACCGCGATGCACGGGATCGAGGGATTGAAGGCAACCGCCGTTCAGCGGTTCAGGCGACAAGATAAGGGTGAAATGTATCCGGACTAATCAACTAAAGGTTGCGTTTGCCGCGTATTTGATTATGGTAACTCGCAATTAACGATTGCTCAGCATGGTGAGGCTGCAACTGCTTAACGCTGAGGTGGAGACGACGCGATGCGTGTACTGCTGGTAGAAGACGATCCGACGACGGCAAAAAGCATCGAGATGATGCTGACAAATGCCAACCTCAACGTCTATTCCACCGATCTGGGTGAAGAAGGCATCGACCTGGCCAAGCTCTACGATTACGACCTGATCCTGCTTGACCTGAACCTGCCGGACATGACCGGCTACGAAGTGTTGCGCCAGCTGCGTCTGGCGCGGATCGAAACGCCGATCCTGATCCTGTCGGGCGAAAGCGATACCGACAGCAAGCTGAAGGGGTTCGGCTTTGGCGCTGACGACTACCTGACCAAGCCGTTCCATCGTGAAGAGCTGGTTGCACGCATCCATGCCATCATCCGACGGTCCAAGGGGCATTCGCAGTCGATCATCCGCACCGGCAAGGTGGCGGTGAACCTCGATGCCAAGACGGTGGAGGTGGATGGAAAATCCGTGCACTTGACGGGCAAGGAATACCAGATGCTGGAGCTGCTGAGCCTGCGCAAAGGTACCACGCTGACCAAGGAGATGTTTCTCAACCACCTCTATGGCGGCATGGACGAACCCGAGTTGAAGATCATCGACGTATTCATCTGCAAGCTGCGCAAGAAACTGGGCGAGGCAACGGGCGAGGATAGCTATATCGAAACGGTCTGGGGCCGGGGCTATGTGCTGCGCGATCCCGCCCCTGCGGCGCAGAAGGCGGGCCGGCCACTGGCCGTGGGCGGCTGAGGAACGCTGGACGCAGCCCGTCTGCCGCCCTATCACTTGCCCGGTGACCAGCGGGGCAATGGATGGCGATGGCAGACAAGGCGGTGGCGGATCTGACGCGGCAAGAGGCAGAGGCCGAATTGGCCCGCCTGGCACAGGCCTTGGCCGAGGCAAACCGCGCATATCACGTCGAAGATGCGCCCCAAATCTCGGACGCCGCGTATGACGCGCTCAAGCGGCGCAACGCCGATATCGAGGACCGGTTTCCCGAGCTCAAGCGCGAAGACAGCCCAACCGAGCAGGTGGGCGCCGCGCCGGCGGACGGGTTCGCCAAGGTCGCACATGCCCAGCGGATGCTGTCGCTGGCCAACGCCTTTGACGCGGAGGAGATCGCCGATTTCGACACCCGCATCCGCCGTTACCTTGGGTTGGAGGACGACGCGCCGCTGCGCTATACCGCCGAGCCCAAGATCGACGGCTTGTCGCTGAGCCTGCGCTACGAAGGCGGGCTGCTGGTGCAGGCCGCCACGCGCGGCGACGGCGCGGTTGGGGAAAACGTCACCGCCAACGCCCGAACCATCGCCGACATTCCGGAGCGGCTGACCGATGCGCCCGACCTGCTGGAGGTGCGGGGCGAAGTTTACATGAGCCACGCCGATTTTGCCGCGCTGAACCAGCGGCAGACCGCGGCAGGCGGCAAGAGTTTTGCCAACCCGCGCAACGCTGCTGCCGGATCGCTGCGCCAGCTGGACGCGACAATCACGCGCGAACGGCCGCTGCGGTTCTTCGCCTATGCCTGGGGTGCGCTGTCGGCCCCGCTGGCGCCGACACAGGCCGAGGCAATACAGCGGCTTTCGGCCTTGGGTTTCCAGACCAACCCGTTGACCGTTCTGTGTGAGTCTGTTGCGGGCTTGCTGGACCATTACCGACAGATCGAGGCACAGCGCGCCACGCTGGGCTATGACATCGACGGGATGGTCTACAAGGTCAACGACCTGTCCTACCAATCCCGGCTGGGCATTCGGTCGACCACGCCACGCTGGGCGATCGCGCACAAGTTCCCGGCCGAACTGGCCTGGACAGTGCTGGACCGGATCGAGATCCAGGTTGGCCGTACCGGTGCGCTCAGCCCTGTCGCGCGGTTGCGTCCGGTGACTGTCGGCGGCGTCGTTGTCTCTAACGCGACGTTGCATAACGAGGACTACATCGCAGGGCGCGACGCCAAGGGCCAACCGATCCGCGACGGCAAGGATATCCGCGAAGGTGACTGGGTGCAGGTCTACCGCGCCGGCGACGTGATTCCCAAGGTCGCTGATGTGGATCTGTCTCGCCGGCCGGATGATGCGCAACCCTATGAGTTTCCGCACAAATGCCCAGAATGTGGGTCTGATGCGATCCGCGAGGAAGGCGATGCCGTGCGCCGTTGCACCGGCGGGCTGATCTGCCCGGCGCAAGCGGTCGAAAAGCTCAAGCATTTCGTCAGCCGCGCCGCCTTCGACATCGAGGGACTGGGTTCCAAGCAGGTGGAACAGTTCTACCGCGACGGCTGGATCGCGGAACCGGCGGATATCTTCACTCTGCGCGCGCGCTACGGCTCGGGGCTGCAACAGCTGAAGAATCGCGAGGGCTGGGGCGAGAAATCCGCCGACAACCTCTTCGCCGCCATCGACGAGCGCCGCACCATTGCGCTGGGCCGGTTGATCTTTGCTCTTGGCATTCGCCATCTGGGCGAGGCGGCATCAAACCTTCTGGCGCGCCACTATGGCACCTGGGACGCGTTCATCGAGGCGGTCGACGCCGCCGCGCCAGGCGAGGGCCCTGCCTGGGAAACGCTGACCGGGATCGACGGCATGGGCGCGGTGATGGCGCATTCGTTGGTCACCACCCTGACCCAACCGGCCGAGCGCGCCTCGGTTGACCGGCTGCTGGCCCATCTGACGGTGACCGAGGCCGCGCGCCCACAGACCGAAGGCAGCCCCGTCGCAGGCAAGACCGTGGTCTTTACCGGAACGCTGGAGCGGATGTCGCGCGCCGAGGCCAAGGCGCGGGCCGAGGCGATGGGGGCCAAGGTCTCGGGCTCTGTCTCGGCCAAGACCGACATCGTGGTTGCCGGGCCCGGGGCCGGCTCGAAAGAGAAGAAGGCTCGTGAACTGGGCCTGCAAATCCTGGACGAGGACGGCTGGCTGGCGCTGATCGGCGCGCAATGACCGGCCGGCCAGAGGCTCTTTTCCCGCTTTTCGCGGATTTGACAGGCCTGCCTGGCGTCGGCCCCAAGATTGCCCGCTTGCTGGAGGGGATTGGCATCGCGGCGCCGCGCGATCTGCTGTTTACCCTGCCGTTTTCGGTGATCGACCGCCGGCCGGTGGAAACAGTGCGTGACGCGACGCTGCCAGGAACCGTGACGGTGCGTGCCCGAATCGGGGCCCATCACGCCCCCGCACGCAAGGGCCGCCCGTATCGCGTGATTGCCGAGGATGCGGGCACCACGTTCCAGATCGTGTTCTTCCACGCCCGTGGCGACTATGTGCAAAAGCTCTTGCCAACGGGTCAGGTGCGCCTGATTTCGGGCAAGGCCGAGTTTTTCGACGGTGTCGTGCAGCTTGTGCATCCCGATCACGTATTGATGCCTGACGAGGCGGCCAGCCTGCCGGCGTTCGAGCCGGTCTATCCGCTGACCGCGGGTGTGACGCAGCGCACGATGGCAAAGGCCGCGGCGGCCGCGCTGGAACGTGCGCCTGTCCTGGCCGAATGGATCGACCCGGCGCTGCTGACGCGGGAGGGCTGGCCCGATTGGCGCGCCGCGCTGACCGCCGCCCACGCGCCAGACGGGCTTGGCGCGGTTGCCCCCACCAGCCCCGCAAGGCGCCGCCTGGCCTATGACGAGCTTTTTGCCCACCAACTGACCCTGGCGCTGGCGCGGGCGCGGCGCCGGGCGGCCCCGGGGGAGGAAACCGTCGGCGACGGTCGGTTGCGTGCCCGCGTTCTTGCGGCCTTGCCCTATGCAATGACCGGGGCGCAGGCTCGCGCGGTCGAGGAGATCGCCGCCGACATGGCCGCACCGAACCGAATGAACCGGCTGCTGCAGGGCGATGTCGGCTCGGGCAAGACGCTGGTGGCGCTGATGGCGCTGCTGGTTGCGGTAGAGGCGGGCGGGCAGGGCGTGATGATGGCTCCGACCGAGATCCTGGCGCGCCAGCATCTGGACGCGCTGTCCCCGCTGGCCAAGGCGGCCGGGGTGCGGATCGACCTGCTGACCGGCCGCGACAAGGGCGCCGAGCGCGCCCGCAAGCTTGAAGACCTGGCCGAAGGGCGCATCGCCATTTTGCTGGGCACCCACGCTGTTTTTCAAAAGGACGTTGTGTTTCAAGGCCTTCGGCTGGCCATTGTGGATGAACAGCACCGCTTTGGCGTGCGGCAGCGGCTGGAGCTGGGCCGCAAGGGCGCAGCTGTCGACGTGCTGGTCATGACCGCAACCCCGATCCCGCGGTCCTTGTCACTGGCCATCTACGGCGACATGGAGGTCTCGGTGCTGGATGAAAAACCGGCGGGCCGCAAGCCGGTCAAGACCGCTCTGCTGTCGCTCGAACGGCTGGACGAGGTGGTCGACCATCTGCGCAAGGCCGTGGCCGAGGGACGCCAGGCCTATTGGGTTTGCCCCCTGGTGGATGAAAGCGAGGTGGTGGACCTGACCGCCGCCGAGGCGCGTTTCGCCCATCTGCGGGCTGCGTTGGGCGAAGGGGTCGTCGGCCTGGTCCATGGCCAGATGCCGCCGGCGGAAAAAGACGCGGTAATGGCCCAATTCGTCGCTGATCAGGTCAAGGTGCTGGTTGCCACCACGGTGATCGAGGTCGGGGTGAACGTTCCCAACGCGTCGATCATGGTGGTTGAGCGAGCCGAGCATTTTGGCCTGGCGCAACTGCACCAGCTGCGCGGCCGTGTTGGGCGGGGCAGCGCGGCCTCGACCTGCCTGCTGCTTTACCAGCCGCCGTTGAACGAAGGGGCCGAGAAGCGCCTGACCACCCTGCGTGAGACAGAGGACGGTTTCCGCATCGCCGAGGTCGACCTGGACATGCGCGGGGCAGGAGACCTGATCGGAACAGCGCAATCGGGCCTGCCACGGTTTCAGGTGGCTGACCTGGAACGGCAGGGCGCACTGATGGCGGTGGCACAAAGCGACGTGCGCGCGCTGATCGCCGAAGACCCCGATTTGACCAGCCCGCGCGGCGCCGCGGCGCGGGTTTTGCTGTGGCTGATGCGGCGGGACGAAGCGGTACGGCTGATGACCGTTGGCTAGTCGTGTTCCTGTTTGTTCTCAAATGTTCTCACAAAGTTCTTTACACGATGGGGCGAATCTGAGAACAAAGGGTTAACAAAACGGAGGCGCGACACCCATGCAGCAGCTCAAATCAACCATCCGCCGCTCGCATCAGACCCTGGCACAGGATGTCGCCGGTGTTGTCGCTTTGGGTGTCCTGATGGTCACCGCGCTGCACGCCCCGATGTTGTTCTGACCCTTTCTGCCTGCGTGTTCGTTCCCTGGCCGCGTGCATTCCTGTCCCAACACCTGCACGGGCCATTGGCCGCCTGACCTGTCCCTGGCCATTTTCCCGCCCTTGTCCCGGGCGCCTGGAAACCTCTGATCGGCACGCTCCTGACCGCCGCGCTTTGCCCGAGCGCGGCGGTTTTTTCTGGCGTCAGAAACCGATGCCCATGCGCAACCCGCCCCAATGCCGGCCGCGCACGGTGATCGGCGCTGAAAGGTCATGCATCATCACGAATTTGCCGCCGCCCATTTCGCGCCGATACACTTGCAACAGGAACGGCTCTTCGTTCAGGCCGGCGCGCAGGCCGACCCGGTCATTGAAAATACGCCGGCTGCGGCAGTTGGCCGAGTTCCACGCCGGGTCGGGTCCCTGCCGCTTCGAGAATTTCACGTTATGCGTGGGCAGATAGCCGTTGCGGTCGACCGCCGCGCAGAACACGATCCGGCCATCGAACTCTAGCGCGGGTTCCTGGATCGAGGGCAGAATTCGGTCTGTCAGCCGGTTGAACTTGGCGGTGTGCTGCTGCGGGTTGGTCTCGGGCACCGGCACGTAATGCGTGTCGAACAGATCATCCATCGTGATCCATCCCGAGTCGACCGCCGCCTCGAACTCGGCCGAGATCTGGCCCGCCAGATCCTTGATATGGTCGATCAGCTTGGTCTGGTCGACATCACCGCCGCCCATGGGCACGACGATCTGCACGATGGTCTCAGACTGGTCGATCAGCGTGTCTACGCGTTTGGCGGTGGACTGCACGCCTTCGGTGATGATGTGGATCGACTTGTCGATCTGGGTCAGCGACGGCACGAACCGCTTGATCGCCTTGTCGGCAGTCATCACCTGGCCCTGAATCTGAACCGTCGATTTTTGCGTCTGGGAAACCTGGCTTTCTATCGACATCAGCGCCTTGTCAGATTCCTGCCCGCGTTCCAGCAAGGTGGCCGCGCGCTGGGCAGAGACCTCGGCGCCCTGTTTGAAGCTGGCTCATCCAGTTGGCCATGTTCTGGATCGAGCTGGAAATCTCCTCTGCCGCCTTGGTGGTCTTCTGCGACAGGTCGTTGATCGCCTCGGCCACAATGGCAAAGCCCTTGCCGGCCGCACCGGCGCGGGCCGCCTCGATCTTGGCGTTCATCGCCAGCACGTTGACCTGCGCCGCGATCGAGGCGATCTGATCGTTGGACTTGCGCACCTCGCTCAGCATTTCTTCGATGGCAGAGCTTTTTTCGTGGATTGCGCGCACCCAGCCGGCCAGTTCGATCGAATGCTCGGATGTTTCCGAAATGAAGCTGACCGAGTTTCGCACGCTGTTCAGCGTTTCCTCGGCAGTCTTGACCACAACCTCGATGTTGTTGATCACGTCGTTATTGGCGTCGACGATGGAATTTGCGCCAAACCGCAACGCCTCCAGCGCGATCAGCTGTTCCTGCGCCTGTTCGCTGAGGTTGTCGAGAAATCCGCCGATATCCACCACCTCGCGTCCCAGTATGGACGCCGCGCGGTACAGGCGCGCGGTCGAGGATTCCTTGATCGGGACGGACAGTGACGGGTCGATTTTCATGGATGGCCTCCTGCTAGCAAGAGGCTTCTACCCGTCAGAGTGCAAACAGCCGGTTAAGCGGAATGCGCTTGTTGCGCCTGAAGCGTGGCCTCGGCCGCCGCGTCGAGCGACAGCAGGATCGAGGCGTGGCGATTCTTGTAGTCGGCCGCGGGGCGCAGCACCTCAAGCCCGTCGAACGGGGCGGGGGGCGTGGGGCCGCCGGATTTCAGCATCGCCTTCAGCGCGTCGCGCGCCTCGACGATCTGCTGATGGGTGCAGCCGACGATGGCGCTGCCCACGACCGAGGCTGCCGCCTGTCCCAGCGCGCAGGCTTTGACATCCTGGGCATATTCGGCCACCCGGCCGTCTTTCATCACCACGTCCACCGTCACGGTAGAGCCGCACAGCGGCGAGCGCTTCTTGACCGTGGCATCGGGATGGGCAAGCCGCTCCTGATGCGGAATATCCGCTGCCAGCGCCAGGATGCGCGTCGAGTAGAGCTTGATCAGGTCGCTGTCGGCCGACATGGCTTTCCCTCCGGTGTCGTACCCCTTACATAGGCGCGCGATGCCGCGATGCAAAAAGGTTTTTCCCGATGAGCTTCGATCCTTCGACCTTGGTCTATGACGCGCGCGGGCTAATTCCGGCCATCGCGCAGGACGCGGGCACGGGCGAGGTGCTGATGATGGCCTGGATGAACGCCGAAGCCGTCGCCCGTACCCTGACCACCGGTCGCGTCACCTACTGGTCGCGCTCTCGTCAGAGTTTCTGGATCAAGGGCGAAACCTCGGGCCATGTGCAGGAGCTGGTGGAACTGCGCGTGGACTGCGATCGCGATTGCCTGCTGGCGCTGGTCAGGCAGACCGGCCCGGCCTGCCACACCGGGCGGCGGACATGCTTTTACACCGCGGTGCGCGATGGCGCAGAGGTCGAGCTGATGGCGCCAGAGGCGCTATAGCCCGACCAACGCCCGGATGTCGGCGGGGCGCGCCCCTTCGGCGCGATAGGTCGCTATGGCGCGGGCGTCGTCGCGCTTGGCCAGCCGTTTGCCGTGTTCATCGCGGATCAGGCGGTGGTGATTGTAGATGGGCGCAGGCAGGCCGAGCAGCCGTTGCAACAGAACGTGAATCTTCGTCGCTTCGAACAGGTCGGCGCCGCGAATGACGTGGGTGATCCCCTGCGCGGCGTCGTCCAGCACCACGGACAGATGGTAAGAGCCCAGGAAATCCTTGCGCGACAGGACGATATCGCCCACCCCGGCAATCAGCTCGGGTGCCGTAACGACGAAGTCGCGGGCCACGCCGGCGGCGGGTTCACCGGTTTCGGAAAAACGCACGTCCTCTATCCCGACCACCGCCGCCGCCATGTTCAGCCGCAGCGCCACGCCGTCCGGCAGCGCGCCGGCCTGCGGTTTGGCCCGTGCCGGCCGACAGGTACCGGGATAGATCAGCCCGTCAGGCCCATGAATCGGTGCGCCTTCCTGCGGCGCGCTGGCGGCGGCCTGAATGTCGCGCCGGTTACAGGTGCACGGGTAGAGCAGCCCACGCCGCCAAAGGTCATCCAACGCGGCGCGGTAGGCGGGCAGCCGGTCCGACTGGCGCATCGGCGGCGCGTCCCAGCGGATGCCCAGCCACGTCAGGTCATCGTAGATCTGCGCTTCCCACTCAGGCTTGCTGCGCTGGCGGTCGATATCCTCGATCCGCAGCAGGAACGTCCCGCCCGCCGCCCGAGCCATGTCATGCGCCAGCAGCGCGGAATAGGCGTGGCCCAGGTGCAGCGGGCCGGTGGGCGAGGGAGCGAAGCGGGTGACGAAGCTCACGGCTGCGCGGACAGCCACGCGGTCCAGGCTTCCTTGGCCCGGTCGGTGTAGCCCTTGTAACGGTCCTTGCGGCCCCGGCGGCCGCCGCGAGCGTCCTCCAGCGGGCGGAACAGGCCGAAGTTGACGTTCATCGGCTGGAACGTCTTGGCCTCGGCACCGCCGGTGATGTGGTGGATCAAGGCGCCATGGGCACTGTCCTGCGGCACCTCGGGCAGCGTCTGGCCCAACAACTCCGCCGCCGCCATGCGCCCGGCCAGAAGGCCCATCGCGGCGCTTTCGACATAACCCTCGACGCCGGTGACCTGCCCGGCAAACCGGATATTGGGCCGCGATTTCAGCCGCATCTGCGCGTCCAGCAAGGTGGGCGAGTTCAGGAAGGTGTTGCGGTGGATGCCGCCCAACCGGGCAAAGCTGGCGTTTTCCAGACCCGGGATCATCCGGAACACGTCCGTCTGCGCGCCGTACTTCATCTTGGTCTGGAAACCGACGATATTGTAGAGCGTTCCCAAGGCGTTGTCGCGCCGCAGCTGGACCACGGCATAGGTCTTGTCCTGCGGTTTGTGCGCGTTGGTCAGGCCAACCGGCTTCATCGGCCCATGGCGCAGCGTCTCGCGCCCGCGTTCTGCCATGACCTCGATCGGCAGGCAGCCGTCGAAATACCCGGCGGTCTCACCCTCGTGGAATTCAGTCTTGTCGGCGGCCAAGAGCGCGTCGATGAAGGCCTCGTACTGGGCCTTGTCCATCGGGCAGTTCAGATAGGCCTTCTGCTCGGCCTCCGTCTCGCCCTTGTCGTAGCGCGACTGCATCCAGGCGACGTCCATGTCCACCGTCTCGGCATAGACGATGGGGGNNGGGGCGATGGCATCGAAGAAGGCCAACGCCTCGGCCCCCGTCTCGCGCGCGATGGCCTGGCCCAGGGCAGGCGAGGTCAGCGGGCCGGTGGCAAAGATCCACAGCCCCCGGTCGGGCAGCTCGGTCACTTCCTCGTGGCTGACGCGGACGTTCGGCAGCGCGGTCAGACGGGCCGTCACCGTCTCGGCGAAGGGGTCGCGATCCACCGCCAGTGCGCCGCCGGCGGGCAGGCGGTGATCATAGGCCGTGCCCATGATCAGCCCGCCAGCCGCCCGCATTTCCCAATGCAGCAGGCCCACCGCGTTCTGTTCGTGGTCGTCTGACCGGAACGAGTTGGAACAGACCATCTCGCCCAGGTTGCCGGTCTTGTGCGCGAAGGTTTCCACCTTGGGGCGCATCTCGTGGATGACGACGGGAACGCCCATCCGGGCCGCCTGCCAGGCGGCCTCGGACCCGGCCATGCCGCCGCCGACGATGTGAAGCTCTTCAGTCATGCCGCGCATGTAAGCTGCGCCGTGCGGTTTGTCACGAGGGCCGAACGCCCCCGCGCAACGCCGCATGAGCAAAGGCGATCTTGTCCCGCACCCCCTGTGACAGCACGAAAGGGTACAGATCCGGCAGGTCCAGCGCCCGGTTGACGTGGTTGATCGCCAGGCTCAGCGCCACGGCATGGGTCAGCACGGTTTCGGTGTCCGTTTCGGCATAGGCGTCATAGCCGGGTGGCGGACCTTCGGGCAAAGCCAGGCGTGCGGCGGCCGCGCTGTCGGCAAGGTCCACCAGATGCAGAAGGTGGGCGATGGTCTCGGCCCAGTCTTCATGCGGATGGGCCGTGGCGTAGCTGGTGATATGGGTTTCGCCGGGGGGCTGCGGCGCGGCGTAATGCGCCCGAAGCGCGGCGGCATAATCGGCCGTCTCGTCGCCGAACAGGGCGCGGAACAGGTCGACGAAACCCGGGTCCTGCGACAGGCGCAGGAACAGGAAATGTGCCATTTCGTGCCGCATATGGCCCAGCATGGTGCGATAAAGCTCGTCGAGCCCCTCTTGCCGCTCTGCCCTCACGGCGTTGCTGGCCTCGGTCACGTTGATGGTGATCACTCCGTCTGCATGGCCCATCACCACGTCGGTCTCGCCCGCGGCGGTGGTTTCCGACAACAGCCGGAACACCGGCCGCGCGCCGGCGTCGGCGGCGGTCAGCCAGCCCCAGCGCGCCAGGTTGGCCAGCATCCAGCGCTTGGCCAGTTCGCTCTTGGACCACAGCGGTTGGTTTTCGGCGGCCATCAGGTCGGGCACGACCTTGGTCATGGCGCATGAGCGGCACAGCCCGTCGCCTTCTGCCACCCAGTTGCACCCGATCGCCGCGCGGTTCCGACAGTGCGGCGCGTCGGCCAGCATGGTCTGCCGGTCGGGGTCGAACGTGACCAACTGCCCGCAACCGCAGCCGGTGTTGTGGAAGTACAGCGGCGCGGCGCAGGCGGGGCATTGAAAGATTTGCATGGCATCGGCTTCCGAAACGTCGTGACTGACGGCAAACGCAGCCGCCGCGCCAAGGTTCCGGCAATCCGCCGGGGCGCTGGCGACTCGGCCCGCCGCGATCAGGATACGGGAAGACCCCTGCGTTACTGCGACCAGTTCGGCGCGCGCTTTTCCAGAAACGCGGCGATGCCCTCTTCGGTATCACGCCACAGCATGTTTTCCACCATCACCTCGGCGGTATAGGCATAGGCCTCTGCTGTTGGGCGGGTGATCTGGGCGTAGAAAGCCTCTTTGCCGATCTTGACCGCAGCGCCCAGCTTGCCCGCCACCGTCTCGGCCAGCGCGCGCGTTTCGGCTTGCAGCGCGTCATGCGGCACGGCGCGGTTGATCAGCCCCATCGCCTCTGCCCGGCCGGTGTCGATAAAGGCGCCCGTGGTCAGCATCTCGAATGCTTGCTTGCGCGGCACGTTGCGCGACAGCGCAACCATGGGGGTAGAGCAGAACAGACCGATATTGACGCCGTTGACGCCAAAGCGGGTACCCTCGGCGGCCACCGCCATGTCGCAGGTCGCCACCAGCTGGCAGCCCGCCGCGGTGGCGATGCCATGCACCTGCGCAATCACCGGCTGCGGCAGGCTCTGGATCGCCAGCATCACCTCTGCACAGCGCTCGAACAGGTCCTTGAAATAGGCCTTGCCGCCGTCGTCGGCCTGGCGGCCCTGCTGCATCTGCTTCAGGTCGTGTCCGGCGCAGAATGCCTTGCCCGCGCCCGACAGGATCACCGCCCGGACCGAGCGGTCCTCGCGCAGCTCGGCCAGCGCCGCCTTCAGCGCGGCAAGCATCTCGTCTGACAAGGCATTCAGGCGCTCCGGCGCGTTCATCGTCAGATGCGCGACGGCGTTCGTGTCGCAACGTTCCAGAATTCCCATCTTGTCCTCCTTGCAGCCGCCGCGTCACCTTAGCGGCGGACGGACAAGGAGAAAAGCGTGACGGTCAAGGTTGGGCTGGAGGAGATGCGAGAGTTCCTCGACGAGGTGTTCCCGCAGGTGCGGGGCACATTCGGTATCGACCGGATGGACGCGGGCGGCGTGACCATGCGCCTATACAACCACGATCGGCACCTGCGCCCCGGCGGCACGGTGTCAGGGCCGGCGATGTTCATGCTGGCCGACGTCGCCGCCTATGTCGCCACGATGATGCTGGTGGGCAAGCAGGCGCTGGCGGTGACAACGAATTGCTCGATCGACTTCATGCGCAAGCCGGCGGCAGGCGTCGACCTGCTGGCGATGGCCGAGGTGCTGAAGCTGGGCAAGGCGCTGAGCGTGACCGACGTGCGGCTCTATTCCGAAGGGATGAATGCGCCGGTGGCGCGGGCGACGCTGACCTATTCTATCCCCCCGGCGCGGTGAGCACGCATCCGGCGGCGCGGCGCGTCTTGCTGCCGGGTCCAAGCGCCGTTCAACCGGCTGCTGCCTCTGCCCACAAACCGGGCAGTCGCGATTTATCCACTGCCGGACAAAAATTTACCAATTGATAAAATTTCTGGATGTGGCAGGCTTTGTCAAACAGAACAGGGAGCCGCCATGACCACCCCTCTGACCCCCGGCATCGCCTCGGGACGGTTGCCCGCCGAAACCCTGGCCGACAACTTCGCCGATCTGCACGCACCGATGGGCGCGCACGAGGCGGCAGTCGCCGCCGACCGCTGCTACTTCTGCCACGACGCGCCCTGCACCGTGGCCTGTCCAACCGACATCGACATCCCGCTGTTCATCCGACAGATCGCCACGGGCCAGCCCGACGCGGCGGCGCGCACGATCCTCGAACAGAACATCCTGGGCGGCATGTGCGCCCGTGTGTGTCCGACCGAAACGCTGTGCGAAGAGGCCTGCGTGCGCGAGACGGCCGAGGGCAAGCCGGTCGAGATCGGCCGGCTACAGCGCTTCGCCACCGATGCGTTGATGGCGCAGGGGATCCATCCGTTCACCCGCGCTGCCGAAACCGGCAAGCGCGTGGCGGTGGTGGGGGCGGGTCCCGCGGGACTGGCCTGCGCGCACCGGCTGGCGATGAAGGGCCACGCCGTGACCATTTTCGAGGCCCGGCCCAAGGCCGGCGGGCTGAACGAATACGGCATCGCCGCCTACAAGACCACGGGCGGATACGCCCAGTCCGAGGTGGACTGGCTGATGAAGATCGGAGGCATCACGGTCAAGACCGGCGCCGCGCTGGGCCGCGAGATCGGGCTTGACGAGTTGGTCTCCGATTACGACGCGGTATTCCTGGGCATCGGCCTTCCCGGCACCCATGCGATCAAGGGGTTCGACCTGCCCGGCGTGCGCCCGGCGGTGGACTTCATCCGCGAGCTGCGCCAGGCCGAGGCGCTGGCGAAACTGCCGGTGGGGCGCAATGTGGTGGTGATCGGTGGCGGCATGACCGCGGTCGACGCTGCCGTGCAGGCCAAGCTGCTGGGCGCCGAGATGGTCACGCTGGTCTACCGGCGCGGCCGCGACAAGATGCCGGCAAGCCGCTATGAACAGGACCTTGCCGCCGCCAAGGGGGTCCGGCTGGTGTTCAACGCCGCCCCGAAAGAGGTGCGAGGCAAGGGCAAGGCCGAAGAGGTCGTGTTCGACTATGTCGAGGCCGACGGCGCAGATTTGAAGCCCGCCGGTGCGCGGCTGGTGGTTCCGGCCGACCAGGTGCTGCTGGCGATCGGCCAGTGGCTGGAGGACGCGCCCGAAGCGCTGGCGCGCGACGGTGCCAAGCTGGCCGTCGGGCCCGGCGGGCGCACCTCGCACGAGCGGGTCTGGGCCGGCGGTGACTGCACCCCGGGCGAGGATCTGACCGTGGTCGCCGTGGCCGAAGGGCGCGACGCGGCCGAGGACATCCACGCCGCGCTGATGGGCTAGCGCCATGCTGATGCGCGTCAACTTCGTCTCGATCCCTGTCGCCGACCAGGACCGCGCCCTGGCCTTCTACCTCGACAAGCTCGGGTTTTCGGTGCACACCGATGCGCCTTACGACGGCACGACGCGCTGGATCTTCCTGCGCATCCCTGGGGCCGAGACACTTCTGCATTTCGCAGCGCCGGACGAAATCCGCGTCAAGAGCGGCAGCCCGGCGCTGTGCCTGGTGTGCGACGATGTCGATGCCGAGGCGGCACGCCTGGCAGCGGCGGGCGCACAACCGCACGCCGGCCCGGCCGATGCCCCCTGGGATGCGGCCGTCCGCTGGGCGATGCTGCGCGATACCGAAGACAACCTGATCCTGCTGCAATCCAGCCCACATGACCAACCCCGAACCCGGGAAGGAGCCTGACCGATGGCTGATCTGACAACGAACTTTCTGGGCATCACTTGCCCCAACCCGTTCTGGCTGGCCTC